>JBBRZQ010000090.1:0-18276 GCA_038236535.1 Actinomycetales bacterium
CCGAGGACGTGGGCAAGCGCTACGAGGCCTACGGCTGGCACGTCGTCACCGTCGACTGGCGCAGCGGCTGGGACACGAACGACGCCGAGAACAGCACGTATGTCGAGGACGTCGACGCACTGCTGGCCGCGATCGAGAGCGGCCGGACGGTCACTGACAAGCCGACCCTGGTCATCCTCGAGACGGTCATCGCCTGGCCCTCCCCCGGCAAACGGGACACCGGCGCCTCCCATGGCTCCGCGCTGGGCGACGCTGAGATCGCCGCGACCAAGGAGCTGCTCGGGTTCGACCCGGCGCAGACCTTCGAGGTGAGCGCGGAGGTACTGGCCCGGTCCCGTGAGGTGATCGGCCGCGGCAGGACCGCCCATGACGAGTGGGATCAGGGGTATGCCGCCTGGCGGGCCTCGCACACCGACGGCGCCTCGCTGCTCGACCGCCTGGCGGCCCGCGATCTCCCGGCGGACGTCGCCGCCGCCTTCCCGTCCTTCCCGGCCGACCCCAAGGGCATCGCCACCCGGGCGGCCTCCGGCAAGGTGCTGAGCGCCCTGGCCGACGCCCTGCCAGAGGTCTGGGGCGGCTCGGCAGACCTCGCCGGGTCCAACAACACCACGATGGCGGGCGCGCCCAGCTTCATCCCGGCGGGCAAGCAGACACGCGACTACCAGGGCGGCCCCTACGGCCGGACCCTGCACTTCGGTATCCGCGAGTTCGGCATGGGCTGCATCCTGAACGGCATCGCGCTCGAAGGGCTGACCCGCCCCTACGGCGGCACCTTCCTGGTGTTCTCGGACTACATGCGTCCGGCCGTCCGCCTGGCCGCGATCCAGAACCTGCCGGTGACCTTCGTCTGGACCCACGACTCCATCGGCCTGGGCGAGGACGGGCTGACCCATCAGCCGATCGAGCACCTGGCTGCGCTCCGGGCCATCCCCGGCCTGGACGTGGTACGGCCCGGCGACGCCAACGAGACCGCAGTCGCCTGGCGCACGATCCTGGAGCACACCGACCGGCCGACTGGTCTGATCCTGTCCCGCCAGAACGTGCCGACCCTGGACCGCGACACCTTCGCTTCGGCCGAGGGGACGACCAAGGGCGCCTACGTGCTCAAGGAGGGTTCCGGCGTCTCGGCCACCAGCCCGTGTCAGGTCATCCTGATCGCCACCGGCTCCGAGGTCAGCATCGCCGTCGAGGCCGCCGGGACCCTTGAGGCGCAAGGAGTCTCGACCAGGGTCGTCTCGATGCCCTGCCAGGAGTGGTTCGCCGCAGCCGGGCAGGACTACCGCGACGAGGTCCTGCCGCCAGAGGTCCGGGCCCGGGTGAGCATCGAGGCCGGGGTGCCGATGGGCTGGCGCGAATACGTCGGTGACGCCGGCCGGATCATCGGCATCGACCACTACGGCGCCTCGGCTGACGCCGCGACGCTGTTCCGCGAGTTCGGTTTCACCCCTTCGGCCATCGTGGCCGCAGCGCAGGAGTCCATCCAGGCCGCAGCAGGTCAGTCACAGGCAGGGGCAACACGATGACCGAGAACCTCAAGGAACTCTCCGCCCAGGGCGTCTCCATCTGGCTCGACGACCTGTCCCGGCCGCTGATCACCAGTGGCGGCCTGCAGGAGCTCATCAACACCAGCAGCGTCGTGGGAGTCACCACCAACCCCACGATCTTCGCCGGGGCGCTGTCCCACGGCGATGCCTACGACAGCCAGACCCGGCAGCTCGCAACGGCCGGCACGCCGCTCGACGAGGCAGCGTTCGCGCTGATCACGGCAGACGTCCGGGACGCCTGCGACATCCTGACCCCGGTCTACCTGGCCACCGAGGGCGAGGACGGCCGGGTCTCGGTCGAGGTCGATCCCCAGCTTGCCCACGAGAGCGCCAGGACGCTTGAGCAGGTCAGGGAGCTGCATGCCGCGGTCGACCGCGCCAACGTACTCATCAAGATCCCGGCCACCGTCGAGGGCCTGCCGGCGATCTCGCAGGCTCTGGCGGAGGGCATCAGTGTCAACGTGACCCTGATCTTCTCCCTGGACCGCTACCGCGGCGTGATGAACGCCTTCCTGACCGGGCTTGAGCAGGCCCGCCTGGCCGGCCTGGACCTCTCCCAGATCCACTCGGTCGCCTCCTTCTTCGTCAGCCGGGTCGACACCGAGGTCGACAGGCGCCTGGACGCTCTGGAGATCGACGAGGCCACCGCGCTCAAGGGCAAGGCCGGCGTGGCGAACGCCCGGCTGGCTTACCAGGCCTACGAAGAGGTCTTCTCGACCCCGCGCTGGGCGAACCTGGCCGCCGAGGGCGCGCACCCGCAGCGGCCGCTGTGGGCCTCCACCGGTGTCAAGGACCCGAGATACCGGGACACGATGTATGTCGTGGACCTCGCGGCGCCGAACACCGTCAACACGATGCCGACCAAGACCCTGCAGGCCGTAGCCGACCACGGTGACATCGCCGGTGACCAGGTGACCGGCAACTACGACGACGCGCGCAACGTGCTGGACTCCCTGGAACGTCTCGGTATCTCCTATACCGAGGTCACCGACCTGCTCGAGACGGAGGGCGTCGACAAGTTCGCCACCTCCTGGGCCGGGCTGCTGGCCGATGTGCAGTCGGCGCTCAGCAAGGCGGCGCTGTGAGTAACGTGACGCTGGGAGTGCTCGCCTCGGGGCCGGCCGCCGACGCGGTGAACCGGCACGTGCCCCGGCTGGTCGCGGAAGCTTTTGCCAGCAGGCTCTTCGCCAAGGACCCCACGCTGTGGGGCCCCGACGCCGAGTCGGAGTCGGCCATCCGGCTCTCCTGGGTCAGCCTCGGACGAACCTCGCGACCCCTGCTCGGAGAGGTGGCCGCACTACGCGACCAGCTGGCCGAACAGGGCGTGGACCACGTCGTCCTGTGCGGCATGGGTGGCTCGTCGCTGGCGCCCGAGGTCATCTGCGCGACGGCGGGCGTCGACCTCACCGTGCTGGACTCGTCACAGCCCGACGCCGTGCGTGCCGCCCTGTCCGACCGGCTCGACCGGGCGGTCGTCGTGGTCTCGAGCAAGTCAGGCTCCACGGTCGAGACCGACTCCCAGAGGCGCGCCTTCAAGGACGCGTTCAGCAGGGCCGGCATCGACCCGACCCGGCGCATCGTCATCGTGACCGACCCTGGCAGCCCGCTGGACAAGGAAGCCCGCGCAGACGGATACCGCGTCATCAATGCCGACCCGAACGTCGGCGGGCGCTACTCCGCGCTGACCGCGTTCGGCCTGGTGCCCAGCGGCCTGGCCGGAGTGGACCTCGAGCAGCTTCTCGACGAGGCCGAGTCCGTGGCCGACCTGCTGGCCGATGACGACGAGGCGAACCCCGCCCTGCGGCTGGGTGCTGCCATGGCCGGCACGCAGCCGCTGCGGGACAAGCTGGTGCTGGTCGACAACGGTTCCGGGATACCGGGATTCGCCGACTGGGCGGAGCAGCTGATCGCCGAGAGCACGGGCAAGAACGGCACCGGGGTGCTGCCTGTCGTCGTCCTGGACGACCAGGACCCCGAGGTCCGCTCCACTGCCGCGGACATCACGGTGGCCCGGCTGGTGGCCGACGTGGCGGGTGTCGATGATGACGACGCCACCGACAAGAACGAGCCTGCTGAGAGCCCCGCAGACGAGGCGGGCGCGGTGCGCGGCGCCGACCCCTCGCGTTCCGAGATCCAGGTCAGCGGCTCGCTCGGGGCTCAGCTGCTGCTCTGGGAGGTGGCCACCGCGGCCGCCGGACGGATCCTGGGCATCAGCCCCTTCGACCAGCCCGATGTCGAGAGCGCCAAGAAGGCCACTCGCGGGCTGCTCGACGCGACCGATCCCACACCTGTGCCGGCCGCCTTCACCGATGGCGCCATCGAGGTGCGCGCCCTGGGCGGCGACTGGCTCGGGGGTGCCACCACCGTCGCCGGGGCCGTGGACTCGCTGCTGGCCCAGCTCGACCCTCAGGGCTACGTCTCGATCATGGCCTACCTCGACCGGCTCGGCGACGCCGCTCTGGCAGGGGCCCGTCGCGTTGTCGCCGACCGCACCCGAGCCGCCACCACCTTCGGCTGGGGGCCCCGCTTCCTGCACTCGACCGGGCAGTACCACAAGGGCGGTCCGGCAACCGGCGTCTACCTGCAGGTCACCACGGCGCCCCGTGAGGACCTGGCCATCCCCGGCCGGGACTTCACCTTCGGTGACTTCATCGCGGCTCAGGCCGGGGGCGACGCGCAGGTGCTGGCCGACCGTGGCCGGCCCGTGCTGCGGCTGCACCTGACCGATCACGACGCCGGACTGGCCGCGCTGACCCAGGCACTCGGTCTGGACGCAGGAAGCGGGCCTGGCCTCATCGCGGGGGCCTGATGATCCCGACACCGGTCGCGCAGGGCCAGAACCCGCTGCGCGATCCGCAGGACAAGCGCCTCCCCCGGATTGCCGGTGCCTGCAGCATGGTCCTCTTCGGCGTGACCGGGGATCTGGCAGGCAACAAGATCCTGCCGGCCATCTACGACCTGGCCAACCGCGGCTTGTTGCCGCCGACCTTCAGCCTGGTCGGCTTCGGCCGACGTGACTGGAGCAACGAAGACTTCGCCAAGGTCATTCGGCAGTCCGTCCGCGCCCACGCCCGCACCCCCTTCCACCCCGAGGTGTGGCGGAACCTGGCCGAGGGGTTCCGCTTCGTCAGCGGCAATCTCGACGACCCGCTGGCCTACGACACCCTGCGCGAGACGCTGCACGACCTGGACAAGGAGCGCGGGACCGCGGGCAACCATGTCTTCTACCTGTCGACCCCGCCGGCCTACTTCACCACCGTGACCCAGCAGCTGGATCACGCGGGGCTGAGCCAGGCAGGCCCGTCCGGCGAAGCGTCGGTCGGGTGGCGGCGAGTCGTCATCGAAAAGCCGTTCGGCCACGATCTGGCCAGTGCCCGCGAGCTCAACTCGCTGGTCAGGTCTGTCTTCGACTCGGACTCCATCTTCAGGATCGACCACTACCTGGGCAAGGAGACAGTTCAGAACCTCCTGGCCCTGCGCTTCGCCAACCAGATGTTCGAGCCCATCTGGAACGCCAACTATGTCGATCATGTGCAGATCACGATGGCCGAGGACATCGGGATCGCCGGCCGGGCCGGCTACTACGACGGCATCGGGGCCGCCCGCGACGTCATCCAGAACCACCTGCTGCAGCTGCTCGCCCTCACGGCGATGGAGGAGCCGGTCTCCTTCCAGGCCAAGGACCTGCGCGCCGAGAAGGCCAAGGTCCTCTCAGCGGTGCGGCTGCCGGCCGACCTGTCCAGCTCCACCGTCCGCGGACAGTATGCCCGGGGGTGGCAGGGCGGCGAGCACGTCTGCGGCTACCTGGAGGAGCAGGACATCAAGGAGACCTCGACCACCGAGACGTATGCCGCGCTCAAGGTCGAGGTCGACACCCGACGTTGGGCCGGGGTCCCGTTCTACCTGCGCACCGGCAAACGCCTGGGCAAGCGGGTCACCGAGATCGCCGTGGTGTTCAAGCGGGCGCCACACCTCCCGTTCGACCAGACCGCCACCGAGGAGCTCGGCCAGAACGCCATCGTGATCCGGGTCCAGCCCGACGAGGGCGTCACCATGCGGTTCGGCTCCAAGGTCCCCGGGAACGCCATGGAGGTCCGCGACGTCTCGATGGACTTCGGCTACGGCAGCTCCTTCACCGAGTCCAGCCCCGAAGCCTACGAGCGTCTCATCCTCGACGTCCTGCTCGGTGACCCGCCGTTGTTCCCGCGCCACGAGGAGGTGGAGCTGGCCTGGCAGATTCTTGATCCGGTCGAGGCCTACTGGGCCGCCCAGGGACGACCGGACCCCTATCCGTCAGGCGGGTGGGGCCCGGCCAGCGCCGACGACATGATGCGCCGCGACGGACGCAGCTGGAGGAAGCCATGATCGTCGACCTGCCCGGCACCACCACGGCCGCGGTCAACAAGTACCTGGTCAAGCTGCGGCACGACGTCGGCGCGATGACCCTTGGCCGGGTACTCACCCTGGTCATCGTCGTGGCCGAGGCCGGGGCCGAGGACGCGATCGAGGCCGCGAACGACGCCAGCCGCCAGCACCCCTGCCGCTCATCGCGGTGACCAGCGGCACGATGAGCGGCCCGAGCAGGCTCGACGCCCAGATCCGGGTCGGCGGTGACGCCGGGGCCAGCGAAGTGGTGGTCCTGCGGCTGTCCGGGGCCCTCGCCGGCCACGGCGACAGCGTCCTGGTCCCCCTGCTGCTGCCTGACTCCCCCGTGGTGGCGTGGTGGCCCGTCGAGGCACCAGCGGACGTGTCCAGATCGGCCATCGGGCAGATGGCGCAACGACGGATCACCGACGCGGCCCAGTCGTCCGACCCCTGCGCCGAGATGACGCGCCGCGCGCTCACCTACCAGCCTGGCGACACCGATCTGGCCTGGAGCCGGATCACCTTGTGGCGTGGCCTGCTGGCCGCGGCGCTGGACGAGCCGCCCTATGAGCCGGTGGTCGCGGCAACCGTCGCCGGCGCCAGTGACTCGCCCTCGACCGACCTGATGGCCGGATGGCTCGCCCAGGCGCTCCAGTGCCCGGTCACCATTGAGCGCACCCCTGCCGGGACCGGTATGACGAGTGTCCGGCTCACCCGCCCCGGCGGCAATATCGATCTCCTGCGACCTGACGGCGCGGTCGCGACCCTCTCGCCTCCCGGCCAGGCGGCGAGGCGGATCAGCCTTGGCCGCCGCGGGCTGGCAGAGTGCCTCGCCGACGAGCTGCACCGGCTCGACCCCGACGAGGTTTACGCAGAGACTATGACCAGGGGTCTGGCCATGCTCCAGGCGCCACCACGACAGGGAGAGAGCACATCGTGAGCCAAGGACCCACCGTCGTCGTCCATCACGACCGACGGCTCCTGGCCGATGACGTGGCCGCCCGGCTTGTCATGGCCATCCTGGAGGCGCAGTCAGCCCGTGGCGAGGCAGATGTCGTGCTGACCGGCGGTTCGCTGGGTTCGGAGGTGCTGGTCTCGCTGGGGCGCAGCCCCGCCAGGGACACCATCGACTGGCAACACCTGAACCTCTGGTGGGGCGACGAGCGCTTCCTGCCGGCCGGCGATCGTGACCGGAACGAGACGCAGGCACGCGAGGCCCTGCTGGATGCGGTTCCGCTGGACCCGTCACGCGTTCACCCGATGCCTGCCTCCGACGGGCCCGACGGGTCCGACGTCGACGCCGCTGCCACACGGTATGCCGCAGAGCTCGCCGCCGCCGCGCCACGCGGTCTTCAGGTTCCCGAGTTCGACGTGCTGATGCTCGGTCTGGGGCCAGATGCTCATGTCGCGTCGCTGTTCCCCGAACACCCGGCCCTGCACGAGCGCGACACGTCGACCATCGGCGTGCGCGGAGCACCCAAGCCGCCGCCGGTCCGGGTCTCCATGACATTTCCGAGCCTGTGCGCCGCGCGCGACGTGTGGTTCATGGTCGCCGGCCCGGACAAGGCCGGCGCGGTGGGTCTGGCGCTATCGGGCGCGGGCCAGCTTCAGGCGCCGGCGGCCGGCGTGGCCGGGACCCGGTCCACAACGTGGCTGCTGGACCGAGAGGCAGCCACCCATGTGCCCACCCAGCTGATCCGGCTGGCCAGCCACTGATCCGAATTCGCCACCATCCTGGACGCCACTCACTGTCCGAAGGCGCCATTCGGGTCACCTCTAGCTGATCAGTCCCCGGTCGCGCAGGGCCTGCAGCGCCTCGTCCAGGATCGCCTCGCCCTCGGTCTGGCTACGGCGTTCCTTCACGTAGGCCAGGTGGGTCTTGTACGGCTCGATGCGGGTGGCCGGCGGCGGGTTGGCCTGATCCTGACCGGCCGGCAGGCCACAGCGTGGGCAGTCCCAGCTCTCGGGAACCGTCAGGCTCGCCTCATCGGCAAACGTGGGGCGTGTCTCATGACCGTTGCTGCACCAGTACGAGATATGGACACACGGTGCGGCGTTGCCGCGCTCGGCCTCCCCTGTGGGTCCGGCACCCACTCGGCTCCCCCGGATCGCGTTGCCACTAGCCACGAAATCTCTCCTTGAGGTTCAGGTCAGCCCATGCAGTTCGATGTGGGCGCGCGAGTCTAGATGGTGTATTTCGCGACGAGGTCGAGGCCGATCACGGTGGCACCCCAGACAAGCCCCAGCGCAACGGTGAACCGGTCAAGGTTCCGCTCAGCGACCGACGAGCCGCTCATGGTGCTGGACATGCCCCCGCCGAACATGTCGGACAGGCCCCCGCCCTTGCCCTTGTGCAGCAGGACCAGCAGGGTCAGGAGCAGGCCAGACACGACCAGCAGCACGTTCAGCCCGATCTTCACGGCAATCACTTGAGTAGACCCAATCTCGTTCGACGTCAGTGCGGTCGCACCTTGCACGGCCCAAGGCACAGGGTACCTGACGGCCCCGACAGAGGCGCCTCGCCTCGCGGTCAATCTGCACGACGATCACGGCCCGATGCCACCCCGCCGTGCTCGGTCGCCTGACCTCAGCCGGGCTGTGGTCAGGCGACTGTCGTCAGCCGGGTGTTCTCAGCCGACTGTGAGGTGGTCGCGGTAGCGGCAGATGGACACGAACTCGTCCAGCACGATCGCGGCGCCACCCACCAGGGCACCGTCCACGTCGGGCTGAGCCATGATGGCGGCCACGTTGGCCGCCTTGACAGACCCCCCATAGAGGATCCGGATGCCGTCGGCGATGTCGCCCGAGTACAGCTCGGCCAGCCTCGTGCGAATCGCGGAGCAGACTTCCTGCGCGTCCGCCGGGGTGGCCACCTCGCCGGTCCCGATGGCCCAGATCGGCTCGTAGGCGATGACGATGGAGCGCACCTGCTCGGGGGTGACCCCGGCAAGGGCTGCGTCGACCTGCGCCAGCACGTGCTCGACCTGCTGGCCCGCCTTGCGCACCTCGAGGCCCTCGCCACAGCAGAGGATCGGGGTCATGCCGTGCTTGTAGGCCGCCTTCACCTTGGCAGCCACCACAGAGTCGTCCTCGGCGTGGTACTGCCGACGCTCGCTGTGGCCGACGGCGACGTAGGCGCAGCCGAGCTTGGCCAGGAACTCACCCGAGATCTCACCGGTAAAGGCGCCCGAGTCGTGCACCGACAGGTCCTGAGCCCCATGCTTGAGCAGCAGCTTGTCGCCCTCGATCAGAGTCTGCACACTGCGCAGGTCCGTGAACGGCACCAGCACAGCCACCTCGACCGCACTGTAGTCGTGCTTGGCGTCGCGCAGCGTCCAGTCGAGCTTCTGCACCAGGTGGGTGGCCTGGAGGTGGTCCAGGTTCATCTTCCAGTTGCCGGCCATCAGTGGCGTGCGGTTGGATGATGCGTTCTTGTTACTTGCCATAGGTTCAGCTCTCCAAAACTGTAAGGCCGGGGAGCGCCTTGCCCTCGAGATACTCCAGGCTGGCACCTCCACCGGTTGAGATATGACCGAACTGGCTGTCCTCGAAGCCCAGCTGGCGGACCGCCGCGGCGGAGTCGCCGCCACCGATCACCGTCAGCGCGCCCTTGGACGTCGCCTCGGCCAGCGCGTCGGCGACGACCTTGGTGCCCGCCGCATAGGGAGCCATCTCGAACGCGCCCATCGGGCCGTTCCAGAAGACGGTACGGGCGTCGAGCAGCTTGGCCGCGAAGGCCTTCGCCGACTCGGGGCCGATGTCAAGACCGATCTGGTCCGCCGGAATGCTGTCAGAGGCGACCACGCTGTGCTCGGCGTCAGCAGAGAACGCCGTGGCGACCACGATGTCCGTCGGCAGGATGATCTCGACGCCACGTTCCTGAGCCTGCGTGAGATAGCCCCTGACCACGTCGCTCTGATCGGCCTCGAGCAGGCTCTTGCCGACCTCATGGCCTTGGGCCGCGAGGAAGGTGAAGACCATGCCGCCACCGATCAGCAGACGGTCAGCGGTCTGCAGCAGGTTGGCGATGACGCCCAGCTTGTCACTGACCTTGGCGCCACCGAGCACCACCGCGTAGGGGCGCTCGACCGACTCGGTCAGGCGCCTGAGCACCTCGACCTCGGTCTGCACGAGCCCGCCCATGGCGTGCGGCAGGCGCTGCGCCACGTCGTACACGCTGGCCTGCTTGCGATGCACGACGCCGAACCCGTCGCTGACGAAGACGTCGGCCAGAGACGCCAGCTCATCGGCGAAGGCTCCGCGGACGCCGTCGTCCTTGGAGGTCTCACCCGGGTTGAAACGCAGGTTCTCCAGCAGAGCCACCTGCCCGTCTGCCAGGGCGCCGACAGCGGCGCGGGCGGACTCGCCCACCGTGTCGGTGGCGAAGGCGACCGGTGCGCCGAGCAGCTCCTCGAGCCGCTTGGCCACCGGTGCCAGGGAGTACTTCGCCTCGGGGACACCCTTGGGCCGGCCGAGGTGGGCACACACGATCACGCGTGCGCCCGCCTCGGTCAGGGCCCTGATGGTGGGCACCGAAGCCCGCACCCGACCGTCATCAGTGATGGCGCCGGAGGCATCGAGAGGGACGTTCAGGTCACTTCGGACCAGGACGCGCTTCCCGCGCACCCCGCCAGCCAGAATCAGGTCGTGTGCAGTTGTCATCGTGCGGTCAGAGCGTCTTGCCGACGTACGTGATCAAGTCGACGAGGCGGCAGGAGTAACCCCACTCGTTGTCGTACCAGCCGACGACCTTCGCCATGTTGCCATTCACGTAGGTGAGGCCGGAGTCGAAGATGCACGACGACGGGTCGGTGACGATGTCGGTCGAGACGATCGGGTCCTCGGTGTAGGAGAGGATCCCCTTGAACGCGCCCTCGGAGGCTGCCTTGATCGCGGCGTTGATCTCTTCCTTGGTCGCCGGGGTCTTCAGCTGGACGGTGAGGTCGGTGGCTGAGCCGGTGGGCAGCGGCACGCGCATGGCGTAGCCGTCGAGCTTGCCCTTGAGCTGCGGCATGACAAGGGCGATCGCCTTGGCAGCACCGGTCGTGGTCGGGATCATGTTCAGGGCGGCGGCGCGGGCGCGTCGCAGGTCCTTGTGCGGGTAGTCCAGCACGTTCTGGTCGTTCGTGTACGCGTGGATGGTCGTCATCAGGCCACGCTCGATGCCGAAGTTGTCATCGATGACCTTGGCCATCGGCGCCAGGCAGTTCGTCGTACAAGAGGCGTTGGAGATGATGTTGTCCGTCGCCGGGTTGTAGTCCTCATGGTTGACGCCCATGACGATGGTGATGTCCTCGCCCTTGGCCGGCGCGGAGATGATGACCTTCTTGGCGCCGGCAGTGATGTGCAGGCCCGCCTTGTCCGCGGCCGTGAAGAAGCCAGTCGACTCGATGACGACGTCGGCCTTGACGCTGGCCCAGGGCAGGCTGCCCGGGTCGCGCTCTGCGAAGACGGGGAAGCTGCCGACACCCTCGACGGTGATCTCGCCGTCGCCGGCGACGACGTCCTTGCCGAGGCGGCCGAGGATGCTGTCGTACTTGAGGAGGTGTGCGAGCGTCTTGGTGTCCGTCAGGTCGTTGACGGCGACGATCTCGATGTCCGCACCGGAAGCCAGCACGGCACGGTAGAAGTTGCGGCCGATGCGGCCAAAGCCATTGATACCAACGCGAACAGTCACGAGGTGGAGCCTTCCTGGACGATATAACGATGCGGCGGGGCCGCACCCGGATGACATCTTCGTCAGCCCCAAGCCTAGGGGATCGGGCCTGAGGACTAAAACGGGCCCTCATGGTCCGCGCTGAGCAGGCAGGAAGGCCGGTCGGCTGGCTCAGGCGTCCAGCATGTCGGGGGTGAGGTTGGCGTCCGTGCCGGCGATCCCCAGGTCGCTCGCCCTCTTGTCTGCCATCGCGAGCAGGCGGCGGATCCGGCCGGCCACCGCGTCCTTGGTCATCTGCGGGTCAGCGAGCTGGCCCAGCTCCTCGAGGCTGGCTTCCTTGTGCTCCAGGCGCAGCTTGCCGGCCTCGGACAGGTGGTCGGGCACATCGGGGCCAAGGATCTCCAGCGCCCGTTCGACCCGGGCACCGGCCGCCACTGCAGCCCGGGCGGAACGCCGCAGGTTGGCGTCGTCGAAGTTGGCCAGACGGTTGGCGGTGGCTCGCACCTCACGCCGCATCCGGCGTTCCTCCCAGGCGAGCACCGCGTCATGGGCACCGAGCCGGGTCAGCATGGCGCCGATCGCATCGCCATCCCGGATGACGACGCGGTCCACACCACGCACCTCACGGGCCTTGGCCTGCAGGCCCAGCCGCCTGGCCGCGCCGACCAGCGCGAGCGCCGCCTCGGGCCCCGGGCAGGTGACCTCCAGGGCGGCGGACCTGCCCGGCTCGGTCAGCGACCCGTGAGCGAGAAACGCGCCACGCCAGGCCGCCTCAGCGTCACAGACCGAGCCGCTTACCACCCGCGGGGGCAGGCCGCGCACGGGGCGGCCGCGACCGTCGATCAGCCCGGTCTGACGGGCCAGCGCCTCGCCGTCCTGAACGACTCCGACGACGTACCGGCTGCCACGACGCAGGCCCCCGGCGGACAGGACCATGATCTCGCTGCTGTGGCCGTACACGTCGGACAGATCCTTGCGCAGCCTGCGCGCTGCGGCGGCGGTGTCCAGCTCGGCCTCGACCACGATCCGGCCCCCGACGATGTGCAGCCCGCCGGCGAACCGCAAGGTGGTGGCCACCTCAGCCTTACGGCAGCAGGGCTTGGTCACAGTGAGCCGGCTCAGCTCGTCTTTCACTCTCGCCGTCATCGCCATTGGGCCATCTTGCCACTGGTCGGTAAGCCAGGTGCCTGACAGCGGCCGACGGATTTCAGCGGATGATATCCCGGTACGCCGCGGCAAGGCGGAGCGAGTCGTGCTGGCCCTTGCGCCTCTGGTCCCCTACCCCGGCCAGCACCAGCTCGGCCCCCATGTCAGCGGCAACCCGCCGCAGCAGCGCCTCGTCATCGACGATGCCGGGGTCGGCAAGCACCACGTCCAGACGGAGCTCGGGGGCATGTGCGGCAAGGACCTCCAGATGGTTCTTCGCCGAGAAGCCCACCGTCTCAACGGTATGCATCACCAGGTTGAGGGTGAGGACCTTCCTGGCCGGCGTGCTGATCAGCGCGTCTCGGATACCGGGCACCAGCAGGTGCGGGAGGACAGAAGTGAACCACGACCCGGGTCCCAGGATCACCCAGTCTGCGGCCTGGATGGCCTGCAACGCCTCTTCACATGCGGGCGGCTCCTCGGGATTGAGCCGCAGCGAGAGAACCCGCCCCTGGGTCGTCGCGACGGCCGCCTGGCCACGAACCGTGGTGATCTCGAACGCATGAGCCGGGTCGGCGCCCATCACGTTGGCCTCGATGTTCAGCGGCACCGCAGCCATCGGCAACACCCGGCCGTGCGCGTTCAGCAACCTGCCGACCAGGTCCAGCCCGTCGACGGTGTCCCCGAGCAGGTCCCACAGCGAGACGATCAGCAGGTTGCCCACGGCATGGCCGCCCAGCGGGCCGTCACCCGCGAACCGGTGCTGAAGAACATCACGCCACTGATGACCCCACTCGGTGTCGTCGCAGAGCGCGGCCAGGGCCATCCGCAGGTCGCCGGGCGGGAGCACGCCGAACTCGTCACGCAGCCGCCCGCTGGAACCGCCGTCGTCGGCCACGGTCACCACGGCGGTGATCTGGTCGGTCAGCAGCCGCAGTGCCCTCAGCGAGGCAGCCAGACCGTGCCCGCCCCCGAGAGCAACGACCGAGCTGGTCACTCGCGGCCCAGGTCGCGATGCACCAGGATCGTGGCGACCTCCTCGCTGCTCAGCCTCTCCGCGAGCGCCTCGGCGACGGCCACCGAGCGATGCTTGCCACCGGTACAGCCGACCGACAGGGTGATGTAGCGCCGTCCCTCACGCTGGTAGCCGAGGATCATCGGCTGCATCAGGTCGACGACCCGGTCGACGAACTCCCCGGCGCCCCGCTTGTTCATGACGTATGCCGCCACCGCCGGATCGGTGCCGTTCTTGGACCGGAGCTCAGGGATCCAGAACGGGTTCGGCAGGAAACGCATGTCGAAGACCAGGTCGGCATCCAGCGGGATACCGTACTTGAACCCGAAGGACATCACCGCGATACGGAGTCGGGGCCCGTCGCCGCCGGCGAAGATCTGGGACACCTTCGCGGACAGCTGGTGCACGTTCAGGCCTGAGGTGTCGATCACGACGTCCGCCTCGGAACGCAGGTCGCCCAGCAGCTCGCGCTCCTGGAGGATGCCGTCCAGCATCCTGCCCTGACCCTGCAGCGGGTGTGGGCGCCGCACGCTCTCGAACCGTCGCACCAGGGCCTCGTCGGTGGCGTCCACGAAGATCACCCTGGGCGCCCAGCCCATCCCGCGCAAGGACTGCAGAGCGTCCCGGAACGCGGCAAAGAAGGTACGGCTCCGGACGTCGATGACCGCAGCCACCTTGGTGACCTCACTGTCGGAGGTCTCGGCTGCCAGGGTGGCCATCGGCAGCATCAGCTGGGGCGGGAGGTTGTCGACGACATACCAGCCGATGTCCTCGAGAACATTGGCGGCGGTGCTTCGCCCGGCGCCACTCATCCCGGTGAGGATGACCAGCTCGGTCGCACCGGGCTCAACCGGGTCAGGAGTCTGCTGAGCGGGCCTGGAACCGCCTGCATCGGATGAAGGGTCCTGGCTGGGGGGTGCGGGAGTCATCGCTGTCCTCGCTGTCTAGGCAAGTAGCTCGCCGGTGGTCATGTCAACAGCCGGCGATGGCTGGTGCGTCGGATCGTGCAGGGTCCTATGAATCGTGACACCAAGGGCGGGGCCGATGCCGGGCACCTCCAGGATCTGTTCCACCGAGGCGGCCTTGAGCCGCTTGACCGAGCCGAAGTGCCGCAACAGCGCCTTGCGCCGCACCTCGCCCAGCCCAGAGATGTCATCAAGCACACTGGCGGTCATCGCCTTGGAGCGCCGCTGCCGGTGGAACGCGATGGCGAATCGGTGAGCTTCGTCGCGCACCCTCTGCAGCAGGTAGAGGCCTTCACTGGAGCGCGGAAGGATCACCGGAAACTCCTTGCCGGGAATCCAGACCTCCTCGAGACGTTTGGCCAGGCCGACCAGGGCCACGTCGTCGATCCCCAGCTCGAGCAGCGCTGCCCGGGCAGCGTTGACCTGGGGAAGGCCGCCGTCGACGACAACGAGGCTGGGCGGGTAGGCGAAGCGTCGTGGCTTGCCGGTATCGGGATCGATCGCCATCCCCTCGATATCCCCGGCCTCGACCCGGTCGTCCAGATAGCGCCTGAACCTGCGGGTCAGCACCTCGTGCATGGCCGCGGTGTCGTCAACCTGCGGGTGGATCTCACCGTTCGGCCCCTGTTGCGTCATAGCAGCCTTGACGATGAACCGCCGGTACTCGGCCTTGCGGGGCAGCCCGTCCTCGAACACCACCATCGAGGCCACGACGTTGGTCCCCTGCACATGACTCACGTCGAAACACTCGATCCGCAGCGGCGCGCTGGCCAGGTCGAGACCGTCCTGAAGCTCCTGCAACGCCAGGCTGCGCGTGGTGAGATCCCCCGCCCGGGTCATCTTGTGTCGCACCAGCGACTGCTCCGCGTTGCGCCTGACTGTGTCCATCAGGGCGCGCTTGTCACCCCGCCGAGGCACCCTCAGGTCGACCTGGGCGCCTCGCAGCCGGCTCAGCCACTCGCCCATGTGCGCGGGATCCGGCGGCAGGACCGGGACCAGAACCTCACGGGGCACACCGTCGGGCGACTCGCCGCCGTATACCTGCTGGAGCAGGTGCTCGACGACCGACGAGAGCTCTGCGGCATCCTCGGACCCACGCTCGGCCACCCAGCCACGCTGGCCGCGCACCCGGCCTCCCCGGACGTGGAAGACCTGGACCGCAGCCTCCAGCTCGTCCTCGGCGAGGGCGAACACGTCGGCGTCGGTCGCGTCGGCAAGCACGACGGCGGACCGCTCGAGGGCGCTGCTGAGCGCCCCGAGGTCGTCGCGCAACCGGGCCGCCTGCTCGTAGTCCTGAGTCGCAGCCGCAGCCTTCATCCGCGCCTCGAGACGCTTCACGAACCTGCCCGTGTTCCCGGCCATGAAGTCGCAGAAGTCCTCGGCGATCGCCCGGTGCTCCGCCTCGCTTACCCGCTCGACGCACGGAGCCGAGCACTTGTCGATGTAACCGAGCAGGCAGGGCCGGCCGACCTGGCCGGCCCGCCTGAAGACGCCGCTGCTGCAGGTGCGCACCGGGAACACCCGCAGCAGCTGGTCGAGAGTCTCCCTGATCGCCCACGCCTGGGCATACGGGCCGAAGTATCGCGTCCCCCTGCGCTTGGCGCCGCGCATCACCTGGGCACGCGGGAACTGCTCCCCCATCGTCACCGCCAGGTAGGGGTAGGACTTGTCGTCCCGGTACTTGACGTTGAATCTCGGGTCGAACTCCTTGATCCAGGAGTACTCCAGCTGGAGCGCCTCGACCTCGTTGGCCACCACGGTCCACTCGACGCTGGCCCCCGTGGTGACCATCGAACGCGTGCGCGGGTGCAGCGCCGACAGATCCTGGAAGTATGACGAGAGCCGCGGGCGCAGCGAGTTCGCCTTGCCGACATAGATGACCCGGCCGTCGACGTCTCTGAATCGATAGACGCCGGGATCGACCGGGATCTCCCCCGGTCCGGGGCGGTATGACGACGGGTCGGCCACAGCAACACTCTATGAGGCTGTGACCGACCTGTCCCTGATCGTCCGAAGACCGAGCCGCAGTGAGCCTGGCACGACCGATCAGGTGACCGTGATCGAGCCGTCCTTGACCGTGACGGTCTTGGCCGGCAGCGGCGCCGGAGCCGGCCCGCCGGTGACCTGACCGGTGGCCGCGTCGTACGTGCTTCCATGGCAGGGGCAGCTGATCGTCCCGTTCGCCACCCCCGCCACGGTGCACCCCTTATGCGTGCAGATGGCGCTGAAGGCCTTGAACTCGCCGGCCTTGGGCTGGGTCACCACGATCTTGGTCGCGTCGAAGACCTTGCCACCGCCCACCGGGATGTCGGCGGTCTTGATCGCGTCCGCGGCCGCCCCCCCGGCGGCAGCTGAGCTCGCCGCACTGCTGGCCGGGGTGGCGGTGTCACTGCTACCGCCGCACGCCGCAAGAGTGGCGGCGCCGACCACGCCCACGCCGACGACGCCCACGCCGCGGATGACAGTACGGCGGTCGAGGCCCCGGGCGCGGTCCATACCCTCGCCACCCTCGCCACCCTCGCCACCCTTGCGGTGGTCGATGCCGTCGGCACTCTTGCGGTCGGTGGGGACGAACTGGTCAGGTTGGCTCACGAAGTCCTCCAAATTATCGGGGTGGCTGTCATAGACGCATAACGTAGCCGGGGCCCTGTTGGTTCACCGGTCGAACGGCTATTCGTACCAGCCGCTCTACACCGGTTTGGCCCCAGATTCTTTTCTGGCACGTGACATCCTTGATTCGCTCGGGTAACGACCCTGCAACACAACTGTCCTAAGCCCCCCAGACGACGGAACTGCGGGTTAGTGTTCACCTCTGCCGCGGGATTCGCGGGGTCCGGGGTCCTACCTGGACGATGTCAATTCAGGAGGAAACGTGCATCAGCGCTCCGTAGTAAAGGTCGGCGCCTCGCTGCTCATTGCGTCGCTCGCCCTGTCCGCATGTGGTTCCCGAAGCGATTCGAGCTCGAATACGTCCAGCGGCAACAAGACGGCCACCATCGGGATCATGGCGCCGCTGTCCGGAGACCTGTCAGCTCTGGGCCTGGGCATCCAACACTCCGTCGAGCTTGCGGTGAAACAGGCAAACGCCAACAACGCCATCCCCGGCTGGACGCTCAAGGTGGTCGCCAAGGACGACGAGGGCAAGCCTGATGTCGGCAAGAACGCCGCGACGGCGTTTGCCGGCGACGCCAGCGTTGCCGGGGTCGTCGGCAACCTGAACTCCAGCGTGTCGCAGAGCACCCAGCCGGTGCTGGCCACTGCCAAGATCGTCCAGGTCTCCCCGGCCAACACCAACCCGTCACTCACCAAGGGCTCGAAGTTCGAGACGGCGCCGGTGCGCACCTACGCCTCCTACTTCCGTACTTGCACCACGGACGCCGTTCAGGGTCCCTTTGCTGCTCGTTACCTCTTCCAGAAGGCCGGCATCAAGAAGGTCGCCACGATCCACGACAAGCTGACCTATGGTCAGGGACTGGTCGCCGCCTTCACCCAGGAGTTCACCAAACTGGGGGGCACGGTCACCGCCGCGGAGACGATCAACCCGGACGAGTCCAACTACCAGTCCGTCATCTCCAAGGTGAAGCC
>JBBRZQ010000091.1:0-18267 GCA_038236535.1 Actinomycetales bacterium
AGATCGACAAGAGCTTCGTGCAGAAGCTGGAGCAGGGCGGCGGCAGCGCCCGTCTGGTCGAGGCGATCCGGCAGGCGCACGAGGGGCACTTCTACGTCTCCAGCCGGCTGGCCCACCAGGTCGTCACCGACCCGAACGGACTGGTGCACCTGTCCGAGCGGGAGACCGAGGTCCTGGCACTGCTGGCCCGCGGCCTGCCCTGGAACACCGTCGCCCGGCTCCTGAGCATCAGCGCCGAGACCGCCCGAACCCACTGCTACCGGGCGATGGACAAGTACACCAGGTCCGGGGGCGAGCCGGTCAACGGGCCCAAGGACCTGGTCTCTCGCGCCATCGCCGACGGGCACGTCGAGATGATGCCGGCGTGCCCGCCGCTGCCGCTGCCGCTGCCGCTGCGGCTGCAGGGGTCTCTGCCGGCGCCGCCGCCGGCTCACCGGCCGTAGCCGCAGCGTGCCCTCCGGCGGCTACCGGAACGGTGTCGAGTCCGGCCTGCGCTGGGCCTATGTGACGATGCTGTTCCTGTTCGCGATCAGCTGGGTCGTCGTGGGGCTGGCGTACCGGGACCGGGTCGGCCCCGGCCTCTGGGCCGCGATCGGCGCGTTCGTCATCGTGGCGCTGGCCGGGGGAGTCAGGAGTGCCCGGCGGCAACGTCTTGCCACCACCGACGTGCTCGCCATGACGGTGGTCGCGGTGCTGCTGCAGGTGGCCTGGGCGAACGACCCGCAGACACCCTTCGGACCCGGCCACCGCACTATGGTCACAGCGGCGGTCGTGCTCGGCGCGTTCGTGTTCGCCTCGGGCCGCTGGCGGGTTGCCGCCATACTGATCGCGGTCGGCGCCCAGGCGGTGACCGACGCGGGGCGGCTCGACCCGCTGAATACGGTCATCGGCCTGCTGCCGGTGGCCGCAGCCGGCCTCGCGGCCATGGTGTGCGTCCCGGCGATGCGAGAGGCAGCCCGGCGTGCCGATGCGGCGGCCGACGACCAGCAACGATCCGTGGCTCAGGCTGCCGCCCAGGCAGGGGTGCACCGGGCGCGCCTGGAGAGCCAGGCTGTCCTGCACGACGACGTCGTCTCCGCCCTGCGGGCGATCTCGCTGGCAGGGGTCTCCCCGCAGGAGGGGCAGCACGCTGCCCGGGACGCCGTCGCGTCCATCGAACGCTCCCCGATGACCGCTGACGACCACACGCCCACCGACCTCGCCCGGCTCGTCCTCGACCTGGCCCCGGTGCCCGGCACACTCACCACCGTCCAGGCCCGCAAGGTCGTCATGGTGCCCGGCGCGGTCGCGCTCGCCGCCGTCGCAGCGGCCGGGGAGGTGCTGCGCAACGTCGCCCGCCACGCCCACGCCCGCCAGGTCGGGGTGCGCCTGGACCGGGTCGGTGAGGGGTTCGCCCTGGTAATCCACGACGACGGGGTGGGCTTCCGGCCCGAAGCGGCGATGCGGGGCCGGTCCCACGGGCTGGCCAACTCCGTGGTCGCCCGCCTCCGCAACGCCGGCGGCCAGGCAGAGGTCACGAGCATGCCCGGGCAGGGGACCAGGGTGCGGCTCACCTGGCAGCCGGCCGCCGCTGCACCGCCCCGGCAGGCCACCCGCCCCGAGCGGATGGCCGCCGCCATGGAGGACATCCGCCGGCCGCTGGCCGCAGCCTGCCTGCCCTACCTGGCGATGACCGGTGTCTTCGTGGCCCAGGACGGGTTCGACGGCCACCTGCCCTGGTGGCTGCTCGTCTGGATCGCCGGCCTGGGCGCGATCACGGTGGCACTGCTGGCCCGCGCGCACACCGGGCTGTCCGGGCCGCTCTGCGCGGCAGCCCTGGGCTACGGCGTTGCGGGCACCACCGCCGCGCTGTTCGTGCTGACCCCGCAGTCCCTGCACGACTACTCGTCCTGGCCGCTGGGCGCCATCGCCCCCCTGCTCGCCCTGGTGGTCATCGTGCGACCCCTGCGGGAAGCCGCGGCCTGGCTGCTGATCGGGCAGGCCGTGATCGTCTTCGCCGCTCTGTCCGGCCATTTCGGCGGTGGGCCCTGGACGGCGCAGATCGCGGCTGTCACGCCTGGTGCGCTGTCCATGGTCCAGCCGGTCATCCTCGGACTGGTGATGGCCCAGACCATCCTGCGGCTCGGCGACGTGGTCACCCGCGCCAACGCCGCCCGCAGCGCCACCGCGGCCAGCGGCTCGGCCCTGCGTGCCCGCGAGTCCGTGCACCGCGGGCGTCTGGCTGCGATGAACGAAGAGATCCTGCCTTTCCTGCGCGAGGTCGCCGCCCCGCTGCCCCGCCCGATCACTGCTGGTGCCTCTGGTATCCGCGAACGTGCGCGCCTGCTCGAGCATGCCGCGCGCGACGAGCTGCACCTGCCGGGGGTGCTCGACCCGGCCACCCGTGACCTGCTGCGGCGGGCCCGGGATGCCGGCTGCATCATCACGATCCAGTCCGGTATCGCAGACATCGCCTTCCCAGGGCTCGTCCGCGACGTCATCACGGCCGCGCTGGCCAGCAGTGCCCCACCCCGCGAGCTCACCCTCAGCATCCGGGACACCGGGGGTTTCGCGACAGTCAGCCTGGTCACCCTGCCCGGAGACCCCGTCCGTGCCGCGGCCCTGACCGCGGCCTTCCGTCCTGCGCTCACCGAGTTCGAGTCCACCCCCGAGGCCACCTGGGCCGAGGTGTCCCTGACGGCCGGGCGGTCCCCGGCACCCGCCGGGGACCGCCTGTAAGCCGGTGACGCTTGTCGGTCGGTGACACCTGTGAGCCGGTGACGCTTGTTGGTCGGTGACGCTGGTTGGTCGGTGACGCTGGTTGGTCGGTGACGCTGGTTGGTCGGTGACGCTGGTTGGTCAGCGACACCCGCGAGTCAGCGACGCGGCGGGGCGAGGACGTACGACATGCCGGCCACGTCCTTGACCCAGCGGGTGTGCCACTGGTGACCCTGGCCGGCGTAGTTCATCTCCACGACGTGGGCGTACAGCCCGTCAGCCCGGCGCTGCGTCGCGTCCACCCAGGCCACGTGCCCGGCGGTCGCGTCGGCGCCCTGGACTCGCGGCTGGAACACCACGATGCTGTTTGGCTGCGCGTCCAGAACCGTTGTCCAGCCTGTGTTCCGGGCTGACCAGTACCAGTCCTTCGCGTTGCCGGTCAGCGCGGGAAAGGCCCCCGAGTACTCAGCGAACTTCTGCTTCGCGCCCCAGGTGCACTGGCTCCACCGTGCGGTGTTGGCCGAGCTCGTCCGCCCCCAGGCCCGGCCGGAGGATGGCTGAACCGGGCCGCACACCGGGGCGATGGCGCTGTTGGATCCCGTCTCCAGCAGGGCGTCGGTCACCCAGCCGCCGCCGGTCATCGCGTACCAGATCACCGACGGGCCGAACGGTCCGGTCACCGACTGGCCATTGACGTAGCACTCGAGGCTGACCGCAGCCCCTGACGGCACCGTCCGCAGCACCGGGCTGCTGGTGTTGGCCGCGCCACGCACGTTCACGTAGCCCACTCCATGACCGACGATCACGTGCGCGGTCACGCTTGCCTCAGCCGTTGTCGCGCCCAGCACCGCCGTCATCCCCGCCACGATCAGCACCGTGCCGGCGCGCCGCGTCCTGCCGACCATGCCCTTGCCGACCCTGCCCTTGCCGACCCTGCCCCTGCCGTCGCGGTCCGCAGGGGCGCGGTCCTTGCCGGTGGCTCGGACCGTAGTGAGCGTCATACCCTGCTCTGCCGTTGTGGCAGGCGACTTGTCGCGCCAGCTGGTCATCGTGAAACTCCTTTGAGAGATGCGAGATTCGGTGTGGGTCGGTGCGTGAAGACGTTCCTTCGTTCGCAGCAAGAGCCTCACCGAAGCTGCCTCGGCCGGGCAGTCCCCAGAACTGGTGACAGCGGCCCTGAGCGCCTGTCCCCGGTTTTGGGGACTGCCGCGCGGACCTCGGATCGCGAAGGATCGGGCATACCAGGTACTGACGCGAAGTGAGCTGGGCGGCAGGCTTCGTCGCCGGTCCGAGACCAGGGAGGAACCGGTGGCTACCAGGCAGGACAGACGCAGGGGTCAGGCGCGCGGTCAGTTCGCGGTCGGGTCCAGGATGGCGTTTGTCGTCCCGGCCATGGCCTGCGCCCGACGTGGTCCGCACGATCGTCAACGCCCTCGGATACCCGACCACCAAGCTGGCGGTCACCCCGGACATGGTCCTGATCGGCGCCACCGACACCCAGGCGGCCTTCGTCCTGGCGAACCGGCTCGAAGAAGCGTGGGAGTCACGGCTCAGCGTGGTCAACGGGCCCGGCGGTGCGCACGGGCGCTACGAGGTGGTCCGCTGGATCCTGACCGACGGAGTGGTGGCCGGCTGGAAACAGATGGAGATCGTCGAGCGCCGGATCGGTGAGATCGCGGCCAGGATCGGCGGCACCGTCAAGGTCACCCCCTCGCACTGAGGCGCGCGGCGTCACCCGTCATCCGCATGTTTATTGCGCTGCATGCCGTCACCGAGCCCCACGGCATACCCGCTGGGGTCGGGGGCAGCGGGGGCTGGCCGAACCGGCCACTGTCACACCTGCCCGCCCGCACGCCTGAGGACCGAGGTCCTCGCATCCCGGCATACCCGGCTGCTCCTGAAGAGTATGGGAAAACTACCTTTATAGGGTTGTTTTTCGATACTCTTGCTAGGAAGGGTGGTTGAGATATGACATCAACGAAAGGTGCGGGCCGGGCTAGCTGGGTCCCGCAGAAGCTTGCGGCGTTTCCGATGCGGACATTTCGTGCGGCCGAAGCCGTAGTTGCCTACGCCCATCCTGGCCCACAGTTGCGTCGCCTCGAGGAGCGCGGGGCCCTGCACCGGCTCGCGCACGGCTACTACACAGTCGTGCCTCAGGAGCACGTCGGCACCGGTTGGCTCCCGACGCTAGAAGCTGCGGCGGCCGGGATTGCGGGGGCTCGGTTTCGCCCCCAGCGCGCTCCGCTCATGGGTGTCTCGGCCGCTCGGGCCCACGGCGCCCTGCCGCGTGCCCTCAGCACTGCGATTGTGGCAGCGCCGGCCCAGCACGACCCGATCATGCTGCTTGACCGTCAAGCCACGGTGCGATTCGTCAAACGCGACACCGCTGCCCTCGATGTCGAGTCGATCAGCACCGAGCTCGGCCGTGCCTTGGTCACCTCCATCGAACAGACCGTGCTGGACCTCGCGCGCAAGCCGCCGATAGGGGTCGCCGAAGACCAGATCCCAGAGGCGTTGCGCGCGCTGTTACCCCGCTGCGACCGGGAGATCCTTGCCGAGCTGGCCGCCCGACAGCGCCTCGGCGCCGCCCTTCAACGCGCCCAGGAGTGCGCACAATGAGCGACCCGACCGGCCTGGACCCCGTCGAACCCGCGACGATGGCCGCCAAGTTCGGGGTCGCCCTCGATCAGCTGAACCGCGACTACCTGATCTCACTGGTGCTGTGGGCGTTGCAGCAGCATGCGGATGACCTGATCTTCTTCGGCGGCACTGCCCTCGCTCGCACCTACCTGACCGACGGAAGGCTCAGCGAGGACATCGACCTGATGGCTATTCACGACCGCCACGCTGTCGCGGTGACAATTCGAGTGGTCTTGGACCCGGCCATCACCCTCGAGATGGAAGAAGCGGACCGTCTTCGCAAGGAAGCCGAGTCCACCGCCGCGCTCAGTGCCACGCGTCGACGTCACGCCGCACTGGCGATGAAGGCGGCCGGATTGACCGTTCGAGATATCGGAACTGTTCTGCATGTGTCACATCAGAGGGCGCACCAGCTGCTCAACTCCTGAGCAGGGCGACGCACGCTCGGCGCGAGGGCTCCGGAGCTGGCGTCCGGTCCGGATTGTGGTGCGCACCGGCCGGGAAGGTCAGCACGATCCAGACAGGCACCTCCGGCAAGTGACAGGCCTGGTCAGGTTCCATGTCGGATCATGCTGACGGGTCGCCAACAACGCCTCTCATAAGGCTTGGCGAGGCCGCCGTTTCGTCGTAGCGTTTTAGGTAAGCCTTACCAATCTGAACGGGTTTTCCTGACAACGAGTCCGGGGTGGCGCAGCGCAGCCTTCGGCGCGAAGAAATCACCGGACCTGACCGGGCGCGGGGACCACGTGAGTGAGGGGAGTGAGTTGGCAGAGTCCGTCACCACCGGTCTTCCCGGCAGCGAGGACCACAGCTTCCTGCGGCGGGAGATGGGCCGTCTCGACACCGTCTTCTTCCTCATCTCGGCGATGGTGGTCATGGACACCATCGGCGCCATCGCCATCGCCGGAGCCCAGGCGTTCACCTGGCTGGTCATCTTGTTCGTGCTCTTCTTCGTGCCCACCGCGTTCATCAGCGCCGAGCTGGGCGCAGCCATCCCCGAGGAGGGCGGGGCGTACGTGTGGGTGAGCCGCGCCTTCGGCCGGTTCTGGGGAGCGCTGACCTCCCTGCTCTACTGGGCCGGGACGCCGATGTGGCTCGGCGGGTCGGTGACCGTCGTCGCCCTCGCGGTTGTGGACGGGTTCTTCGCCCCGCTGTCGCTACCCGGCGCCTACGCCGTCGGGGGCGTGCTCATCCTGGTGGCGACCGCGGCGGCCGTCGTGCCGCTGCGTTTCGGCAAGTGGGTCCCGACCAGCGGCGCCATCGCCCAGATCGCCCTGCTGGTCTTCTTCGTCACCTCGGTGGGTGTGTATGCCTCCCGGCACGGCGTGCACGGCATACAGGCCCAAGAGCTCACCCCGTCCACCGCGGTGCTGATCAGCGTCGTCCCCGTGCTCCTCTACTCCTTCGTCGGCGTCGAGCTGCCGACCACTGCGGCCGAGGAGATGCGCGACCCGCAACGCGACATCCCGGTGGCGATCGGCCAGGCGGGGGTGGCGCTCGCGCTGATGTATGCCCTGCCGGTGCTCGCGGTGATGCTCGTCCTGCCTGCCGAGCAGATCACCACGCTGCACGGTCTGACCGATGCCCTCAAGTCGGTGCTCACCGTCTATGGCGGCGAGGTGCACGCCGACGGATCGGTCATCCTGAGCGGGGCCGGGCAATGGCTGGGATGGGCCACCGCGGCCGTCTTCCTGTGGGTCCTGCTCTCCAGTGGCAGCACCTGGATCATGGGGGCGAGCCGGGCCCAGTCGGCGGCCTGCCTGGACGGCGCCGGGCCGCGGAGCCTGGGCCGGATCTCGCGGCGCACCGGGGTCCCCGTCGTGATGGCCCTGGTCTCCGGCGTGCTGGCCCTGCTCACGATGAGTGTCAACCTCATCGTGACCGGCGGCAACCTGCAGAGGTACTTCTCGGCCACCCTCACCCTGTCGATCGCCCTGATCGTCCTTGCGTACCTGCTGATCTTTCCCGCCTTCCTGAAGCTGCGCCGCACCGAGGCCGACCTGCACCGCCCCGTCCGGGTGCCCGGCGGCTGGCCCGGCGCCTGGCTGGTCACCGCCCTGTCGACCGGGTGGTCCGTGCTGGTGGCCGGCTGCCTGCTCTGGCCGGGACTGGGCACGGCCGACCCCAACCGTCACCTGCCGCCCGGGTTCGCCGGGCAGCGCCTGATGTTCGAGGCCCTCGTGCTGACTCCCATCGTCGGGGTGGTCCTCGTCGTGGCGCTGTACCTGCGGGCCACCCGGCCGGGCAAGGGCGTTTCCCGATCCCAGCCGGGGCAGCAACCGGCACAATGAGCGGGTGACCCACCCGTACCCGCAGACCCCGCGCACCACGCCGACGCGCATCGCCCAGCGCGTGTCCTACGACCGGGAGGCCGTGCACGCGGTCCTGGACGAGGCCCTCGTCTGCCACGTCGGCTTCGTTGACGAGGGGCGGCCGGTGGTACTGCCGCACCTGCACGCCCGCGTCGATGACGTGCTGTACCTGCACGGCTCGACGGGTGCCCGGGCGATGCAGGCTGCCCGAGGTGACGGGCTGGACGTGTGCGTCACGGTGACGTTGCTGGACGGCCTGGTCCTGGCCCGGTCCGCGTTCCACCACTCGCTGAACTACCGGTCCGTGGTCGTGCATGGCACGGCCGCGGTCGTGCAGGACCCGCAGGAGAAGAGCACAGCGCTGGCCGCGCTGGTCGAGACGGTGGCACCCGGCAGGACGGGCAGCACCCGGCCGCCTTCACGAAGCGAGCTCGCGGCCACGACCGTCCTTCGCGTGGACCTTCAGGAGGTATCGGTCAAGGTCCGGACCGGACCGGCCGCCGACGATCCCGACGACCTCGGCCTCCCCTACTGGGCCGGCGTGCTGCCCCTGGTCACCAGCCCCGGCACGCCAGAGCCGAACGCTGATCTCGCCGACGGCGTCCCAGTCCCCGAACACGTCACCGGGTGGCCCAGCCACGGCGGAGATGAATGGGGCTGAGCGCCAGCGGGGGGGGCGGAACGGCTTCCACTTTCAGCGTCGTTCACACCCATACATGTCCGTCAGGCAGGTCAGTGTGTCTGGGTTTCACCAAGGACGGTGGGCTTTCCCGGTGGCTCAGCAGTGTTTGGGGGATGCGCTCTCATGAAATTCTGTGACCTGAATCACAGATTCGGGGGTATTTCTGGCGTAGCGTCCTTTTTGCAACGTTTCTCTAGACACACGGGGACGTGAGTCCCATCGTGCCACTCCTGACTTCCGGTGGCGCGTGTCCGCACGTTCAGGGAACGCCGAATCGAGGTTCGCCATCATTCAGCCGCTGCACCTTCCGCAGACTCTCCCCGCAGGACCTGACCAGAACGTCGTCCTGCCTGCGATCGGTGACACGCCCAACGACCCCCCCGCGCCGGCCGCGCCACCAGCTGGTCGTCCGGGCATGGGCGATCAGCTGCGCGCCCACCGTCCGACAGGTCAGGTCGTCGTCCTTGAGCTTGCCGGCCTGACCGGTGCTCTGGTCGAGGAGATGGACAGGGCCATGCAGCTCGCCCTGGGGGAGGGACCCTGCGGTGTGGTCTGCGACGTCGCGGCAATGCCCGGTGAGGCTGAGCCAGAGGCGGTCGAGATGCTCGCGACGGCCGGGCGGCACGTTCGCGACTGGCCCGGCATACCAGTTGCCGTGGCGTGCCCCGACCCGCGCGTCCGGAAGGCGCTGAACGCCCACATGGTGGGGGGTCACCTCATCGTGACCGAGTCGAGGTCCACTGCCGTCGCCGCGGTGACCACGACCCCCGTCCAGGTGGTCGAGCTGCTGCGCCTGGCCGCGCACCCGACCTCGCCGCGCGCCGCCCGGAGCTTTGTCAGCCGCGTCCTGAGGGACTGGCAGCTGGATCGGCTCACCCCCCTCGCCAGCGTGGTGGTCAGCCGGCTGGTGGTCAGCTCGTCGTTGAATGCCGGCACCGAAATTGACCTGTCCATGGCCTTCACCGCCGGCATGCTGCGCCTGACCGTGGCGGATCACGGTCCCCTCATGCTGGGTCAGCGGCCTCCGGACCCCGTCCTGCAGGCGCGAATGCTCAAGGTCGCCGTCGCAGGCCTTGCGCGCACGTACGGGGTCCTGCCCAAGGCCGACGGCGGCAAGGTCGTCTGGGCGGTCTTCGACGTCCCGCAGGAGCGCCGGTCGACCAGCAGCAGGATGCGCAAGGGCAAAGGAGAGCCGACCAGCGCCAGCGTGATCGAGTTCCCACGACCGAACCCGTCTGTCAGCACAGGCTGACTGGTCGGCGCCTCAGCTGGACCGTGCTTCCGAGTGCCAGCTGGACCGTGCTTCCGAGTGCTCACTGCACTGGGCGTGTCACTCCGGGGGGAGGCCCGATGCCCCCGCTGCCCTGCTCCAGGGACGGCGGGGGCTCGGGGGAGGCGCTCGCCGGGGCAGGTGGCGACGACTCAGCCGTACAAGAACTTGCGCAGGACTCCGGCGAACCGGTCGGGCTCGTCCAGGTGCGGGTAGTGCCCGGCACCGACGAACAGCTCAACGCGGCTGTCGGCAATGGCCTCGTGCGCGGTGGTGGCGTGCCAGGCGGGAATCACATGGTCCCGCGTGCCCCAGACCAACAGGGTGGGGATCTCTGTGGCCATCGGCAGGAAGTCATGGGCGGTCACGGTCTGTCCGCCCGGATCGATGACACCCCGGGTCGTGGCGAGAAAGGCCCGTCGGGTATCTCCGTCGCTCAGCGAGCTGAAGCCGCGCCACATCTCGGTCGTCTCCGGACTCGGCCGCCAGCCCACCCGGGCCATGAGCCGTCCGGCGGCCTCGACGCGTCCGCGCACCAGGCCGGTGGCCAGCAGCGGCAGGACCAGCTCGGCGCCAGGCAGCGTGGCCGCTCTCAGCAGCGGGCTGACGTCCCGTCCCAGGCCGCCGCTGGCGACCAGGACCAGGCGATCCACCCGCTCCGGGAACAGGTAGCAGAACTGCATCGCGATGCCGCCGCCGAAGGAGTGCCCCACCAGTGTCACCCGCTCGATCTCGAGCACATCGAGCAGGTCCCGCATGGTCGCCGCGTGCGCACCCAGTGAGTAGTCGCCCATCGGCTTGGCCGAGGCGCCATGGCCGAACAGGTCCGGCGCCAGCACCCGGTGATCGGGGTTCAGCGCGTCGATCAGATGACGCCAGTTGCGCTGTGACCCGGTGAGCCCGTGAATGAACAGCAGCGCTGGACCGATGCCGCTGTCCAGGTACGAGAACTCATGCCCGTTCAGTGTCACAGTGCGTTCGCGGGTTCCAGTCATGGCGCCTTCCTGAATACCGGGCAGTAACGTGGGTATTAAGTTACAGGTCGGCAGGACCCGCATGGCCCTCTTTGCCGAGAATTCGGGCCGGCGACCGTGCAGCCGAGGCTGCGGACCGCCAGATCCTCGCAGGGGGCTACGATTCGGCGGGCTCAGTGACCTCCGGAGCCGGCGAGCGGACCACGACGACCGGGCAGTGAGCGTGGTGGGTGCAGTGGTTGCTGACCGAGCCGAGCAGCATGCCCCGCACCCGGCCGTGCCCGCGGCTTCCCACGACGAGCAGATCAGCATCCTTGCTCTCCTCGACCAGCACATTCGAGGGGTGGCCGATGATCACCTTGGTGGTGACAGACGCTGATACCTCAGGTTCTGCAGCGAGGGCCTCCTCGACCGCAGCGCGAGCGATCTCAGCCCAGTCGGCGTCGGCCATCCCCGACATGTTGCCGAGCGAGGTGGCCACCTCCCAGGTCAGCACCACGCGGACCTCGGCGCCGGTGGCCTGGGCCTGGCGCAGGGCCCACCGCACCGCCCCGACGCTGCCGGGGGACCCATCGGTCCCGACGACGACCACAGGCTGTATCCCATCCACTGCCATGTCAGGCTCCCGTCCCTCAAACGCCACCCTTGTCGCCCCGGCCCGAATCGACTAGGGCCGGAGGTCCCGTGGGAGGTGGGCGTCTGCCGTGGGCGAGCCTTCTGCCCGGGCAGGCGCTAGGTGATCCCGAGCTGGAACCAGCCCGCCCAGCCGCCGGAGCCGTCCCACCAGGTGCTGTAGATGATGCCGTCCGAGCCGACCACGAACACGTCGAGGTGCTCGGTGACCCGTGAGATGGCGGCGACCTCGCTGCCCGGCTTGGCGATCCCCCCGGAGACGTTGAACCAGCCTGCCCACCCGGTCGTGTCATGCCACCACGTGCTGTAGATGCGGTTGTCGGTGCCGACCGTGAACAGGTCGAGGTGGTTGGTGTACCGCGAGATGGCGGTCACCGGCGACCCCGGCGAGGCGACGCCTCCGGAGACCTGGAACCAGCCGGCCCAGCCCGAACGGGCATCCCACCAGGTCGACATGATCTTGCCGTCGGACGCCGTGGTGAACAGGTCCAGGTGATCGGCGTAGCGGGCCACGACGCTGACCGTGGAGTCTGGCCGGGCGACGATGCCCGGGAGCTGGAACCAGCCGGCCCAGCCCGACCTGTCATCCCACCAGGTGCTGTAGACGCGGTTGTCGGTGCCGACCGTGAACAGGTCGAGGTGGGAGGGGTATCGGGCGATCGCGGTCACCGTGGCGCCTGCAGCCGCGACACCGCCGGAGACCTGGAACCAGCCGGCCCAGCCCGACCGCGCGTCCCACCAGGTCGACACGACCCTGCCGTCCGAGGCCGTGGTGAACAGGTCTATGTGGTCGGTGTACCGGCAGACCACGTTGACCGTCGATCCGGCGGCGGCGACGATACCCGGGAGCACGAACCAGGATGACCAGCCGCCTGAACGGTCCCACCAGCAGCTGTAGACCTGGTTGTCGGTGCCCACCGTGAACAGGTCGAGGTGCCCGGAGTACCTCGCGATCGAGGTGACCGGGGAGCCGTGCCCGCCGGGGGAGGCGATGCCGCCGGAGATCTGGAACCAGCCGGCCCAGCCGCTGCTCTGGTCCCACCAGTCCGACATGGTGCGCCCGCTGCCGGCGACGGCGAACACGTCCAGATGCTCCGGATAGCGGGCCACCACGCTGATCGGGGTGCGGTCACGGGCCGGGAGGGTGGACAGCGGCTCGATGCGGTTCCAGATGACCTGGCGGCAGACGTGGCAGAACGGCACGCCGAGGCTGCGCATCTTGCAGTCGAACTCGGGCCGGTAGGCGCCGCAGTGGAAGTAGTGCGCTCCCTCGAACAGGCCGACGGTGCCGGCCGGGACCGGGCTGGGCCGGGAGTCGACGGTGCTGCAGTCGGGGTTGCTCATGGTCGGGATCGCGGTGGCCGGAGCCACCGCCCAGCCCCATTTCAGGGTGGTCCGGTTGGAGTTCGTCGTGACGTTGGGCTGGGTCGGCTCGGGAGCCGCCGGGTGATGGTCATGCCCGGTCTCGGCGCCACCGGCGTAGTACTGGTACTCATCGGCCAGCCCGTAGGCCGTGTGCCCCATCTCGTGGATGGCGATCTCGGTCGCACCACCGGCCAGCGAGTAGGTGCCGATGGACCCGCCGCTGCCGCCATACACCGTCGAGTTGACCACCACGAGAACCACGGTGAACTGCGGCACCTGGGCCGCGGCCACGCTCAGCGCCGTGGTCTCGTTGCAGACCAGCAGCCGCCGGATCCCGTTGGCGCCAAAGGTGGCGTCGAAATAGGTCCGCCGTGTCGCGCCGGTCCCGCCGGTCGCGGTCGGGTCATCCGCGCCGGAGTCCGTCGAGCTGACATTGACCCTGAACACGTTGATCGCCGGCGAGAGCTCGTCGTACGGCGGGGTTGTCCGGAAGGCAGTCAGGAACGTGGCGCAGGCAGTGTCGAAGTCCGGCTGCTGGGCGGTGGTGAAGCCATCGGCGAGCAGCACCACGTTGAAGGCCCGGTTGCCGGGGGCTGAGCCGAAGATCTGGGTTGTCCCGATGACGGCGCCATCTGCTGTGGTCATCGCCGGGCCTCAGTTCGCTCGCTCGATGGGGAAGCTGGCAAGGTCGGTGACCTCGGGCTCGGCCGGAACGGGCGTGGTGACCCCGGCCCCGGGCTTCACCGCGCCGACCTCCGGCGGTGCGATCCGCACCACGGCGATCTGGGCGCTCGCCGCAGGCGCCGGCAGGACGACGGTGAAGGCCTGCGGCTGACCGGAGGTGTCGACCCGGGTGATCGGCTCGGCATGGTCCTCCGGGAAGACCTCGCTGCTGCCGGTGAAGGCCGAGTGGACCGGCACCCGGCTCAGTGGCGTCCCCGCTTCGTCCCGGATCTCCACGTAGTGCCCGGGCCGCACGTCGGGGTGGATGTCAAAGCCGGTGACCGCCACGTCCACCGGCTGCTGCAGGACGAGGTGGATGGCGCTGCCGTCGTACTCGAAGATGAGCCGGACTGCCCCTTGAACCGCTGCTTCCTTCGCGTCCTGCATCCCGGTCGCCCCCTGTTGGCAGTACCCGAGCCGATGGTCGCCACCGGCGATGAAGATAGGTATACCTAAGAAGCTCCAGGCTCCACAAGATCAACCCGTGAAGCAGGAGCCCGTCGAGCGATGTGAGGCAGGTCTAGGGTTGAACCACATCAGACCCGCGGACCTTCTGGAGCACCTATGTCGACGAACCTGTCCGAGACCGACCTGGAGCTGATGCGCAAGCAGTTCCTGGCCAGCCCCAAGAACCGCGTTGCCCAGAATGCCGTGGCGCAGACCTCGATCGACGGGGTCGCCCTGGACCGTGAGGTCGTCGTCGGGACCGACCGGACGGTGTCGAACCTGCTCGACGACTGGAGTGTCACCAACCAGAAGAAGAGCGGCCGCTGCTGGATCTTCGCCGGGCTGAACCTGCTGCGGGTGGGTGCCGCCCAGACGATGAATCTGAAGGAGTTCGAGTTCTCCCAGAACCACCTCATGTTCTGGGACAAGCTCGAGCGGGCGAACTTCTTCCTCGAGGCGATGATCGAGACAGCGGACCGGGACCTGGACGACCGTACCGTCGCGTTCCTGCTCTCCGAGGTGGCCGGCGACGGCGGGCAGTGGAACATGTTCGTCGCCCTGGTGGCCAAGCACGGGCTCGTGCCCAAGACCGTCATGCCGGAGACGCACAGCTCATCGCAGACCGCGCGGATGAACGAGATCCTGCAGAGCGTCCTGCGCCAGGGCGCACTGGAGCTCCGGGGCTGCAAGCACCTGCCTGCAGGCGAGCAGCAGGAGCGCAAGCAGCGAGTGCTGCAGTCCGTCCACCGCATCCTCTGTATCCATCTCGGCACCCCGCCGGAGCGCTTCGGCTGGCAGTGGACCGACAAGGACCGGGTCTTCCACCGCGACGGCGAGATGACGCCGAAGGAGTTCGCCACGAAGTATGTCGGGGTCGCGCTGGAGGACTACGTCTGCCTGGTCGACGATCGCCGGCCGACCAGCCCCAAGGGGCGGACGTTCACCGTGGACTACCTCGGCAACGTCCTCGGTGGGCCCCCCGTGGTCTACCTCAACGTCGACATGGCGCTGATGAGGAAGGCGGCGATGGACTCCATCGTCTCTGGGGTGCCGGTGTGGTTCGGTTGCGACGTGGCCAAGATGTACAGCAAGGAGCTGGGCATCTGGGATGCCCGCCTCTACGACCTCGAGTCGGTGTACGACGTCTCGTTCTCCCTCGACAAGGCAGATCGGCTCGCCGTCCACGACACCATGATGACCCACGCGATGCTTTTCACCGGCGTCGATGTCGTCGACGGCAGCCCGCGCAAGTGGCGGGTGGAGAACAGCTGGGGCGACGAGAGGGGTGACAAGGGGTTCTGGACGATGAACGACAACTGGTTCGGCGAGCACGTGTTCGAGATCGCCGCCCGTCGCGACCAGCTCCCGCCCGAGCTCCTGGCCGCGCTCGAGGCCGAGCCGATCGTGCTCCCCGCCTGGGACCCGATGGGCTCCCTGGCCGGCTAGCCGCGGCTGGAGATCTGCTGGACGGCCCAGGAGTTGCCGTCGGGGTCGTCGAAGAAGACGAAGCCCACATTGTCGAGCTCGTGCCCGCCGGGCACCGGGTTCTCGCCGAGCTTGGTGACCTCGCTGACCGCCACGCCCCGTTCGACGAGCTGGGCGCGTGCCTGCGCGATGTCGGCGACGACGAGCTGAACGCCCTTCAGCGATCCCGGCGTCATACCCTCACCGAGTCCCTTGGAGATGACGACCGAGCAGCCCGAGCCGGGCGGGGTCAGCTGCACCACCCGGACTGCGTCGCTGACCACGGTGTCGTGGTCGACGGTGAAGCCGAGCTGGTCGGCGTAGAAGGCCTTGGACCGGTCCACATCGGATACCGGGACCACGACGACCTCGAGGGTCCAGTTCATTGAATTTCCTTTCGTTGGTGGGCAGTCAGGTCGGTGAGCAGTTCCGTGAGGCGGTCGCCCGACTCGCCCATGCCGCGCGCCATCGGGTAGCGCAGCACGGCATCGCGACCCTCGGGTGTCTGGTAGCGCAAGGTGGTGGTGACCGTCGTCTGCCCGCCGCTTTCGGAGAACTCGTGGGTGATCAGGGTCTCGCCCGGATACGACTGGTCCTCGAAGAGCTCGGTGAGCACCAGCCGGACCGGAGCCTGGACCTGGCGAACGGTGCCGGTCTGGACCATCGTGTCGCCGCGCGGGCCCAGGGACTCGAACCGGTACCGGCCCCCCTCGCGCAGCTCGATGTCGCAGCCGACCAGGTTCCAGCCGCGCGCCCCGTACCACCGGGTCAGCAGCTCGGGCCTGGTGTAGGCGTCGAAGACCAGCTGGCCGGGGGCGACGAAGCTGCGGCTGAGCACGATCTCGCGGTCGGTCGGCGTGGTCACCCGCAGGCTCATGACGGGTCGCCCTGCTGGAGGGACTCAAGCAGTACGTCGAGCCGCTGGTAGCTCTCCTCCCAGTACAGCCGGAAGTCGGCCAGCCAGGCGGTCGCATCGCGCAGGGGTTGGGGCTCGAGCCGGCACGGCCGTCGCTGAGCGTCGCGGCCGCGGGAGATGAGCCCTGCCCTCTCAAGCACCTTGAGGTGCTTGGAGACGGCCGGCTGCGACATCTGGAACGGCGCGGCCAGTTCGGTCACGCTCGCCTCACCGGTGGCCAGCCGGGCCAGGATCGCGCGCCGGGTCGGATCCGCCAGAGCGTGGAACGTGGCGTCCAGCACCGCCACTCCGCCCGGGCGAACATAACCATCAGGTTCCATAACCAGATGGTGTCAAATGTAGGGGCGGGATGTCAAGGTCACCTCCACCTCCGGGCGGGATGTCAAGGTCACCTCCACCTCCGGGCGGGATGTCAAGGTCACCTCCACCTCCACCTCCACCTCCACCTCCACCGCCACCTCCGCCGTGACCAGGGACCTCGCGCGGCTAATGTGCTATGAATAGATATCACATTAATTTCAGGAGAGGGACTCAGATGAGCACCACCCAGCCAACACCTCAGATCGAAGCCGAACCTGTCGGACATCAGGGCGCAAGGGTCCACATCGAGGAACGCCAGGCCCAGGCGGTCAACGGCTGGCTCGGCGTGCTGGTGCTGTTCATCTGCACAGGGGTCGCCATCGCCCTGTGGGACCCGAGCCAGCCGTGGCTGACTGCGGTGCCGATCGTCGTGGCCGTGATCGTGCTCGGCTCACTGGTGATCGTGCCGCCCGGGCAGACCTCGGTGGTGCAGTTCTTCGGCCGCTACGTCGGAACGCTTCGGCAGGAAGGGCTTTCGTGGGTCTTGCCGCTGACCACCCGTCGCAAGGTCAGCGTGCGGGTCCGCAACTTCGAGACCGCTCATCTGAAGGTCAACGACGCCGACGGCAACCCGGTCGAGATCGCCGCGATCGTGGTCTGGCAGGTCGCGGACACCTCGAAAGCGACCTTCGCGGTGGACAGCTATCTCAACTTCATCACCGTGCAGGCCGAGTCGGCCCTTCGCCACGTCGCCACCACCCATCCCTACGACAGGTCCGCCGAGGAGGGCACCTCGCTGCGGGGCTCGACCGACGTCGTCGGGGTCGACCTTGCCCGTGAGGTTGCCGAGCGAGTGGTGATCGCGGGGCTGGAGATCGTCGAGGTCCGGATCAGCCACCTCGCGTACGCCCCGGAGATCGCGCAGGCGATGTTGCGCAGACAGCAGGCGAACGCGGTGGTCGCCGCCCGGTCCCGGATCGTCGAGGGAGCCGTCGGCATGGTGCGGCTGGCCCTGCAACAGCTCAACGAGCAGGACATCGTGGACCTCGACGAGGAGCGCAAGGCGGCCATGGTCAGCAACCTGATGGTCGTGCTCTGCAGCGATCAGCCGGCATCGCCGATCATCAACGCCGGGTCACTCTATTCGTGACCAGGGAACGCAAGCAGGTGCTCCTGCGAATCGACCCGGCGGTCCACGATGCGCTGTCCCGGTGGGCCGACGATGAGTTCCGCAGTGTCAACGCACAGATAGAGATGCTGCTCCGTGGTGCACTGACCGCAGCCGGCCGGATGCCGAAACGGGCGAAGCCGATCCCGCGACGAGGACGACCACCGGCTGTGGGACTCGGCCGCTCACACGGCTCGTCGTCGGGTAGTCCACCAGAGATGCCCTAGCAGCCTCGAAGGCCATCCGCAGAGCCTCGGCGGAGATACCGAGAGCACCGGTAGCGGCGCCCAGGTGGGCCACGGCCCCGGGGCAGGCACCCCTTCAGCATCACGGTGGAGACGACCAGCAGACCGACGGTGGTCAGCGGGCCGACGATCTGCGCGGTTGTCGGTCATCTGCGCTATAGTAGAACACATGTTCGATAAGTTCTCACAGGCTCTCGCGTTGATGCGTGAGGCTTTCGAGGATGCCCAGGCGGGAGCCAGATCCCTGCCGTTGGTCGACCTCGCCGCGGAGGTTGACGGCGCCCAGCAGCTGATCAACGCGGCCTGCGCCGTTCAGGTGCTCCGGGTCGCCCAGTACGCCGCCCGGGTGAGCGTGCGGGACGGCTCGGGTCAGTTGGTCGAGGTCGATCTCGGGCTGGGTCATGTCAGTGAGTTCGCGGCGGACTGTTTCG
>JBBRZQ010000092.1:0-18252 GCA_038236535.1 Actinomycetales bacterium
CGCCGCCACCATCAACCAGACGGAAGCGGACTGCTCGAGTACCTGCTGGACATCGTCGGCCTGAGCCAGGCAGCCCTGACCAGAGAACTCGCCCAGAGCCCCGCCGGCCAAGAACTGTTGGCAGCAGGTCGCCTCAGTGCCATCGCCGAGCTGGTCGCGTCGATCAGCCCGCAGATCAACGTGTCGCAGCTGTTCGGGCCGGACAAGCTCGACTTCGGGAAGAACGTCGGTCTGAGTGAGACCTTTGCGCTGCAACGCAGCATGGCAGCAGTCGAGCGGGCGCCGGACAGTCGGACTGGCCGATGAGTAGCACCGCCGACGGATACCGCGACGGTGTTGCGCTCTGGGCTGCCGCGACCGACAGGGCAAAGACCGAAGCCGCAGCCAGAGGTGCCAACAGTGGTGCACTCCTTCGGCAGTTGGTGAATGAGCGCTTCCTCGCCCGCGTGTTCCACGACCCTGACTCCCCGTGGGTCCTCAAAGGTGGCACCGCCCTCCTCGCGCGCGTGAACGACGCCCGCACGACCAAGGACGTGGACCTCCTCGGCGAGCTCGACGACATCGAAGTCGCCTTGGGGCGCCTGTGATCCGCAGCCGGGGTTGACCTCGGTGACCACTTCCGGTTCATCGTCACCGGCCAGGAGGGGATCGCCGTTAGTACAGGTCAACCGCACGTGGACGGGTACCGCGTGCACGTTGACGCGTACTGCGGAGCGGTGAAGCGACACACGTTCGGTGTAGACCTCGTGACAGGCTCGCTGATGACCACCGCCCCCGACGTGCAGACCCCGGCCCCGGCACTGAACCTGCGAGGCCTCATCCCGCCGACTCTGCGCCTGTACCCGGTGGTCGACCACATCGCCGACAAGATGTGCGCGACCCAGTCCACCTACGGCGCGGCGGGAGACCGCCCGTCGAGCCGGGTCCGTGACTTCGTCGACCTCGTCGTATTCGCTCGGTCCCAGAACGTGGACGGTGACCCCCTCATCAAGGCGATCCGCGCGGAGTGGACTCATCAGGGCCTGCCAGGTCACCCCCTGTTCGACCCGCCAGCGCACTGGGGGCGACTGTACCCGCCGTTGGCCAGGACCGTCCGCACGTGCGAGGGCCTGACGACGTTCCCGTCCGCCGTGGAGTTCGTCGGAAGCTTCCTCCGTCCGGCCCTTGACGGGTCCACGGCCGGGCACCGGTGGTCCTCGGACCTTGCCAGGTGGGAAACCGACCCAGAGGTTCACGCGACCGGGCATCCGTGAACGCAATGTGCTGGTCGTCGAGGACACCTCGGGGTCCGCAGCCAGTCCGCAGAGAGTCCGCAAGAAGTTCAGAAACAGCTATCAGCCGCCAACCACCGTCAACGACGTTTCCGCAGGTCAGAGCCCTATTTCGCTAATTTTCAACGTCAGCCGTTCATGGGGGGACACTTCCCCTACTACTACTGAGCAGATCTCGTTGCGCTATCACCTGTGGCTCTGCTATCGCCAGTGAGCAGGATACGGCGCCCCGGCCCGGCCACCGTCAGGACCGGGCGAGGCCCGGCGCTAGACTTTTAGGCACGAGATCGCGTGTGGATTCCTTGACGAGACGTTCCTCCCCCTCCGCGCCGATCGGCCCACGTAGCGACTGGAGGCTCGGTGCAACTCACCGGCATGTTGTACGGCGCGGGACTGCTCAGGCACGTGGGGTTTCCGACCTCGGACGTGCTTGGCCCGGAAGCGACGGAGGAGGAGATCCAGTCACTGATCGACAGGTGCGGATCGGTCTTCATCAAACCGGTCTTCAAGGGGGGCGTCGGCAAGAAGGGCAAAGCCGGGCTGATCGGGAGGGCTCACAACCTCAACGAGGCTCTCGCGGAGAAACAGCGCCTGTACTTCGCGGAGCACCGCCACGGGAACGTCACCGCCAAGTCGCAGGGCGTCACCTTCGAGGGCGCCGTCCCGGCTGAGTTCGAGGTCTACTTCTCCATCTCCGACTCCACGGTCTTTCGCGCTCCCACGATCACCTTGACGCACATGGGAGGCGTCTCCATCGAGGAGCTCGACAAGAAATACGTCGCCCACATCCCGTTCGACCCGTTGACCGGGCTCAAGGCCTTCGTCATCGCCAACGCCCTCGAGGACATCGGCGCGCCGCAGGAGATCGTCTCGCCTCTCGTGCAACACCTTCCGAAGCTGTGGGAGCTCTTCCACCACTACGGGATGACCGTCCTGGAGCTCAACCCGATCCGGATGACCCCTGATGCGTCAGGTCGGCTGCTCCCGGTCGCCTGTGACTTCAAGTGCAGCTTTGACCGTGACGACCCGCGGTCAAGCCGTCTGGGCCTGCCCGAAAGCCTCTTCAGCGCGGACTACTCCGACTTCGAGACCGAGATCAACCAGCTGCGCACCTATCAGGGCCAGAGCGACGTCTTCATCATCAACCCACAGGGAACCATCCTCGCGCCGACCTTCGGCGGTGGTGCGAACTCCCTGGTCACCCAGGTGCTCGGCGACGACGCCATCATCTCAACGGACTTCGGCGGCAACCCGCCCTACGCCAAGATGCGTGCGGTTGCCCGCATCTGCTTCAGCCACTACCTCGACCAGGCCAACGTCCTGTTCGTCATCGGCGGCAAGGCCAACAACACCGACATCTATGAGACCTTCCGGGCGATTGCCGATGCGTTACGAGAACACTTCGTCGAGCATGGTCCGACACCGGTGTTCGTCGTCATCGGGCGCGGAGGTCCCAGGCTCGTGCGCGGCATGGGCGCCTTTGCCGACACCATGGACGCGCTGGGGCTGCCGTATGCCGTGTTCGGCTTCGACTCGGCCATCAGCGAGGTGGTCAACTACGCACAGAGGGTCAACACCTGGATGCAGGAGGGCGGTCGCGAGCAGCTCGCCGCCCACATGCGACTCGAGCCGAGACCCGACTCCCCGCCTGTGCCCGGCGCCGATGACCCAAGCCACGCATCGCAGCCGCAAAGGAGCACATCATGACCAGGCAGGGCGTCGTGGGGTTCCCGTACTTCGTCGGCATCGACTCCCTCGCTCAGATAGCGACCCCGCAGGACACCATCTGCGTGCTCAACATCCTGGGCACCGAGTCGCGGCAGGTCACACCGGTGAGCCATGCGTACTCGGGTGGCAACGTGGTCTTCGGCACCTCCCCGGGACACCGGGGCGAGGTGCTGGTCACCAAGGCTGGCAGCATCCCGGTCTTCGACAGCGTCCGCGAGGGACTTGACGCCGGGCACCACTTCAACACCGGAGTCGTCTACCTGCCGCCGGCTGGTGTGCGGGACGGCGTGGCCGAGCTGATCCGGGTGAATCCGGAGCTCCGCAAGATCGTCATCCTGACCGAGAAGGTCTCCATCCACGACGCACGCGAGATCCGGGCGTTCGCGCAGAGCAACGGGGTCGACGTCTTCGGCGGGAACTGTCTCGGCGTGGCGGACTCCTGGAACCAGATCCGGATCGGCGGGGCCCTGGGCGGCGACCACCCGGAGGAGTCCCTGATCAAGGGCACTGTGGCCATCTACTCCAACTCGGGCAACTTCACCACCACGATCGCCCAGTACCTCGCGACGCGAGGGTGGGGCACCACCACCCTCATCTCCAGCGGCAAGGACGTCTACATCCATTTTGCGGCCGACGAGTTCGCCAACGCGCTGGCCCACGACGAGAGGTCCCGGGCCGCGGTGATGTACATCGAGCCGGGCGGCTACTACGAGCAGAACCTGCACCTGACCAAGCCGGTGGTGGCGTGTGTCGTCGGACGATGGAAGTCCAAGCTGACCCGGGCCGTCGGCCATGCCGGGGCGATGGGCGGCGCCGGCGACAACGCCGAGAGCAAAGAGCGCTGGCTCATGGAAGCCTTCGGCGTCGAGGCGATCTTCACCCCGGAGAACCCGGTGGCCACCGCCAAGGGCGCGGTCGTCATCAACATCGCCCACATCCCGCTCGCCCTCAACAAGGTGGCGGAGCTCAACGGCTTCGCCCCGGACTTTCCGCCGACCGGGAACCTGGCACTGAAACCGTGGCTCGGGAACAACCAGGGCCTTGACCTGCCGCCCGAGGTGGACCTTCCGATCGCCAAGGCGATGGCCCCCTACGACCTGCAGATCGCGCACCTGCGCCAGCAGATCGGTGCCGTGATCCCCAGACAGTCCATGCGAGACAGCTCGGGCGCCACCCGGATGGACCCGACAACTCAGATCTCCAGCGTTCACGGATACTCGGTGCTGGACCTGGCGCGCCTGCCGTTCGAGGCCAACCTGGCGTTGCCGCTGGTCCACGAGACGCTCCCCGAACGAGATCGTGCGCTGCTGCACATCGCCGTGGCCGGCGAGGTAAATCTCTGCGAGGACCCGGCGCTGGCTGCGGCGGATGCAGCCCGTGAAGCGGGCAACGCCCCCAACCTGGTGATGGCCGCCGCCGCCCTGATGATCGGGCCGGGCCGCGTCGATCGTTCGCTCCAGGCCGCAGACAGGTTGATCGACCTCTTCAGCTCCTGCGGCCTGCAGGACCCCTACGACGACTCCTTCGACCTCGGGCAGATCCCGGTGGATGATGAGATACTTGCTCTGCTGGTGGACAGCGACCGCCCCTCGTCGCCACGAGCCCTTGCGATGCTCGCTGCGATTGACGCCTCGGGCGGCAGCTCGGTGTTCCTCACCTTCGTGCGGTCGCTGGACGGCCAGGTCCACCAGGACGCCATTCTGGCGGCGATCGCCGCCACGATTGCCTGGGGACCGCTCATGCGCAAGCGCATCTCCCGGCTCACCGCAGCCACCCTGCCCTGGTATCTCCGCCTGTATGGCGTGATGATCGGCTCCACCTTCTCGGCCGCGCGGCACCGGCCGGGCTCTCTGGGCGACATCCCCGAGGCTGAGCTGCTCGAGCGCACGAGCCTGGCCGAGCTCGCCTTCCTCGCCCTGACCGGCAAGAAGCCCAGCCCCGCGGAAGAGCGCTCACTGGAGATGCTGATGGGCCTGCTCGTCTCCAACGGCCCGGGCGCCATCTCGGCTCAGGGCGCCAAGGGGGCGGTGTCCGCGGACGGCCCGCAGACCCCTGAGCGGGTGCAGCTCAACAAGGCGATGGTCGGCTTTCTGACCCATACCGGCTTCGCGCACGGTGGCAACGGCTTTGAGGGCATGGCCTTTCTGCTGGACCGGTTCGCCGCCGTCGACGTGAGCGATCCCACGGACCCGAACCATGGCGTGGACCTGCGCGGGATGGCCACTGCCTTCGCGCGGGACTACAAGCAGCAAAAGGCGCGGGCGAAGGACCTTGGCGCCGGCGGCCCGCCGGCGCTACCCGGTGTCCATCACCCGGTATTCAAGGGCAAACCGGTCAACTACGACCCACGAGAGCAGTTCGTCGCCTCCACCATGGCGCAGCGGGGCGAGTACAACATCTTCCACGACTATTTCCGCGAGCTGGTGCAGGCGCTCTTCGACGTGGGCGCCTCGCCGTACGTCTTCTGCATCAATGTCGACGGGATGATCGCGGCGCTGCTGCTGGCGCTGCTGTGGCCGGACTATCAGGCCGGGCGGATCACCGAGGCAGAGCTGGAGACAGCCGCTTTCACGGTGTTCCTCCTCGGCCGCATGATGGGCGCGGCAGCCGAGATCGACGACCACCTCAACCGGGGCCGCAACATGGATACCCGGACCCCTGCCTCGCACTGCAAGTTCGTGACCTGACCCAGGTTGCAGCCCTCAGGTGGCCGACCAGCCGTCCAGGGGACCGGACCTCCCACTAGCCGAAGACACGGTGGACCTTGTGGTTGGCCGCCTGAGCGCGCGGCCGCACGATCATCCGGTCGATGTTGACGTGCGGCGGCCTGGTCGCGACCCACGCCACGCAGTCAGCGATGTCCTGCGACGTCAGTGGCTCGGCCACCCCGGCATAGACGGCGTCCGCCCTGACCTGGTCCCCGCCGAACCGGGTCAGCGCGAAGCCCTCGGATCGCACCATGCCCGGCGCGATCTCGCACACCCGCACCGGCTGGTCCCACAGCTCCAGCCGCAGCGTGTCGACGACGGCGCGCACCGCAGACTTGGCTGCGACGTAACCTCCCCCGCCCTCATACGCGACCTGGCCCGCGGTCGAACCGATCACCACGATCTGGCCTTCGGAGGCCAGCAGGGCCGGCAGCAACGCCTTGGTCACGGCGACGACGCCGATCACGTTGACCTCATACATCGCCCGCCACTGGTCAAGGTCGGAACCGGCCACGGGATCGGCCCCCAGCGCGCCACCGGCATTGTTGACGAGCAGGTCACAGCGCTGCCCGACAGCGGTGGCGAGCGCTGACACGTCGTCGGCCGAGGTCACGTCGCACACCGCGGCCCGCCCGCCGATCTCCAGCGCCAGGGCTGTGATCCGGTCGGCTCGCCGCGCGGCGCAGACCACCTCGAACCCTTCGCCGGCGAGCCGGCGAGCCGTGGCGGCGCCGATCCCGCTGCTCGCTCCGGTCACTACCGCCACAGGTCTCGTCGTCTCATTCACCCGCCCAGTCTCCACACTCGGGCAGAACATAGGCTCGGCGGGTGAGTGGTCCTCAGGTGTGTGCCCTGTCCGTCCCTTCGGGGGTTGCTGCGCTGAACGTCCTGGCAGATCTGCAGAAAGCCCTGGATGGCTCAGGGCCCGCGGTGGCCCCGCACGCAGCCAGCCACCCCGCACGGTCCTTCCCTGACCACCTGGGCGACCTTCCGCCAGGACTCGCGCTGACGATCGGCACATCTGGTTCGACCGGACACCCCAAGCTGGCGATGCTGACGGCCGGAGCCCTCCGTGCCTCCGCCGAGGCGACTCATCAGCGGCTGGGTGGCCCGGGTCAGTGGCTTCTGGGCCTGCCAGCCCACCACATCGCCGGCATCCAGGTCCTGATCCGGTCGCTGGTCGCCGGCACCACGCCGGTCTGCATGGATCTGGCCGGGGGGTTCACCACCGCAGCCTTCGCCCACGCCACCGCCGGGATCGCGCCGGAGGCCCGTGCCTACACCGCCCTGGTGCCCACCCAGCTGGTCCGCCTCCTGGCCTCCGCCGACGGATGCCAGGCTCTCACCCGGTATGCCGCTGTCCTGATCGGCGGCGCGGCGGCACCGGCCAGCCTGCTCGCTCGGGCAAAGGGCTTCGGGGTCCGCGTGGTCACCACCTACGGGATGAGCGAGACGGCCGGTGGCTGCGTCTATGACGGCCGCGCCCTTGACATCACCCGGGTCCAGCTCGAGGACGACGGCCGGATCCGGCTCGGAGGCGCCACTCTGGCCATGGGCTACCTCGGACAGCCGGAGCTCACGGCACGTTCGTTCAGCACCGACCCAGGTGGCACTGCCTGGTTCCGGACCGACGACATCGGCCACCTCGACGAGGGCGCGCTGGTGATCGACGGCCGGATCGACGACCTGATCAACACCGGCGGGGTCAAGGTGGTTCCTCATCTGGTCGAGGCGGCTCTGGTCCAGCTCGCGACCGTCGCCGAGGCCATCGTGGTCGGCAGCCCTGACCCCGAGTGGGGCCAGGTGGTCAGCGCCGCAGTCGTTGTCGGCCAGGGCAGCCCGGCACCGACGCTTGACGAGATTCGTGGCCAGCTGCGCGGCCTACTGCCTGATCACGCCCTGCCACGGCGGCTGGCGACGCTGCCCGAGCTCCCCCTGCGGGGCCCCGGCAAACCTGACCGGGCTGCAGTTCGGACACTTTTCGACCTCACCGACCAAGCCGTGACAAAATCAGCAGAAGACGCTTCAGACAGCCAGGCAAGGAGGTAGAAATGGGCAAGGTGCTGATCTTCCTCATTCCGATCGCACTGACCATCTACGCGGTGATCGACGCGATCCAGACAGAGGACACCAAGGTCCAGTACCTGCCCAAGCTCGCTTGGCTGGTGCTGATCCTCCTGTTCACCCCGGTCGGCGCGATCGCCTGGCTGATCACCGGCAGGCAGCGCGGCCCGCGCAGCGGACGCCGGGGGTCCACCTACCCGACAGCACCGCAGGGGCCCGACGACGACCCGGACTTCCTCCGGAATCTGTAGCCGCCTCCGAATCCGTGACCGCCCTGCGCAGTCTCTGACCGCCCTGCACGATCGCTGAGTACTACGTGCCACCCTCCCCCGGCGTCCGGGCTGTCTCCCCCATCCGTGACCGCCCGCCGCCCGCACCGACAGAGAGCTGAGCGAGAAACACCTCCATGGCCACGTTGTCCCAGTGGGTGCAGGGCGCCCGGCCCCGCACCCTTCCCGCCGCCGTCGCACCCGTGCTGGTCGGTACCGGCGCCGCCTGTGCGATCAACTCAGGCGACTTCGGCTACGCCCTGCTCGCCCTGCTGGTCTCGCTGGCCCTGCAGATCGGCGTGAACTACGCCAACGACTACTCCGACGGCATCCGCGGCACCGACAGGGACCGGGTCGGCCCGGTCCGGCTCGTTGGTCAGGGTCTGGCCAGACCCGGCGACGTCAAGCTCGCGGCGATGATCAGCTTCGCCACCGCGGCGCTGGTCGGACTGGCCCTGGTGGCGCTGTCCGGCGCCTTCGTGATGCTGCTGGTCGGCGCCGCCTCGATCGCCGCCGCCTGGTACTACACCGGGGGAAAGAGGCCCTACGGCTACTCGGGTCTCGGCGAGCTCTTCGTCTTCGTCTTCTTCGGCCTGGTGGCGACTCTGGGGACGACATACACCCAGGCGCTCACGGTCAGCGTGGCCGCGATCGCCGGCGCGGTCGGTGTCGGCGCGGTTGCCTCGGCAATCCTGGTCGCGAACAACCTGCGCGACATCCCGACCGACCGGGAGCATGGCAAGCGGACGCTCGCCGTACGGCTGGGCGATGCCCGGACCCGCCGGCTGTATGCCGGGCTGGTGGTCGTCGCGTTCGCCTGCGTCCTGGTGGCCGGCACCATCCACCCGAGCGCGCTGATCGCCCTGCTGTCCTTCGTCCTGGCGATCCCGCTGTTGCGGCGGGTTCTGGGCGGCGACCTGGGCAGAGACCTCGTCCCGGTGCTGTCGGGCACCGGCCGGTTCGAGCTGGTCTACGGCGTACTGCTGGCGATCGGGCTGACCGCTGCCCCGCACCTCAGCTGACCAGGCCCGGCCCCGGACAAGGCACGATCACGAAGGCCGACCGTGATCAGGAGCGAGCCGAGTCCTCCGCGTCAGACGGAGCGACGACCTCGCCCGCAACACCCTCATCAGAGACAACCTCGTCCTCGGCAACCTCGTCCTCCGCTGAGTGCCCGACCCGCCGGGCGTGCTCATCGACCCGGTGCGCGATCGTGGCACTGAACTGCTCCCGCGGGCCCTTCAGGACGAAGTACGAGACGACCATCGAGCCGATCGCCGAGAGCCCGAGCAGCCACCAGCGCTCGCCGGTGTCTCGCAGACCCAGCAGCCACAGGGCGCACAGGAGCCCGAAGAAGATCATCAGCCGCAACACCGAGTAGCGCGCCATGCTCACATCCCCGAATAGGAGTGCTGGCCGACGAAGAAGACGTTCACGACCATGTAGTTGACAAGGATGGCACCATAACCGGCGAGCGCAAGGTAGTTTGCGGCCCGCGGCGACCAACCCGTGGTCGCGCGCGCATGCAGGTAGGCAGCGTAGATGACCCAGATGACGAACGTCCAGACTTCTTTGGGATCCCAGTTCCAGTAGTGGCCCCAGGCCTGCTCTGCCCAGATCGCGCCGGCGATGAGGGTGAAGGTCCACAGAGGGAACGCCACTGCGTGGATCCCGTAGGCCGTCCGGTCCAGGGACCGGGCCGGCGGAAGGGCCGTGTTCACGATGGCCCGGACGCGCGACATCGCCTGCGGGTCTGCGGCCTGCTGCGCCTCCAGCCAGGTCTTGACCAGGTGCAGGATCGTCACGCTGAAGGCAATCGTGAACAGCGCGACCGAGAACGTGGCGACTGTGACATGGATGACCAGCCAGACGCTCTTGAGCGAGGGCAGCAGCTCACTGGCGTCGGTGTAGAAGACGGTGATCGCCAGCCCGAGCGTCAGCAGCACCGGACCGGTGACGAAGAGCCCCAGCCAGCGCAGGTCCCGGCGCGCGCTGATGGCGACGAACACGACAATCACGAACATGCAGCCCACGAGGGCGAACTCGAACATGTTGCCCAGCGGCGGACGGTGGACGGACAGGCCGCGCATCGCGGCAGCGGCGATCAGCAGGAGCCCCCCCAGCCGGGTGAGCATCATCGCGATGCCGGCGGCCTTGCGGGAGCGTGACGGCCCGGCATCGCCCCCGGGACCACCGGTGGCAGAGGAGCCGGCCGGGGTGTCGGCCGGGGCGTGGGACAGGCCGTTCGCTGTGCTGGCCGCCTCCACCCCGACCAGGGCCGGTTCCTGCCCGCTCGCGGGTGCGTCCGCCGGGAGCCGGGGGGCAGCCCCTGCCAGGTCGAGCGCGAAGCCGATCATGGCCATGGTGAAGACCGCCATCGCCGAGTAGACAGCCAGGTTGGCGTACTGCGCGAGTGTCTCGTTCGTCATGTCTTGGTGCCGCTCCCCTTGGTGCCGCTGCGCTGGGCGATGGTGCTGAGCAGGTCCTGGACGGTCCCCTCCAGCCCTGGGTCCTCACCCTTGGCCAGAGCGCCGACCGAGACCACGGTACGTGTTCCGCGCGCTTCCGCCCGGACGAACACCCGACGACGCCGGATCATCAGTGAGGCGATCAGCCCGGCCAGGGCGGCCACGGCTCCGGTCAGCGCGAGCATCTTTCCAGGATCGTAGCGAATGGAGAGCCCGGCCCAGCGCTGAACCGCGTCGAAGGTCACGCTCCCCCGGCCCCCCGGCAGCGCGATCGTCTGGCCGGGCTTCAGCAGCAGCCGCAGCGGGTCGCCCCGGGCGTCCCTGAGCTGGGTCATCTTCTCGGTGCTGAGCGTGTAGACCGACTGCGGCCGGCCCTGCGGATACAGCTCTCCCTCGTAGACCCCCAGGGTCAGCGCAGGGTTCTTCAGGCCGGGGAAGAACGAGGAGGGTCCGGCTTGCGCGTCAAGGTACTCCGAGGGCAGGAAGAACCCGAAGAACCCCAGCTGTTTCGGGCTGGCCGCTGAGACCTTGACCGCGCCCACCGACTTGTAGTTGGCGTCCTGGGGCAGGAACGGGGTGGCCTCGTGCATCAGCACCCGGCCGGCGCCGTCGCGCACGGTGATCACCGGCGCATACCCGTTGCCTAGCAGGAACACCGACGTCCCGCCGAACTTCAGCGGGCCGTTGACCTTGAGCGTCTGACGGATCTGCTCAGCATCCGGGCTGGTCCGGGTGCGGGTGTATGCCGTGAAGTCTCGCGGCGCCCCTCGCTGGGCCCCGGTGCTGTGCTCCTCGAAGCTGACGTCGAGCCGGTCGACAGCCACGCTGAACGGGGACAGTGCCTGGGTATCGACCCAGGGACCGGGGTCGAAGGTGTCGTAGGCGGAGACGGTGTTCGAGAAGCTCTTGCCGGTCACCAGGATGCGGTCGCCCCGCCAGCCGAACAGGTGCCCGCCGGCGATGGCCACGATGACCACGATCAGCGCGGCGTGGAAGACCAGGTTACCGGTCTCGCGCAGATACCCGGTCTCGGCGCTCAGCGACGGGCCCTCGACGCGGACCCGGTATCGTCCGGCGGTCGGACGCCTGCGCCGCAGGACGTCCCGGGCGATCTGGAGGACCTCCTCGGGGGTCCCGTCAACGTCGATCTGGCCGTGTTCGGGGAGCCGCCCGAGGTTGCTGGGAGCCACCGGGGGGCGGGCCCGCATCGCCTTCCAGTGGATCTTCGAGCGGGGAGCCACGCACCCCACCAGCGAGACGAACAACAACAGGTAGATGGCGGCGAACCACGGCGAGGAGTAGACGTCGAAGAAACCCAGACGGTCGAGCCACGGCCCCATGCTCCGGTGGCCCGCCAGGTAGTCCGCCACCCGTCCGGCATCGATGTTGCGCTGCGGCCAGATCGAGCCCGGCACTGCGCCGATCGCCAGCAGCAGCAACAGGAACAACGCCGTCCGCATGCTGGTGAGCTGTCGCCAGACCCAGCGCAGCAGGCCGACGCGGCCGAGCGCCGGAAGGGTCACGTCGGTCTCGTCGGGACGGGTGTCCATCCGGCTCTGGGTCACGCCAACCCCCTCATCAGCACCATTTCCTTGTCACGCTCACTTCCCGTCGCCTCAGCGCAGGCATCACCACCGGCGCCGTGGTCACCAGAGGTGCCCTGGTCACGGCATACCTCGTCATCACAACACCGTCCGGAACTGGACCACCAGGCGGGCCTGCATCGAAGTGGTCACGATCTCCCACAGGCCGGTCACCATCAGCAGCCCGACCCCGAGCAGGAGCACGCCGCCGGCGATCTGGATGCCACGATAGTGCTCGCGCAGCCAGCGTGAGGCCCGGCCCGCCCGCGAGTAGCCGCCGGCGATCAGCAGGAACGGCAGGCCCAGGCCCACCGAGTAGGCGGTGGCCAGCCCGACGCCGCGGGCGATCACGTGCTGGTCGCCCGACAGCGCCGTAGACAGCGCGATGATCGCGCCGAAGGTCGGCCCGGTGCAGGGCGCCCAGCCGAGACCGAAGACCATGCCGAGCAGCGGCGCGCCGGCCAGGCCTGCTGCCGGTTTCCAGCCGGGATGGACGGTGCTCAGCCTGCCGCTGCCCAGGAACATCAACGCCATCAGGATCACCAGGACGCCACCAAGCCTGGTCAGCAGGCTCTGGTGCTCGGTCAGCAACGTGCCCGCGGCGGAGACTGTCACCGCCACCGCGATGAACACGAAGCTGAACCCCAGGACGAACAACAACGCCCCGAGCATGAGCCGTCCCCGGCCTCGCTGTTCGAGGCTGACGCCGGAAAGTCCGGTCACGTAGCCGAGAAAGCCCGGCACCAGCGGCAGGACGCAAGGAGAGGCGAAAGAGACGAAGCCCGCCGCAAGGGCCACCAGGACGGCGAGTGGCAGTGCGCCGGAGGTGATGGCAGCGGCGGCGTCGGCATTCACCGGCTCTCGCCGAGCACATCGTTGACCAGCCCGGTGAGCGTGGCCGCCGAGACCGGCCCCGAGACCCTGGCCGCGATCCGTCCGTGGCGGTCCAGCACCAGCGTCGTCGGCGTGGTGTTTGCGGAGCCCCGCAGAGCCAGCAGGGTGCTGCCGCCATCATCGCGCAGGGAGGGGTAGGTGATCTTGTTGGCGCGCAGGAAAGCCGTGGCCGTCTCTACGCCGTCGCGGTAGTTGACCCCCATGAACCGGACCGGCTTGCCCGCCGCCGACAGCTGGGACCAGACCCGCTGCAGGTGGGGCATCTCGGCCACGCACGGCCCGCACCACTGGCCCCAGACATTCAGGACCAGCACCTTGTCCCGGGCATCGGCGACCTTCCAGCCAGCCCCCTGCAGGGTGGTGCCACTGAGGGCGAGCGGGCTGGAGCGCTTGTCCGGGGCCAGTCGCTCGATGCTTCCGTCACCGGAGACAAAGCCCTTGCCGTCCCCCGACCTGGCCTGCGCCGCGATGGAGCCGGCGTCAGAACCGCAGGCCGACAAGCCCAGCGACAGGACGGCGACGAGGGGGACGATCACCGGGAGCGCGCGCCGCCACCGCGCCGTCCCGTGCCTCCGGAGGCTCATGCGCCTGCGGTATTGCGGGCCCCCGGCAGCAGGGCGGCGGCAGGTTCGCTGTACGAGATCGACGCGAGCTCGTCACCCAGGAAGGTCAGCGAGGTCAGCGAGGCCAGCGAGCACTGACGTCTGCGCGGGTCGTGCCACAGGTGGCGCCCCTCGAGCTGGGAGCGCGCGGTCCACACCGGCAGCTGGTGGGAGACGATGACCGCCTCATGCCCGCGGGCCAGGTCGCGTGCATCGGCGATGGCCGCCAGCATCCGGTCAGCAATCGCACGATACGGCTCCCCCCAGGACGGCTTGAACGGGTTGACCAGCCTGGGCCAGTACTTCGGGTACTTCAGCGACCCGTCACCGACGCCGAACGTCTTGCCCTCGAACGAGTTGCCGGCCTCGATCACCCGCCCGTCCCTGACGATCGAGAGGCCATGGGCCGAGGCGATCGGCGTCGCCGTCTCCTGGGCGCGGTCCAGAGGCGAGGCCACCACCACGGTGACGTCATGGCTGCTCAGATGGCGCCCGACGGTCTCGGCCATCTCACGGCCAAGGTCCGAGAGGTGAAAGTCAGGCAGCCGGCCATAGAGCACGCCGGTGGGGTTGTGCACCTCACCGTGGCGCATCAGGTGCACCACGGTCCGTGCGGGACTCCCGGCAGCAGCGGTCATCAGGGGGCTGTCGCAAGAGAGTCGGCGACGGCCCTGGCTGCCACCGGGAGCGCGGCAAGGACCCGGTCGACCGCGGCATCGTCGTGGGAGGCGCTCACGAACCAGCACTCGAAGGCGCTCGGGGGCAGGTGCACCCCTTGGCTGAGCATGGACTGGAAGAACGCCGAGAAAGCCGGCACATCCTGAGCTCTGGCCTCGTCGTAGTTGGTCACGGCGCCCTCACGGAAGAAGATGCTGAACATGCTGCCAGCCCATTGGACCACGTGCGGTATGCCGTGTCGCGAGAACTCCGCCGACGTCCCGTCCGCAATCGCCCGGCTCACTACCCCGAGCCGGTCGTAGACGGCAGGGGTGCAGGCCTTCAGCGTGGCCAGGCCGGCCGCGGTGGCCACCGGGTTGCCTGACAGGGTCCCGGCCTGGTAGACGGGCCCGTCCGGGGCAAGCATCGCCATGATGTCGGCCCGCCCGCCGAAGGCTGCCGCAGGGAAGCCGCCGCCCATCACCTTGCCGAAAGTGAACAGGTCGGGCGCGCCACCGGCGTAGGGACCCTCGAGCCCGTACCAGCCCGAGGCGCTGCAACGGAATCCGGTCATCACCTCGTCGGAGATCAGCAGGGCGCCATTGGCCGTGGTCACCCGACGCAGGGCCTCGGTGAAGCCAGGCAGCGGGGGCACGATCCCCATGTTGCCGGGCGATGCCTCGGTGATCACGGCCGCGATCCGGTGGCCGTGCTCGGCGAAGGCCGCCTCCAGGGCAGGCACATCGTTATACGGCAGGACGATCGTCTCGCCGGCGCTGGAAGCCGGAACCCCGGCAGAGTCCGGCAGAGCGAAGGTGGCCAGACCGCTGCCTGCCGACGCCAGCAGCGCGTCGACATGCCCGTGGTAGCAGCCGGCGAACTTCACCACGGCCGAGCGACCCGTGAAGCCCCGGGCCACCCGCAGGGCGCTCATCGTCGCCTCGGTCCCGCTGCTGACCAGGCGCACCTGCTCGACGGGGCTCACCCTGGCCACGATCTCCTCGGCCAGCGCGACCTCGTTCTCGCTCGGCGTCCCATAACTGAATCCCTTGACCGCTGCCGCCTGAACCGCGGCCAGCACGTCCGGGTGGGTGTGCCCCAGGATCATCGGACCCCACGAGCACACCAGGTCGACATACTCGCGTCCGTCGACATCGGTGAGGTACGGCCCGCTCGCGCTCGCGATGAACCTGGGCGTCCCGCCAACGGCCCGGAAGGCGCGCACCGGACTGTTGACCCCGCCCGGCGTCACCGCGGTGGCGCGGGCCAGCAGCGCCTGGGAAGCGGGCGCGTCATACGGGTAGGGCGTCTGGGGTGTGATCATGGCAACCATCATCGCAGTCCCGGGCCGCGGCGCCTCGTCGGGCGTTGTGCCTGGCCGCCCTGAGGGGTCATCGGGCAGTCGCCTTGAAGCCGTCAGGCTTCCTGCTTCTCTGCGGCGCGGACCTCATCGCACAGACCAGTGCTCAGGATGCCCTTGCTGATGGCTGCCATGGCGCGGCCGAGCGCCAGCAGGTCCTCGTGACAGAGGTGCTCCAGGAGGTTGCCGCGCACGCTGCCGACATGGGTCGGCGCCATCCGGGTGATCTCGGCGAAGCCGCTATCGGTCAGCACCAGCTCGACACCGCGCTTGTCACCGGCGCAGGCCTCACGGTGCACCCAGCCACGGTTCTCGAGCCGGCCGGCCGTGTGGGTCAGCCGGCTGCGCGACTGGACCACGAGGTCGGCGATGACGGACATCCGCAGCCGCCGGTCGGGTTGTTCGGAGAGCATGGAAAGAATCTCGTACTCCGAGAGCTGCAGCCCGTGCGCCTGGAGGTCATGGTCCAGGGCGCTCTCCAGCAGCCGGCTGCCGCGCAGGTAGTCGCGCCAGACCCCCTGCTCCTCCTCATCGAGCCATTGCGGCTCCGGTGCGTGTTCGCTCATGAAATAGATCCTACCCGGTTGTAGTTGAAAGATAAACTTAACTCTGCTACGGTTCTACTAGTTGAACAATAAACTTCGTGTGAGCGTCTCACCCGAGACCCAGACCACCACAAACCGGCCGATACCCGGCCACAAAGGAGCTTTACATGAGCAACCTCTCTGACCTCAAGCCTGGCATCTGGAACCTCGACGCCTCCCACAGCGAGGTCGGCTTCACCGCTCGCCACCTCATGGTCAGCAAGGTCCGTGGCCAGTTCAAGGACTTCTCCGCCGTCGTGACAGTGGCCCAGCCGTTCGAGCAGTCAAGCGTCGAGGCCACCGTTCAGATGGCCTCCGTCGACACCAACAGCGCCGACCGCGACACGCACGTGAAGTCCGCCGACTTCTTCGACGTCGACAACCACCCGGTGATGACCTTCACCTCGAGCAAGGTCACCGACCACTCCCTGGAAGGACTGCTGACCATCAAGGGTGTCAGCAAGCCGGTCACCTTTGACCTCGACTTCGGTGGCGTCAGCGCCGACCCGTGGGGCGGCACCCGGGCCGGCTTCGAAGCCACCACCGAGATCAACCGCAAGGACTTCGGCCTGTCCTGGAACGTGGCTGTCGAGGGTGGCGGCGTCCTGGTCGGCGAGAAGGTCAAGATCGTCCTGGACGTCCAGCTGGTGGCAACCGCCGACGTGCCTGCCTGACCCTGGCAGGACTGGAATGGCCCGGCAGCGCTCGCTGCCGGGCCATTCCTGTGAGATGAGTCGCGACGAGCCTGGTCAGCGACGCAGGATCGCGGCGGCCTCGAGGGCGTAGTAGGTCAGGATGATCTGGGCCCCGGCGCGCCGGATCGAGGTCAGCGACTCCATCATGACGCGTTCGCGGTCGATCCAGCCCTGGGCGGCAGCAGCCTCGATCTGCGCGTACTCCCCCGACACCTGGTAGGCCGCCACCGGAACCGGCGACATCTGGGCGACCTGCGACAGGATGTCCAGGTAGGGCAGCGCCGGCTTGACCATCACGATGTCTGCGCCCTGGTCAAGGTCGAGCTTGACCTCGCGCAGGGATTCTGTCGTGTTCGCCGGATCCTGCTGGTAGGTCGACCGGTCACCCTCGAGGGTCGACTCGACAGCCTCGCGGAACGGCCCGTAGAACCCTGAGGCGTACTTCGCCGCATAGGCCAGGATGATCGTGTCGGTGAAACCGGCCTCGTCCAGCGCCTCCCGGACGTAGCCGACCTGGCCGTCCATCATCCCGCTCAGGCCGACGACCTGCGCGCCGGCGGTCGCCTGCGCCAGGGCCATCGCGGCATACCGCACGAGCGTCTTGTCATTGTCGACCCGCCCCTGCGAGTCGAGCACGCCGCAGTGGCCGTGGTCGGTGAACTCGTCCAGGCACAGGTCAGCCATCACCACCAGGTCGTCGCCGACAGCGTCCCGCACCCGGCGCAGCGCCACGTTGAGGATGCCGTCCCGATCGTCAGCGCCGGACCCGGTGGCGTCCCGGGTCGCCGGCACTCCGAAGATCATCAGACCGCCCAGGCCGGCCGCGACAGCCTCCTTGGCCACCTCGACCAGCGAGTCCAGGGAGTGCTGGAGGACGCCAGGCATCGATCCGATGGCCTGCGCCTCGCGGGCGCCCTCGCGGACGAAGACCGGCAGCACCAGCTCAGCCGGGTGCAGACGCGTCTGCGCCACCAGGGCCCGCACCGCGCTGGACTGTCGCAGTCGACGGGGCCGCTGGCTCAGCCGCTCCATCACTTGGCCTTCCGCCGGGTAGAGGCTCTGCGCGCACTGGGGCGCACGACACACTCGCCGACCTCGGCGGCGGCAACCGCCAGACCCATGCCGTACTCGGCCAGCGCGTCGACCAGCGAGGCGGCGGACGCCTCCGGGGCCAGCACATCGACCCGCAGACCGTGCTCCTCGGCGATCTTGGCGGTGGCCGGCCCGATGCAGGCGACCACGGTAGAGGGGTGCGGCTTGCCCGCGATGCCCACCAGGTTCCGGACGGTCGAGGACGAGGTGAACACGACGGCGTCGAACTTGCCGCCCTTGATCGCCTCACGGATCGAGGCAGCCGGCGGCGCCGCGC
>JBBRZQ010000093.1:0-17959 GCA_038236535.1 Actinomycetales bacterium
CCAGTACCGCCGTCGCCGAACTATGCGAGCACCTGACCGCCACCCAAACCCGCTACCCCGGAACCAACCTCGTCCTACGCTACGAGGTTAAGAATCGTCCCTGACCGCGTACGAATAATCGCTCTATGTCCAGAGTCCTGGAGCCTGGGCGCCCAGGGAGCGATCCTGGTGGACCGGGACATCGTGGTCGGCGAGTCGCCGGTCGAAGGGCCGCGCAGCACGGTCGGTGCCGGGGATGCCTTCCTCGCTGGTTTTCTGGCCGCTCAGTATCGCGGGGCCAGCCACCGCGAGGCCTTCGCGGAAGCGCTCGCCTGGGGAGCTGCGGCGGTCCGCCTGCCGGGCACCCGGATGCCCGGCCCGGATGACATCGACCGCTCCGTCGTTCACATTCTCACCCCCTCTGTCCCTGCAGTTCTCACACCCACCACCCAAGGAGAATCATGAAGGTTGCTCGATTCCATGCCCCTGAAGACATTCGTCTGGAAGACGTGCCGGAGCCCACAGCCGGTGACGGTGAGGTCAAGATCCGGGTGCGTGCCTGTTCCGCCTGCGGAACCGATGTGAAGATCTCGAAGTTCGGCCACTTCCGGATTGTTCCGCCCCGGGTGATGGGGCACGAGATTGCCGGCGAGATCGTGCAGGTGGGCGCTGGTGTCAATGGCTGGGCGCCAGGGGACCGGGTGCAGGTCATCGCCGCTATCCCGTGCGGAAAGTGCCCCGACTGCCTCGCCGGGCACATGACCGTCTGCCCCAACCAGGTCTCGATGGGTTACGACTTCGAGGGCGGGTTCGCCGAGTACATGGTGGTACCGGCCGAGGTCCTCGCCGTCGACGGCCTCAACCGGATTCCCGAGAATGTCAGCTTTGCCGAGGCCTCCGTGGCCGAGCCCTTTGCCTGTGCCATCAACGCCCAGGAGCTCGTAGGCGTCGGCGAGGGCGACGATGTGGTCGTCGTCGGCTCGGGTCCCATCGGCTGCCTGCACGTCCAGATTGCCCGCGCACGGGGTGCCAAGCGGGTGTTCCTCGTCGAGCTCAGCCGGGAACGGCTGGACATGGCCGCCAACATCGTCAAGCCCGATGGCGTGGTCTGCGCCAGCGAGACCGACGCGGTCGAGGCAGTGCTCCAGCTGACCGAGGGCCGTGGCGCCGACGTGATCATCACCGCTGCGGCCTCTGGAAAGGCCCAGGAACAGGCCCTGCTCATGGTGGCGCCCGGCGGTCGGATCAGCTTCTTCGGCGGACTGCCCAAGGACAAGCCGGTGATTGCCCTGGACTCCAACATCGTCCACTACAAGGAGCTGATGATCAGGGGAGCCAACGGCTCCAGCCCTGACCACAACAAACGCGCCCTGGCCATGATCGCCGACGGCAGCGTCAACGTCGCCGAGCTCATCACCCACAAGCTGCCGCTGGACAAGGTGCTCGACGGCATCGGCATCGTCTCACGCGGCGAGGGCATCAAGGTCACCATCGAGCCGTGATATCGGGGCGGGCTGTCAGCTGAGAGCTCTCTTCTGACAGCCATCTCCTGAAGGCCATGCGCAAGGTTGCGTGAGGAGGAAGTGAGAGACGCCGAGCAGTCTCTGGCATCAATGATCAGCCGATTACCTTCATCTACTCGAGGAGAGAGCGTCAATCATGACTTCAATAGCAGCGGATCCCCCGAAGCAGTCCGGGGGGAAGAGAGCACAGGTACACGTACAACGTTTCGGGGCATTCCTTACCGGCATGATCATGCCCAACCTCCCTGCCTTCGTCGCATGGGGCCTGATCACGGCCTTGTTCATCAAGACCGGATGGCTGCCCAGCGGCATCCTCGGCGGGTTCGGTAACGCCGACCTGATCGGCTGGCAGGGTGCGGCCACCCAGCTGGCCGCGGCCGACAACGGCACGACGTTCCCGCAGTATGTGGGACTGGTCGGCCCGATGATCACCTACCTGCTGCCTCTGCTCATCGCCAATGCCGGCGGTCGAATCGTCTACGGTGAGCGCGGTGGTGTCATCGGCTGCATCGCCACCATGGGCGTAATCGCGGGCAGCAGCGTCCCCATGTTCCTGGGTGCCATGCTCGTCGGCCCGTCGGCCGCCTGGCTCATGATGAAGGTGGATGGGATCTGGGAAGGCAAGATCAAGCCTGGGTTCGAGATGCTGGTCAACATGTTCTCGGCCGGCATCCTCGGCGCTGCGCTCTCGGTCGGGGCATTCTTCGGAATTGCACCGTTCGTCACCCAGGTCAGCGCGCTGTTGGGCGATGCCGTCGCTTGGCTCGCCAGCCATTCTCTCCTGCCGCTGATGAGCATCATCGTTGAACCTGCCAAGGTCCTGTTCCTCAACAACGCGATTGGCAACGGAGTTCTCGTCCCGCTTGGTGTCCAGCAGACCTTGGACAGCGGCAAGTCGCTGCTGTTCCTCGTGGAGTCAAACCCCGGGCCTGGAGTGGGCATTCTCCTGGCCTACATGGTCTTCGGCACCGGATACGCCAAGGCCTCCGCTTGGGGCGCGGCCGTCATCGTGCTCTTCGGTGGCATCCACGAGGTCTACTTCCCCTTCGTGCTCATGAAGCCGCGGCTCATCCTTGCCGCCATCGCGGGTGGGATGACGGGAGTCGCCACCAACGCACTGTTTGACAGTGGCCTGCGCGCGCCGGCGGTTCCGGGCAGCATCCTCGCGATCCTGGCGCAGACAAGTCGAGGCAGCTTTGTGGGCGTCATCCTCTCAGTGGTCCTCTCATGTGCCGTCTCCTTCTTCCTCGCGTCAATCATGCTGAAGGCTTCGCGTAAGAAGGACCTCGCTGCGGGCGACAGTGGTGACATGAGCGCCGCGATCGCACAGACCGAGGCGAACAAGGGCAAGAGCAGCACTGTGCTCAGCTCTATGGCCGCCCCCAAGGAAGAAACCACTGCGGCCGGTTCGACCGCAGGCACCACGACCGCTGTACTGGCACACCCGATCAGCAAGATCGTCTTTGCCTGCGACGCCGGTATGGGGTCGAGCGCCATGGGAGCCAGCGTCCTGCGCGACAAGCTCAAGAAAGCTGATGTCACGGGAGTCACCGTGGTGAACGTGGCAGTGGCCAGCCTTACCGACGATGTCGACATTGTGATCAGCCAGGCTCAGCTCACGGACAGAGCACGGCTGAAGGCTCCGAACTCCCGGCACATGACGGTCGACAACTTCATGAACAGCCCGGTCTACGACACCGTCGTGAACGCAGTCAAAGACAGCCAGCACTCTGAAGGGTCGGAACAATGAGCGACATCGTGACCAGGGACCTGATCATCGCCTCGGGTAGCGCCACCACGCGGGACGACGCGATCCGCGAGGCAGGCAACCTGCTGGTCAAGGCAGACGCCGTTACCACGGCATATGTCGATGCCATGGCGGAGCGCGAGAGGTCCATATCGACCTACATGGGTAACTACCTGGCGATCCCGCACGGCACCAACGAGGCGAAGGAGACCATCCTTCATTCGGCGGTTTCCCTCGTGCGCTACGAGAACCCCATCGACTGGGACGGCAACGAGGTACGCGTCGTTGTCGGAATCGCCGGCGTCGACGACCAGCACCTCGGCATCCTGTCGAAGATCGCCATCATCTTCTCCGACATGGACCAGGCGACGAAGATGGCGAATACGACTACCGTCGACGGGCTGTTTGAGCTGCTGGGAGACGTCAACGAAGAATGAATACCGTGTGAATGAATACCGTGTGAATGAATACCGTGTGAATGAATACCGTGTGAATGAATACCGTGTGAATGAATACCGTGTGAATGAATACCGTGTGACTGCGGTATCCGGACGCTCAGGGCACGGTTCACAGGCCTGAGGGTGATGGTGCTCGCTACGACGACCACGTCTCAGCAGATCTCGTTCACGATGAGGAAAGGGCTCCCGGCTTCGAGTCGGGAGCCCTTTCCTGCCCGCACTGCGACCAGTGCCCGACCTCGGTCTCAGGTGCTTGTGCTCAGGCGCAGCTGAACTGTCACAATCTGCCATGCCCGCATCGGCAACCGGAGCACCCCGTCCCGGACCTGCAGGACGGGCAGGGTCTCACCGGCCCGACCGAGCAGGTCGCAGCTGCGAGCCATCGCCACAGTCGCACCGACCGCACCGACCAGCGCTGTTGTGCCAGTCGGCGTCTGAGCCACCAGACGCAGCTCGAGCCAGTCGTCCCGACGCCGCAGCGAGGTCATCACCACGCCCCGGCCCTGAACCGACAGACCCTCGACCGGAGCGGGTGGCACCTCGCCGTTGCCGTTGCGGGTGCGGGTGCTGGTCCCGGGACGGTGAACCAGGGGGTGGCGAAAACGCTCGGCGGCAGCAACCAGATCGGCGTCATGCCAGGAGCCGTCGTGCGGCATCACCGCACAGGTCAGCTCAGCCGGACCCAGGCACTGCGCCGTGGGCGTCTCGAGCTGCGGCCCGGCCGGCTCGTCCCGGTAGGGGTGCACATTACGACTGAGCAGGCCGATCCCCCGGAGGACGGTCAGCGCCAGCTCGCCGCTGTCGAGCAGCTCGAACTCGGTCGTACGGGTGAGCAGCACCGCAGCGCCTCCCGCGTCGACGAAGCCAGAAGCCGGGTAGGTGGCAATCGGGTACTCCCCCGCGGATCCGGCCTCCGGACGCATTCCCCTTTCCACGACAGCGAACTGGCCTTCGGCGTCGCTGGTCGTGGCGGGTCTTCCGAGTGGCACGTGCAGGCGCAGCCGGTGGTCGCTGGACCTGTTCTCCCAGGCCAGGTGCAGCCGGGCAAAGGGCTCGCCCTGGTGCAGCTCCACCCGGGTCCTGACGAGCACCGGTTCCAGCTCTGCCGATCGGGTCCCGTCCTTCTCCAGCCGGGCCGGCCACGCGTACCGGCGGTCAATCTCCAGCACGCCCCGGACCGGCCCGCTCTCGACCAGCCTGACCGCGACGGACCCGGGCCTTTCGACGAGCACGTCGCCCGACGGAGGGCCGTAGTTGTAGCTGTCTCCGCAGTCGCCGCCGTCCACCAGCCGGCCGACCCCGTCGAGAGTCGTGCCGTCCCGAGACTCCAGACGAAGAGCCCCGTCGGGTCTCACCGAGACCCGGACCAGCCCGTTGTCCAGCGCCGGACCAGCCTCACCCGCCACAGACGTCACCGCAGCCTCACCGACCACCGCAGTTTCACCGACCGTCGCAGCCTCACCAGTCACCGCCGTCACGGCTGAATCGCTGGTCACTGCGGTCACCGCGGTCACTGAAGTCCAGCCGAGGGCCGGCACCGGCACCATCGCGACCACCCTCAGCCGCGACTCATCCTGGGTGCGTACCCGCCAGCGGCCCGGGTTCTGACCTGCGGCCAGCGCGGCTCTCTGCTGCTCGACGACCGCGTCGAAAGGCGCAGCGCCCGCCTCGCTGGCAACATGGAAGGTGAGGGCGCGATGATCCGGATCCAGGTCGATGTGAGTGACCTGCTGACCGAACAGCTCCCTGTCGTGCACCCTGCGGAACAGGCCCGCGAGAGCATCACCGTCAACCCGCTCGTCGGACAGCAACCGGTCGTTGGTCCCGACAACTTGGGCGGCGACCAGCCTCCCGTCCGGTAGCCGCAGCACGATGGGTGCCCCCTGCGTCTCAGCGAGTGCGCTCGCCGCCGTTCCCTGCGCCACGGTTGCCTCGGCAGCCGTTCCCTCCGCCACGGTTGCCTCGGCAGATGTCGGGTCCGTCACTCTTGCGTCGTGAGCCGCTGCAACGATGGGCATCTCGTCGTGAACCGGAACCTCGAGCTCGATCAGCCCCGTGCGGTCCGCCGGGGTGGGGTTCACCACGACCACGGACCCGCTCGGGACCCGGCCGGCCAGCACGTCGACGGCCCGGTCGCGTACCGCCTGGCCTGCCTGCTCCCCCTCGGCGATGCGGGCGGCGACCTGCAGCGCGGTCTCGTCCACCCCGCAGCCGGTGACCGAGTCGTGGCAGGAGGAGTCCACCAGCCGGGACCAGGCCAGGTCCAGGTAGGTCTGCGGCCACTGGTCGGACCACAGCGCGGCCCACGGCTCGGCATACCGCTCGACCATCCGCTCGGCCCGGCCCATCGCCTCCTTGAGGTGCCAGCGGACGGAGATGACCCCCGGCAGGATGTTGGCCCGGGCGTGGCTGCGCAGCTCGCCGTCGACCACTGGCAGACCTCCCTCGTCGGGGTCGCGGGCCAGCACGTAGTCGGCCAGGGTGCACACCGTCATGGTGGCCTCGCCGCGGGACAGGGTGGCCACCTGCTGCATCAGGGTCGGCAGCGGCGCGGCATGGTCGGTGCCGTACATGGCCAGGTAGGGATCGGTTCCGAACCAGGAGGCCCACTCGCTCACCCGGGCGCTCAGCCGCTCCTGAAGCAGCCGGTCGCGTTCGCCCTGGTCGGCGCCGGCGCTGCTCACGTCGAACAGGTCCGCAGCGTTTCCGTAGCCGGTCGGCAGGTACTCGGTGCGTAGCCCGGTGCCGTCCGGGGAGCGCCACCAGAAGGCGTGCCTGTCGACCGAGAGCGGGACCCCGCGCCAGACGCACGCGTGACGGATCCCGGCCAGGACGAGGATCTGCGGCATCTGCGCGCAGTGCCCGAACATGTCCGGCAGGTAGCCGACCGCCATCGGCGTGCCCAGCTCCGAGGCCGCGGACCAGCCCAGCTCGAGGTTGCGGACAAGGTTCTCCCCCGAGCAGAGGAACTCGTCGGGCAGCACCCGCCAGGGGCCGGCCGCCAGCTGACCGCGGCCGACCAGCTCGCGGATCGCGCCGCGCTGATCGGGCCTGACCTCCAGGTAGTCCTGGACGGCGGCCATCTGGCCATCCAGGGTGAAGCGGAAGCCGGGGTCACGCTGAGCCCGGGCGATGACGTCGTCCATCAGGTCGACCAGCCGCAGCCTGAACCGCTGGAACGGTTCGTACCACTCGCGATCCCAGTGGGTGTGCGGGACCAGGAAGACGTCGTCGCTCATGAGCTGGTTGCCTCTCCGCCACGATCCAGGCGGTTGCGTGCGCGGTATGCCGGATGATCTGCCCTGCCAACGCAAATGTATCCAGCGCCCGTGGTGACCACGGCGTCGCCCTCGCCGGGGCGTTCCGGCCGGTCAGTCCTTGACTGCCCCGTCGACCATGCCGCTGATGAAGTACCGCTGGAGGACGAGGTAGACGATCACCACGGGAAGGGCGACCAGAACGGCAGCGGCGCCCATCAGGGCGGTGTTGGTCGAGTACTGCCCCTGGAAGAAGGCGAGGCCGAGCGGGGCGGTCCGCATCTGGCCGCTCGGTGACATGACCAGCGGGATCAGGAACTCGTTCCAGGTCCACATGAAGACCAGGACCACCAGGGTGACGATCGCCGGGCGCGCGATCGGCAGCTGGACGTGCCAGAGGACCTGCTGAGGGCTTGCCCCGTCGATCCGGGCCGCCTCCGAGATCGACCTGTTGCTCGAGCGGAAGTAGGTGCGCATCCAGTACGTGCCGAACGCGATGGACTGAGCCACCTGCGGCATCGCGACAGCCCAGATCGTGTCGGTGAGCCCGAGCTGGCGCAGGTCGAAGAACAGCGGTACGACGATCGCCTCCGCCGGCACCATGATGCCGAGCAGGAAGAGGTAGAACAGCACCCCGCTGCCGCGGAACCTCATCGTGCCGAAGGCATAGCCGGACAGGACGGAGCAGAGCACCGAGACGACCACGACGAGGGTGGAGACCATGACCGAGTTGCGCATGTACGCGGTGAAGTGCCCCTGCTCCCAGGCGGTCGCGAAGTTCTCCGGGTGCAGGCCGGCCACCCCGCCGCCGGCGTCGGCCCCGGCCGAGCCGAAGGCGCTGACCAGGATCGAGATCACCGGCCACAGGGCAAGGACCGAGAAGACGCCCAGGATCAGGTAGTTGACCGAGGTCTCGCGGCGTGACCTCATTCGGTCGCCTTGTCCGACGCGCGGTTGATCACCAGGTTGATCCCGAAGATCAGGATGGTCAGCGCGATCCCGATGGCCGAGGCCGTGCCCACCTGCCCGAGCTGAAAGGCCTGGTAGTACACCTGATACGAGGGAACCGTGGTGCTGGTCCCGGGACCGCCCCTGGTGGTCATGTAGATCAGGTCGAACGTCTTGAGCGCTGCCACGATCGTCAGGGTGAGGGCCACCGCGATCTCGCCGCGCACCGAGGGGACGGTGACCGCGAAGAACTGCCGGATCGCGCCGGCGCCGTCCAGGCTGGCCGCCTCGTACTGGTCCCTGGCGATCCGTCCCATGCCGGCGAGCAGGAGGATCGTGACGAGCCCCGTCTCGACCCAGGAGCCGATCAGGCCGACTGCCGGCAACGCGAACAGGTAGTCGCCGAGCCAGGCCCGCGACCAGGAGCCCAGCCCGACCAGGTCGAGCAGCGCGTTGATCGAGCCGTCGGTCGAGTAGAGCCGGGTCCAGGCCACCGCCACGACCACCATCGCGATCACCTGCGGGAGGAAGATCACGGTGCGGAAGAAGGTCATCCCCCGGACCTTTGCCCGGTTCAGGATCGCCGCGATGACCAGTCCCACGACCAGCGGCAGAACCGCGTAGAAGAAGATCAGCACGAACGCGTGCAGGAAGGAGCTCCGCAGGTCCTCGTTGCGTGCCAGGTCGACATAGTTCTGGAGCCCGACGAACACGGCCGGAGAGATGGTGTCCCAGGAGAACAGGGAGAACTGGGCCGCCCTAACGAGCGGGTAGAGCAGGAACGCGCCGTAGAGCGTGAACGCCGGCAGGATGAAGAAGTAGGGGGTCAGGACCCCGTGACCATTGGCGGCGGCGCGGCGAACGCGACGCCGCCTCCGGTCACCGGGAGCCCTACTTGCTGACGAACTTGCCATAGTCGGCCTGGAGCGTGGTGGTGAACTGCTGAGGCGTCTTCTTGGCCGCGATCAGGTCCTGCAACGCTGCACCGAGGGTGTCGCTGAAGGTCGGCGTGGCGTAGTCGAGATACGGCAGCAGGTTGCCCTTGCTGGTGACCGCCTCGTAGGCCGCATAGACGTCCTTGCCGCCGCCGGTGGCCGGGGCCAGCTCGGCGCTGTGCAGGACCGGGAGGTTGCCAGCCTTGGCAATGACCTTCATCGCGTCGTCGCTGGTGATGAAGTTGATGTATGCCGCGGCCGCGTCGGGGTGCTTGGACGCGCTGGTGATCGTGAAGGGCAGCGACGTCCCGCCCGTGGTCGAGGCAGGCTCACCCGCGGTGACCGGCGGCGGGGCGAAGAACCCGAGGTTGGCCGGCATCAGCGGGTCCAGCGTGGCCGTGTTCCACGAGCCGGCGATCAGGAAGACGCCGGTCCCCGCGCCGAACTTGGCAACCATGTCGTCGTACTTCGAGCCGTTGACGTCCTTGTTGAAGTAGCCCGCCTTCACCCAGGTGCTGAGCTCGGTGGCCGCGGCCGTGTTGGTGGCGTCGGTCCAGCTGCCGCCGGCGTTGCCCATCGCCAGGGCCTGCACCTGCGTGGCCGGGGTGTGTGCGCCCTGGATCGGTCCGAGCACGTGGATGGCCGGCCACTTCTCCAGGTCGCCGAGCACCAGCGGAGCCTCGCCGGCGGCCTTGATGGTGGACAGCTGCTTGGTGAGCTCAGCCCAGGTCTTCGGCACCGCCAGGCCGAGCGCGGCCAGCTTCTTCTTGTTGTAGTAGACACCGACGATCTCGCCCATCTGGGGCACGCCGTAGATGTCCCCGGAGCCAAACGTCTTGGCGTCGGGAGAGTACGAGGCGAGCCTGGTCACCGAGGCCGGGAAGCGCTCGCGCCATCCGTAGGCCTTGGCGTACGGCTCGAGCGAGATGATCTGCTTCGCCCCGACGAACGCGCCCATCTGGCTGCGCGAGTTGTTGGACTCGACGACGTCGGGGGCGTCAGGGCCGCTGAGTGCGAGCCGCAGGGTCTTGGCCAGATCGTCGAACGACTGGGCGTTCCGCTTGATCGTGATATTCGGGTACTTCTCGTGGAAGGCCTTGTTCAGCGCCTCGATCTCGGTCTTCTGACCGCCCCGGACCTCCTGGTCCCAGACGCTCAGCGTGACGTTGCCCAACGCTGCGGCATCCGTCTTGACCGTTCCCGACGAGGCGCCGGTGGGGGCTTGCTTCGTTCCGGCACCTGGCGCGCATCCGGCGCTGAGCCCCAGAGCAGCCACCGCCAGGGTGACGGTCAGAAGACGTGCCCGGGTGAGCCTCTGAGTAATCATGTCGTCCTTTCAGTCACGCCGTGAGGCGAGTGGTTCAGTCGTTCGTCGAGGTCGGAGAGTCTGGCGATGGTGGCCTCGGCGCGGCGCAGCGCCTTGGCATGTTCGGCAGGGAGCACCGCGGGCAGGAAGGCGTAGGACTCACGGAGGCTGCGCGCGCCCTGGTCGCCGGCCCTGGCCCTGTCGTTCAGGGTCGCCCACCAGTCGGCGATGTCGCCCCAGCCGGGCGCGGCGAGGGCGCCACCGAACTGTTGCACGGCAAGAGAGGCGCACAGCGCCGAGAACCGCAGCCGGTGCTCGAGCGGCCAGCCGGCCAGCGTGCCGACGACCAGCGAGGCACCGAAGACGTCGCCAGCTCCGGTGGGGTCGATCGCGGCCACCGGCAGGCTGGGGACCTCGACGCGCTCCCCCGTCCCCGAGTCCAGGGCGAGCGCCCCTCGTGGGCCAAGGGTCACCACGGCGACCGGGACCAGCTCGGCGAGCGCGGTCAGGGCGGCCTCGGGAGTCTGCGTCCGGGTGTAGGCCTGAGCCTCCACCTCGTTCGGCATGAAGCAGTGCACGCCGTCGAGCCGGTCCAGGATCGCGCGGTCCCAGACGCCGCTCGGGTCCCACCCGACGTCGGCGAAGACCAGGGCGCCGGCCTGCTGGGCCGGCCGCCACCAGGCATCGCCCTCGAGCTCGACGATGACCGCCCGGGTGGACGGTGGCGTCCCGATCATCTCGGTGGCGCTGATCGGCGCACAGTGCCCGTGGGTCACCATCGCCCGGTCGTTCTGGTAGGCCATCGACACGGTGACCGGGCTGTGCCAGTGCTCGAAGGTCCGGGACAGACTCAGGTCGACGGATTCCTGCTCGGCCAGCACCCGGCGGCACCACTCGCCGTAGCCGTCATCGCCGAACCCGGCTGCGAGGCTGGTCCGCAGGCCCAGCCGGGCCGTGGCGACGGCAAGGTTCGCGATACCGCCGGGCGAGGAGCCCATCCCACCGGTCCAGACCTCGGTGCCCGGCGAGGGCGGGCACGGGAGATCGGTGAAGACGATGTCCAGAAACACAGTGCCCGCGATCAGCACGTCGAAGTCCCACCGATCGTTCGTGCCCTCTGCTGTGCTCACCAGTCCTCCAGCCTGTCCCACCAACAGTGCCACAACCGCCGTGGCCACCCGGCAGCGCAGGTTCCGGGCGCGCCATACTTGCCTGCGTAGGGATGGCTCGCTGTGCTCCCGCGCCCGCTTCGTCACAGCCCCAGAAGAGTGACCTGGAGGCGCGGGCGCTTTCAGCCGCAACGGAGGTCATCACTGCCCAACAGAGCTCACTGCACCAGGGAGCTCACTGCACTACGGAGGTCATCACGGTATGAAGCTCACCATTCTCGGCGGCGGCGGATTTCGGGTTCCCCAGGTCTTCGCGGCGGTCGCCGCCGACGACGCGGTCGTGCGCGTGGACGAGCTGGTGCTGTACGACACTGACGCCTCCCGTCTCGGCGCCATCCGCGCGGTCGTCGCGCAGCTCGAGCAGGACTTCCCCCGCGCACCACGGATCACCGCCACCACCGACCTTGACGCCGCGCTGACCGGGGCCGACTTCATCTTCTGCGCGATCCGGGTCGGCGGCACCCAGGCACGGACCCTCGACGAGCGGATCGCCCTCGACCTGGGCGTTCTCGGCCAGGAGACCACCGGGCCAGGGGGTCTCGCCTACGCGATCCGCACGCTGCCGGTGATGCTGACGATCGCTGAGCGCGCCCGGGCTCTGGCCCCGGAGGCGTGGTTCATCAACTTCACCAACCCCGCCGGCATCATCACCGAGGGCCTGCGCCGGGTGCTGGGCGATCGCGTCGTCGGTATCTGCGACACCCCGATCGGGCTGATGCGGCGCGCGGCGCTGGCCGTCACCAGCAGCTCCGCGGCGAGCGTGCCCGGCAGCTTGCTGACCGGCAGCTCCGCCGTGGACTCCTTCGACTACGTCGGGCTCAATCACCTGGGGTGGTTGCGATCGCTGGAGATCGGCGGGCGGGACCGGCTGCCCGACCTGCTCGCGGACACCCCGATGCTGCACGGCATCGAGGAGGCCCGGCTGATGGGACTGGACTGGGTTCGCGCGCTGGGGGCACTGCCCAACGAGTACCTCTACTACTACTACGACAACCGCGAGGCGGTGGCCCGGATCCGGGACAGCGAGGCCACCCGCGGTGAGTTCCTGCTCCGCCAGCAGGCCGACTTCTACCAGCGCGCGGCCGGCCTGCCAGAGCATGCCCTCGAGCTGTGGCGTAAGACCAAGTACGAACGCGAGGCCACCTACATGGCGGAGGGCAGACCCAAGGGGCAGGAGCACGCCCGCGAGGAGTCCGACCTCGAGGACGGCGGATACCAGCAGGTGGCCCTCAACCTGATGGCAGCCCTGGCGGCCGGCCGGCCCTCGACGATGATCCTCAACGTCCGCAACGGGGACACGGTGAACGGCCTGCCGCCCGAGTCGGTCGTCGAGGTGCCCTGCACCGTCGACTCAGCCGGTATCCACCCGCACCGCATTGCGCCCGTCGACGGCCACATGCTGGCACTGATGCAGTCTGTCAAGGCGGTGGAGCAGCTGACCATCGAGGCGGTCGTCAGCCGCTCCGCCACGCTGGCCTGGAAGGCCATCGCGCTGCACCCCCTGGTGGACTCAGTGCAGGTGGGACGCGACCTGCTCGGGCGATACCGCGAAGGCATCCCCGGCGTCGGCGCGGCACTGGACTGAGGACACGGACGACCGACCTCGGTCACCGGCGCGCGCCGAGCGCAGCGGTCAGAAGACTCCCGCCGTCGGCGCCGGACTCACCCGAGCTCTGGCGCCGTTGCCGTGGTCCCGCGCGGTGTCAGCCGGGCGGTCGGTGACCAGCGCTCGGAGACCGGGACCCCGTCCAGGACCTCGAAGGTTGACCGGGCGACCCGCACGCCGTACTCGTGCACGTCCACGCTCATGGTGGTCAGCGCGGGCGAAGCGAGCCGGCACAAGGTGGAGTCATCCCAGGCGACGAGGCTGAGCTGATCCGGCACCGGGACGCCAAGGTCCTGCGCCGCTCGCAGCCCGGCGACCGCCATCACGTCATTGTCGTACAGGATCGCAGTCGGCCTCTGCGGCAGGGCCAGGATGCGGCGGGTCAGCTCGTCACCGGCCTCGTCGGAATAGTCGCCCTCGAGGAGAACCTGTTCCGCCCCGACCTCCTGGCAGTCCTTGATGTACGCCGCGGTCCGCGCCCTTGTGTGCAAGAGCTGCGCCGGCCCGCTCACCCGGGCAATCTGCCGATGGCCTAGCCCGCGAAGGTAGGCCAGCGCCGCACCGACGGCGCCCGCGTGATCCGTGCGGACCGCCGGGAAACCTGGCTCGGCGCCGGCCCCCACGAGCAGGCAGGGCAGACCTAGCTCGCGCAGCACGCCCGGCCGCCGGTCACCCTCGACGAGGTTGACGACGATCACGGCATCGACAGAGTGCCGCCCGGCCCAGCGGCGGTAGGTCTCCACCTCGGCATCCTGTTCGGGGACCACCTGGAGCAGAATCGACAGGTCGCGCTCAGCCACGGTCTCCTCGAGCCCGGCAATGAACTCCATGAAGAACGGCTCGAGGCCGAGCAGCCGGATCGGCCGCGCGAGCACGAGCCCGACCGCGCTGGGCGGGTCGGGCTGGGCACGTTCACTCCCTGACTCAGACATGTTGTTGGTCCCGCCCTGACTCAAGTAGTAACATTCTTTTGTTCGCGAACAAAGTCTATCAACCTGTCGCACCGTCACCGATCGGGTGTGACATCGTTTGTCAGCGTAATGAAGTCAACCAGAACGCGCCTGCTCGGCCTGGCGCCCACCGTGGGAGGGACACCGTGAACACCAGCACACCGGGGCGGGGACTGGGCCGGATGAGCGGGCAGGTCGGGGGCATGTCCCACCCGAACAGCAGGTCGATCGTCCTGGATGCCGTTCGGGCGGCAGGCACCATCAGCCGTGTGGGCCTCACCCAGACCACGGGACTGACCGGCGCGACCATCTCCACAGTGGTGCGACGTCTGATCAATGACGGCCTGATCCTCGAGACGGGGCGGGCAGAGTCGACCGGCGGTAAGCCGCGCGTCCTGCTGCAGCTCAACCAGACCTCTCGATTCGCTGTCGGGGTGCTCCTGGACCACTCCGGCATCACCTACGTCCTGACAGATCTCGGCGGGGCTGTGGTCGGCCGCATGTCGCGCAGCGGCGCCGGGGTCGAGGACCCTCCCGTGGTCGTCGCGCGGATGGCCCGCGAGGTCCGGGCTCTCATTGACGGGGTCGGCGTCGAACACTCCCGGGTGCTGGGCCTTGGCCTTGTCTCACCCGGCCCGTTCACCCCCCTGAGCGGGATGCGCCTGACGCCACCATCGATGCGGCACTGGACGGACTTCCCGCTCGACCGCGAGCTCGAGGCGGCCGTCGGGCTGCCCGTCATGCTCGACAACGACGCGACCGCGGCAGCCCTCGGCGAGTACTGGTCCGGCGGGGTCGGCCAGGCGACCACCTTCGCCTCGGTGTTCATGGGCACCGGGATCGGCGCCGGCCTGCTGGTGAACGGCAGCGCCTACCGGGGTGCCAGCGGTAACGCGGGCGAGATCGGGCACATCTGCCTCGACCTCGACGGCCCGCAGTGCTGGTGTGGCGCTCACGGGTGCACGGAGGCGCTCGCCGGGCCGGCCAGCGTCGCGGCTGCGGCCCGCGCCGATCCTGCGATCGCACGGGCGTCGGGACTGGACTCAGCCAGTCCTTCGTCGTCGGTCGCCGCCGAGTTCGCCGCCGTGGCCCGGGCCGCCCGTCGCGGGGATCCGGGTGCCCGGGACCTGCTCGAACAGTCCGCGCGCTATCTCGCCGTGGCCACCCGCACCCTTGCGAACATCCTCGATCTCGAGCTCATCGTGCTGACCGGCCCGAGTCTGGCGATCGCCGGCTCGATCTACCTGCCGGTGGTCCAGGCCGAGCTCGACCAGTGGTTCTTCGCCCGGGCGACCCACCCGGTCTCTGTTCAGCTGTCCCGCTCGGCGGCCACCGCCCCCGCCATCGGGGCAGCCGCCCTCGTGCTGCAGGCCGAGCTGGTCCCCCTGCGGCAGGGTCTGTCCATCCCCAGCTTCGTGAACTCCGAGTATGCCGGTGGACCCGGAGGCATCGGCTGACCCGCGCCCGGGTCGCCCCCCGGTCTTCCATATCCGGCAGCCCACCGCGCCTCACTCCCTGAAGGACTCCCATGCCCCTGTATGACCTTGACCGCGCGGCCCTTGAGACTTACCTGCCCGAGCTGGACGAGCCCGCGGACTTCGACACTTTCTGGGCCGACACGCTCGCCGAGACGCGCACCTTCGACCTGGGGCTGACGATCACCAAGGTGGACCTGGGCCTGACCCTGGTCGACGTGTTCGACGTCGAGTTCGCTGGCTTCGGCGGACACCCGATCAAGGCCTGGCTGACCAGGCCGGCCGGCGGCGCCAGAGACGGCCTGTTGCCGGCTGTGGTCGAGTACAACGGCTATGGCGGCGGTCGGGGGCTGCCGCACGAACGGCTCGGCTGGGCTGCCGCCGGGTACGTCAGCCTCTTCATGGATACCCGCGGCCAGGGCAGCCGCTGGGGCAGCGGCGGGGATACGCCCGACCCGGTCGGCTCGGGCCCGGCGACGCCCGGCTTCATGACCCGCGGGATCCTGCACCCGGCCGACCACTACTACCGCCGGGTGTTCACCGACGCGGTCCGTGCGGTCGAGGCGGTGCGCGGGGTCGAGGGCGTCGACCCGGCCCGGGTGTCGGTGACCGGCGGCAGCCAGGGCGGCGGGATCGCGCTGGCCGCAGCCGGCCTGGTTCCCGATCTGCTGGCGGTCATGCCGGACGTCCCGTTCGGATGCCACTTCCGCCGGGCCGTCGACCTGTCGGACCGGGAGCCCTACACCGAGATCACGACCTATCTGTCGGTGCACCGAGCCCACGCAGCGGCCGCGTTCCGCACGCTGTCCTACCTCGACGGCGTCAGCTTCGCCCGACGGGCCACCGCTCCGGCGCTGTTCTCGGTCGGCCTGATGGACCCCATCTGCCCGCCCTCCACCGTGTACGCGGCGTACAACCACTACGGCACGATCGCCGGCGCGGTGGACAAGGAGATAGAGGTCTACCCGTTCAACGAGCACGAAGGTGGCGGCGGCCACCAGTTCACCCGTCAGCTGCCCTGGCTCGCCAAGCTTGCCACGCTCGCCGGGCACGCCGGGCACGCCGGGCTGGCACGGGGCGCCGAGACCGAGACCCCCGCCCGGCATCTCACTGTGGCCGCCCGATGACGGCCTGGACCGGGCTGCCCGACCACCGGCACTGGCTGAGCACCGAGACCCTGCGGCTGCTGGACTTCGGGCGCAACACGGTGCCGACCGACCGGGGGGCCGGCTATCTCGACGACGACGGCGTGGTGGACCCGGCCCGTCCCGTGTTCACCTGGGTCACCGCACGGATGGCGCACGTCTACGCGCTGGGGCACCTGCTCGGCATCCCGGGCAGCCGCCCGGTCGCCACCCGGGCGATCGCCGCGCTGCGCACCTCACTCCACGACCCGGAGTACGGCGGCTGGTATGCCTCGCTCGCGGCGGACGGCGCCCCCGACACCACCAAGAGCGCCTACGCTCACGCCTTTGTCATTCTCGCCGCCTCGACCGGATCCGTCGCCGGGATAGACGGCGCCCGTGACCTGCTGGACGACGCCCTCACGGTGTTCGACACTCACTTCTGGGAGCCGGAAGCCGGCCTGCACGCCGACGAGTGGGATCGAACCTGGACGGCGCTCGACCCCTACCGCGGGATGAACGCCAACATGCATGCGGTCGAAGCACTGCTGGCGGCCGGCGACGCCACCGGCGAGCTGCGCTGGCACGAAAGGGCCGCCAGGATCGCTGACCACGTGGTCAGCTGGGCGAGCGCCAACGAATGGCGCATCCCGGAGCACTTCGACGCCACCTGGGCCTCGCAGCCAGAACTCAACGCTGACCGCCCGAACGACCCGTTCAAGCCGTACGGCGCCACCGTCGGGCACGGGCTCGAGTGGGCCCGCCTGCTGCTCCACGTCGACGCCGCCCTGCCCGAGCGCGCACCGGAGACCCTCGTCCCGGCTGCCCGGGCGCTCTACAAAGGCGCGGTACGGGACGGCTGGTCGAGAGACGGCGCAGCGGGTTTTGTCTACACCACCGACTGGGCCGGGGCACCCGTGGTGCACACCCGGATGCACTGGGTCGTCGCCGAGGCGATCGGAGCGGCCGCAGCGCTGCACCAGGTAACCGGCGACCCGCGATACGCCGACGACTACAGCCGCTGGTGGGACTACGCCGCCGAGTTCCTCATCGACCGTGAGCGGGGGTCGTGGCACCACGAGCTCAACGCCTCGAACGTGCCGGCACGGGAGGTCTGGCCCGGGAAACCGGATCTCTACCACGCGTTCCAGGCGACGCTGCTACCCCTGCTCCCCCTGGCCCCGGGACTGGCGGTGGCCGTCCGCGACGTTCTGACGCCAACCTCGCTGACGGTTCCGCAGTAGACGTCCATCAGCGGTCACGCCTCCGGGCGGTGTGCCCGCAGTGCCCGGCCGAGGTATGCCCGCATGCCCGGCTGAGGTATGCCCGCATGCCCGGCTGAGGTATGCACGCATGCCCGGCTGAGGTATGCCCGCATGCCCGGCTGAGGTATGCCCGCATGCCCGGCTGAGGTATGCCCGCATGCCCGGCTGAGGTATGCCCGCATGCCCGGCTGAGGTATGCCCGCATGCCCGGCTGAGG
>JBBRZQ010000094.1:0-17553 GCA_038236535.1 Actinomycetales bacterium
CTCTTCGCCTTCTACCTCGTCATCGTGCTGGCCGCCCCCAACGGGATGGGCTTTGGTGACGCCAAGCTGGCGGGCGTGCTGGGCGCCCTGATGGGCTACCTGTCGTGGTCGGCCCTGATCGTGTCCACCTTCGGCGCGTTCCTGCTCGGCGCTTTCGTCGGCGTCGCGCTGATGCTGGCCAGCCGGGCCGGGCGCAAGACGGCGATCCCGTTCGGTCCGTTCATGATCGCTGCCGCGCTGCTGACAATGCTTGCCGGCAGTTCGCTCACGGACGGATATCTGCGGCTGGTCACCAGATAGGCACATGAACCGGACAGCGGAAATACCAGGTGAAATCATCTCTTTTGGGGACGCGACAGGAGGGGTTGGGAGACAATTGAGACTCAGGGGATGTCAGAGGACCCCCGTGCACTCGGCGCAGCCGCACCTGGAGAGACAGCAATGTTCGGACGCATTCGCACCGCCCGGGAGAGCGATTCGGGCTTCACGCTCATTGAGCTCCTCATCGTCATTGTCATCCTCGGGGTACTCGCCGGTATCGTCGTCTTCTCGGTCAGCGGCATCACCAACCGCGGCTCGGCCAGTGCCTGCAAGGCCGACCTGGCTACGGTGAGACGCGCAAGCGAGTCGTACAACGCGGCGAACAAGAGCCCCCTTACCGGCGGCGGGTACGCGACGACGTCGGCTGCCCTTGCCACCGCTTACCTGGCGGGCCGCACCATACCGACGACTGTCATATACACCCCCAACGCCACAGCAGGCGCCATCCCGACGATCGCATCATCAGCCGCCTGCATAGCTTTCATAGCCGCCAACCCGTAGGACTGGATCGCAAGCCCGCCAACCCGCAGGACTGGATCGCAGTCTGTGGAGCTTCTGCGCAGTCACCAACCCCTATCGCAAGCCAGGCTGTCGAAACCGCGCACCGCTCAGCCTAGGACCTCGGCATGTCGTGACTCGGAGGTATCAGGGGGCTGTCGGGCTTCCTCCCGGTCGCTCAGCCACTGGTCGAGCTCGGCGGCCGGGACCGGCTTGGACATGAAGTACCCCTGGGCCTGGTCGCAGCCGAGGCGGGTCAGCTCGGTGAGTGCGCTATCGGTCTCCACCCCGCCGGCCACCATGCGAAGCCCGAGGCTGTGCGCCAGGGCGATGGTGGAGGCGACCAGAGCGGCCGAGCGACCGTCCTGGGCCATCGGATAGATGAACGAGCGATCCAGCTTCAGCTCGTCGATGGGCAGGTCACGCAGGTAGCTCAGCGAGCTGTACCCGCTGCCGAAGTCGTCGACCGAGATCTGGACACCACTGTCCCGCAGGCTGGTCAAGATGTTCCGGGCCCTCTCCCGGTCGGCCATCAGGAACTCCTCGGTGACCTCCAGCTGCAGGCTGAACGGCGAGATCCCGCGGGCCTGGAGCATCGACGCGACCAGCCCGGGCAGGTCGGAGTCGACCAGTGAGCTGGCCGCGAGGTTGACCGACACGGTCAGCGGCCGTCCGCGCCGGTGCCAGTCGGCGACCTGGTCCAGGGCCAGGGCAAGCACGGCCCGGGTCAGCGTGGGCATCAGGCCCGACTCGTCGGCCACCCGCAGGAAGTCCTCGGGGTAGAGCAGACCGCGAGCGGGATGGTTCCAGCGGACCAGTGCCTCCACACTGCGCACCTCGCCGTTGTCCAGGTCGATCTTGGGCTGGTAGTGCACCACCAGCTGGTCACTGGACAGGGCGATGCGCAGCTCCTCCACCAGTCGCACCCGGGCGGCGTCCTCGGCGTCGTCGGCGACGCAGTACACATGATGGCCGGTAAACGAGGTCTTGGCCTTGTACATGGCGATGTCGGCGGTGCGCAGCAGGGCGCTCACGTTCACGCCGTCGTCCGGGAACAGGGCGATCCCGACGCTGACGCTGCTGCGTAGCGCGATGTCGTCCAGGGCGAACGGCTCGTCCAGCGCCGCGCACAGCTTCACGGCCACCTCCACGGCCTCGTCCTTTCCGGCATCGTCGATCAGGACCGCGAACTCGTCGCCGCCGAGGCGGGCCAGGACGTCGTCGGGGCGCAGGTGCTCGCGCAGCCGGGCACCCACCTGGACCAGCAGCTGGTCCCCGACCCGGTGGCCCAGGCTGTCATTGACCTCCTTGAACTTGTTCAGGTCCAGCATGAGAAGGGCGAGGCGCCGCCGCTGCGGCTCGAGCAGGCGCACGTTGCCCTCGGCATACAGCGCCCGCCGGTTCGGCAGGCCGGTGAGGTCGTCGGTGGCCGCGGCCAGCCGGCGCAGGTCCGCCATCCGGGCGAGCCGGCGGAAGGCCAGTTGGGCACGGGCCCCCGCCCCGAGCATGGTGACCGACGCCAGGACCACGGCCAGGGTCGACACGGACACCCGGGTGCCCACCACGAGCACCCCCAGGGCCGCGATGGTCGCGACCGCGGATACCGCCAGAGCCGTCGTACCGCTGGCCAGCCGCTTCCCGTACGCCCCCGGCTTATCGGGCCGGGCATTGGCATCGACCCAGGCGACCATCAGGGCGAGCCCGATCGCCCATCCGCCGTCCAGGACTGTGCCGACCTGGTAGCTGTCGGCACTCACCAGCCGCCCGTAGATCACGTCTGCCGCTGCGAAAACCAGCAAGCCGGCGACCAGCACCCCCCACCGGCTTCCCATCCGGACATCCCCCAGCGCGACGATGCCGGCGACCGCGGCAACCAGCAGCAGATCGAAGAGAGGATTGGCCACGGCCACCACGGTGGCCAGCGAAGGGGGACCGACCGCCGCATCTGCCAGCACCGGGCTGAGCAGGACCGCCAGCACTGCGGCAGCGCCCAGCGACCCGACCGCGCAGTCCAGCCACACCGACGAGGCCAGCCCGCGCACCCGGCTGCGCACCAGCACCACCAGGGCCGCCAGCATCAATGGGTAGAACGACAGGTACCCCACGTCCGCCAGCGAGGGGAACGGCAGCGACCCGCCCCCCGCAGACATGGCGACGTAGTAGGTGTCCCCCACGGAGAACGCGGTCACCGCAGCCGCCGACAGCACGACCTCCAGCCGCCGGATCCCGACCCGGGAGACCGCCCGCCAGCAGACGGCCGTGGGCACCCAGAGGGTCAGCAGGCCGAGCCAGCTGTTCACGACCACGTCGTAGCGGTCCCAGCGCCACCCGGCGCCGTGCAGCGCCAGAGCGACCAGGTAGGCGCCTGCGAGCGCCCACATCACCCCTGTCAGCCGCTGGCCCCGGGCCACCCGCGGGGTCGACCGCACGCTCACCGCGAGGAACTTGGGGGGTATGGCGCCACGACGCCCTGGCAGGTCCCGACGAAAGGCTCGGCCGCGACGCACAGGCTGGTCCGCCAGCAAGTACGCATATCAGCCTCGACTCGGCGATCTCCGCAGCGGGTACGGCTCTATGGGACGTTACCGAAGTCTGAGGTGTGGCAAGGCAGTACGCGAGGATTCTGCCCGAATGACCGATATGAGGTCAGCCAAACGGCCGACCGCTGGTTGCCGGAGACATCCACTCAGCAGGCCCGCCCTGCGCCGGAACCGTCCGATCAGGCGAAGTCGCCGGGAACGCCGTCCGAGAGGTCACGCAGCTCCATGTCCTGCGGCCCCAGAGACTCCACCTGGGACAGGTAGAGCCGGCGGCCGATAGTACTGAGCAGAGCGTCGTGGATCGGGACGCAGAACTGAGGGGCGAGCCGCCAGGCGAAGGCAATGGTGTCGCGACTGGCCGCCCAGGGCGCGTTCAGCGGCAGGGCCAGGATGTCGATATGCCCGGGCTCGCCGTCATAGGCGTCTCCGGGATGGAACAGGCTCGGCTCCCCCGCGGCACGCAGCACGACTCCGAGGTTGCCGATCCGGGGCAGGGCCTCGTTGATCAGGGCATGCAGCTCCCCCACCGGGGTGACCTGAACCGCCCCGAAGGTCAGGGCCTGGCCGGCGACGGTGTACTCCGCGGCGATCCCGGCCGCCTCCATCACGGCGGCAGCCTGCGGCTCGGCATACAGCCGCGCCTGCGGGTTGATCGCCAGCAGCGCCGGAAGCCGTTGCAGGTCCAGGTGATCTGGGTGCTGGTGGGTGACCAGGATGACGTCGAGCCCGGTCACCTCGTCGAAGCCGCCGGCGAAGGCCCCCGGGTCGACCAGGATGCGCTTGCCCCCGGTCTCGACCAGCAGGCAGGCATGTCCGAGATGAGTGATCCGCATCCAGGCAACCTACCGGTCCGGCCGCCTGGAGATCCACCGTTCGGGCCACCCCGGCATCCCTTGTTCGGCTTGAAACCTGCGTCGTCCGGGCACATCTCAGACGATCCTGGGTCCGCTGAAAACCTCCTCTGGTTGTCTGGGACTGGCTCCCTGGAATCTGGACAACGGCCGTTCGAAGCACGCGACCGGCCGACCCTGACCCAGCGTGTGAACCACCGGCGCGAGGCCGGCGGAAGAGAGCGGGGTGGTTCTGATGCGATTCAACAGCTCTCGGCTGCTGATCCCGGTTGCCGTAGCCGTCGCACTGTCGGTCCCGGGACTGTCGGCGGCGACCGCGGCCGGTCCGCCCTCCCCGCAGAAGATCACCGGCGTTGTCCAGACGATCATCCGTGAGCACCCGGCATACCGCCCGGAGGTCAGTGGCAGCCCCTCCGGCGACCCGGCCGCCGCTCCCGGCGCCACCGGGCCTGACGCCGCCGGAGCCGTTGCCACCGGGACCCCCGCCGACGACACCACCAGGGTTCTGCAGACCACCGCAGGCTACGTCCCGCTGACCGATGGCTCCCTGCCCAGGACCAGGGATGGCGCAACAGTCACGGTCACCGTCGTCCCGGGCGCCGACGGAGCCAAGCAGGTCGTGTCTGCCCGCCAGATCTCTTCTCCCGCTGCAGTAGTGAGTCCTGTCACCCAGCACGTCTACGTGGCGCTGGTCGTCCCGGCGGGGGTCCCCGCACAACGCTCCCTCACCACCACCGCGGCCCGGGCGATGGTCGGCACGGTGTCGCGGTACTGGTCCAGCCAGACCGGCGGCCAGGTCTCGTTCGACACCGCCCAGGTGCTGGCCTACCAGTCCGCGTACCGCTGCGGAGCCAGTGACACCGAGGTCTACGCCAACACGTACAAGATGTGGCACGAGGCGCATCTGAAGATGCCCGCTGCCGACGGGGCCGGCAAGCACCTGGTGCTGGTTGCGCCCAGCGCCGCCTACGACCAGAACTGCTTCTACGGCCTGGGCACCATCGGCGCCGTCCAGTTCGACCACAACGAGGTGTTCGTCAGCGGCCTCAACCAGTCGCTGCTCGCCCACGAGCTGGGTCACAACCTGGGTCTCTACCACTCGAACAGCCTGCGCTGCAACGGCGTCCAGGACAGGCCAGTGGTCACCTACGCCTTCCCGGGTTGTCAGGCCAGCGAGTACGACGACCTGTTTGACGTGATGGGCTACTCGGGGACCGACTTCGGCGAGGGCAGCCTGAACGCCGTCCACCTGGACGGGATGAACCTGCTCCCCGACGCGGTCCGGAAGATCCCGGCAGGATCGGGGGTGACCACGGCCGTGATCGCCCCGCTGTCGACGACCAGCCCGGGCCGGACGCTGAAGATCACCGACCCTGGTGGCGCCAGCTACTTCGTGGAGTACCGGACCAACTCGGGCAGGGACGCGTTCGCCGCCTTCAACTTCTTCCGGCCGGCCTGGGGCGTCCGGGTGCTACGGGACAACCCGGCGGCCCCGCCGAGCGCCGGGAGCTACGAGCTGGATGACACCCCGACCGGCCAGGACCTCGACTACAACCGTTCGATAAGGGTCGGTGACACCTTCACCGCGGCCTCCCGGAAGGTGACCATCAGGCTCGACCGGCAGGACGCCTCGGGCGCGACGCTGACCGTCGCCAGCTGGGCGTCTCAGATAGTCCCGTTCACGGCGAGCCTGTCCCTGCGCACGAGCGCCTGGGTGGGCGCCGCGATCATCGCCACCACCCAGGTGACCGACAGGCACGGTAGCGCGGTCGCCAGCTGGGTGCTGACCCTGCAGAAGAAACAGCAGGGCACTTCGACCTGGCGCTCGCTCAGGTCGGTGCGGACCGGCTCCGCGGGGACCGCGTCCTACCGGTTCGCCAACGGTGTGTCCGGCAGCTACCGCTGGGTGACCTCGCCGGCGGCCGGCGCACCCGGCCGGGCCAGCCCGCCGATGACCCTCACCTCGAAGGCCAACGTCGTCGAGCGGCGCCCGGCGGGGTCGGTGGCGCACCGGACCTACCTGTCCGTGATCGGGTCGGTCTCCCGGGTGCCGGCCCCGGTGGTGTACATCCAGTACCGGTACGGGGCTGGCCCCTGGCGGACCGGTCCGCGGGCATCGGTCAGCGGCACCACGGTCAGCGGCCGGATCGCGATGAACGTCCGGACCACCGCCTCCACCCGACTGGTCCTGAAGGGATCGGCCGCGTATCTCGGCTCGACCTCCGGCTACTACGCCACCACGGTGAGGTAGCAGCCGCAACAGGATGGATCCCTGCCGGCCCCCTCGTTGACTCACCCGGCCTCCGTGCGCCAAGTTGTGGGGAGCTACGAACGCAAGCCTTCAGCGCTCCATGGACTACGTTGGGACGAATATGTCAGCCGAAACCTTGAGCGAGGCCTACAGCAGGATCCGCTCGGTCGTGCATTCCACGCTGGCGGGAGCGAGCATCGAGGTGCTCACCTACCGGGTGGACCCAGGGGCCAACACGGTGGCCTGGCTGATCTGGCACCTGACCCGGGTGCAGGACGACCACATCTCGGATCTGCTGAGCCAGGAACAGGTGTGGACCACCGGGGGCTGGGCCGACCGTTTCGACCTCCCGTTCGAGCCCGGGGCCACCGGGTTCCGGCAGAGCGCCGGCGACGTGGCGGCAGTGCGCGCCGGGGCGGAGCTCCTGCAGGGCTACTACGACGCGGTGCACGCCCGGACGATCGACTACCTGTCCACGCTGACCGAGGCGGACTTCGCCAGGGTCGTTGACACGTCCTGGGATCCCCCGGTCACCCTGGCCGTGCGACTGGTCAGTATCCTCTCGGACGACCTGCAGCACGCGGGTCAGGCCTCCTACGTTCGCGGGCTCGCGATGCGCGCCGGGCTCTGAGCCCCTCGATACGCCAGCGTCCGCCCGCGCTCTTGCCGCGGCATCGTCGACCGCGACCAACTCACCAGCACCATTGAGGACCTGACTTGAGCACCACCACCGGCAAGGACACCCAGCAGAGCGCCTCCCCGGATCCCGGGGAGTCGACAGGCCGCATCAAGCACGTCCCCGACGACTCCGCCAACGACCGGCAGAGCGTGCTCCAGCGAGAGAAGGAAGAGTTCGGCGGCGTCAAGGTCGGCCTGGCGTTCTTCGGCTGGCTCACGGCCACCGGCACCGCGGTGATGCTGACCACCCTTGTCGCGGCCGCCGGAGTGGCACTCGGGGTGGCGACCAGGACGGACGCCCGCACTGCCGCCAGTGAGGCCGTCCAGGACCCCAAGGCCATCGGTCTGCTCGGCGGCCTCGTCCTGCTGGTCGTGCTCTTCGTGGCCTACTACTGCGGCGGGTACGTCGCCTCGCGGATGGCCCGGTTCCACGGGCTGAGGCAGGGTCTGGCCGTCTGGCTGTGGGCCGTCCTCATCGCCGCGGTCGTGGCGGTGCTGGCTGCCCTGGCCGGCAGCCAGTACGACGTGCTGAGCAGGCTGAACAGCTTTCCGCGGATCCCGGTGAGCCAGGGCTCGCTGACCACCGGCGGCCTGATCGCCGTGGGCGGAGCCGCAGCCGGCAGCCTGGCCGGTGCGCTGATCGGTGGCTTCGCCGGGATGCGCTTCCACCGCAGGGTCGACCGGGCCGGCCTCGGCAGGTAACCGACTCCCCCTGCACCCCGGCGCCCGCTTGCTCGGGACGCCCCGAGCGCCTCCGCGTGAACCGTTCTGCCACTGAACCCGTTCTACAGTGGAAGGCAACGAACGGGAGGCTCTGATGACCGATGACCCACGCACCGCGGCAGACTCTGGCCGCCCGGGGACAGCCGTCCGCCAGAGAGAGTCCTCGGGTGCGCGCCGACGGACCACCCGCTGGCTGCTGACCGCGATCACCGCTGCCGGACTGGGCGTCGACGCCTACGTCCACTGGACTCTCGCCGCGAACTTCGACTCCCTGACCGGCCCGGGCAGTCTGCAGATCAGCCAGGGGCAGCTGTTCCGCCTCGAGGCGATCCTGGCCCTGGTAGCGCTGGTGCTGCTGCTGGTGACCCGTCACCGCCTCGCCGCGGGGTTCGCCCTCCTGGTCGCCGCCGGTGGTGTCGGCGCCGTCCTCTTCTTCGCGTATGTCGACGTCGGCAGTCTCGGACCGCTGCCCGACATGTACGACCCCGCCTGGTACACCGGCAAGACGGTCAGCGCACTGGCCGAGGGGGCGGCTGCCGTGGGTGCCCTCTGCCTGCTCCTGCTCCCTGAGCGCTGACCGGAGCGTCCTCCGGCGTTGACCCCGGCGAGTCTTCTGCGCGATCCCTCCCCACAGGGGATACTCGAAACGGCAGTGCTCCGGCTAGGCCGGAACAAGGATGAACCTCGAGGGGAACGTTCGGCGTGACAGCCAGAGACGACCTGAAGCCCGACGACCTGAGATCCGACGACCCGAGATCCGACGACCCGAGATCCGAAAACCGGCACCACCCACGGCGCCCTGTGCAGCGGGCGCCGTCCCGGCCGACCCGGCGTCGTTTCTGGCTCCGCCGGGCAGGTGTGCTTCTGGTGGTGGTCCTCGCCTGGCTCACCTGGTCGATCGGTGGCGCACTGACCGCACCCGGGACCGATACCACCTCCGCGCGGCTGGCTGAGTGGGGCAGGTTCCACGGGCTGGGCTGGGCAGTCAGCAGCCTCGAGCAGCTCCAGTACAAGGCCGACCCTCCCAAGGTGGGCGGGAGCGTCGCCGGCGGCATCCCCACTATCGCCCCCGTCCAGCCGGGACCGAGTCAGCCCGCGAGGTCGGCAACATACCTGGCCCCTCCCGCGCCCATCCCGGCCCAGGCTCAGCCGGCCCTGCCCCACGAGGGGGTCTGGCAGCCGCTGGTCAGCTTCGGCGGCGAACCGGCGATCCTCGCCGCCTTCGTGCGTCCTGATGCGCAGCACACCAGCTATCTCGTCGGCGTGGCCTCTATCAACCAGAAGCTGCTCCGGATGGAGCTGCACCCCGGCTACAAGGTGCCCGGCGACTCGAACCTGTCGAAACCCTCGCAGGTGCCGCCGGCGCAGCGAGACGCCCTGATGGCCACGTTCAACTCGGGCTTCACCATGAACGACGCGAACGGCGGCTACTGGCAGGACGGCAAGTCCGTCGTGCCCCTGCGCACCGGTGCAGCATCGATGGTGTTCTCCAAGGATGGCCGTGTCGACGTGGTTCGCTGGGGTGGAGGACGCCCCGGTCCGGATGTTGCCGCCGTCCGGCAGAATCTTGGCCTCCTGGTCGACCACGGCAAGATCACCCCGGACGTGGACAACCCGACCACCTCGACCTGGGGCCAGACTCTCGGGAACAAGACGTACGTCTGGCGCTCGGCGGTCGGGATCCGCAAGGACGGCTCCCTGGTCTTCGTCGCGGGGGCCTCGATGTCGATCCGCACCCTGGCGAACGTCGTTCACGACACCGGGGTGGTGCGGGCCATGGAGCTCGATATCAACCCGGCCTGGACCAACTTCATCACCTACACCCACCCGGGCACGGGCGTGGCAGAGCCGCACATGCTGACCAAGGACATGCAGCCCAACCCGCACCGCTACCTCCAGCCGTCATCGCGAGACTTCGTCGCGGTGCTCGCCCGCTGATGAAGGCTTCATGAGCGTGCCCGCCTCAGCCGTCCTCCGGCCCGTTCAGGAGCACGAGGCCTCTGCCCTGATCGCCATCCAGGCGCTGACCTCGTCCCCAGCCATCCGCCGCGGCGCGGTCATCCTGAGCCACATCGGCGAGCATGCGCTCGTCTGGACCGCTCTGGGCCTGGCGGGTTCGGTGACTGACCCGCAGCAGCGCCGCGCGTGGCTGCGGGCGACGGCCACCGTGGTGGGTGCCCACGCAGTGAGCGTCGTCGCCAAACGGGTGGCCCGACGTCACCGTCCCAGCGACCCGCGCATCCAGGTATGCGTCGCCACACCCAGCGACTGGAGCTTCCCGTCCTCGCACGCGGCGTCCACCACTGCGGCTGCGGTGGCGTACTCAAGGCTCCTGGGAAGGCCGTATCCGCTGCTGGCGGTTCCGGTCATGATGTCCAGCCGGGTCATCCTCGGGGTGCACTACCCCAGCGACGTCCTGGCCGGCTGCCTGCTGGGCGCCATGATGGGGAGCTGGGTCACCAGGGAAGGGAGCATCTGATGGCGCTCACTCAGGAGATCGCCGGTCTCTTGCCGCGCGGGCGGGTCCTGCTGCGGGCCTGCCGGCCGCGTCAGTGGGTCAAGAACGTCCTGGTCCTGGCCGCGCCGATAGCGGGCGGGGTGGCGTTCCAGCCGCGGGCCATCGTCGAGATGGCCCTGGCAGTCCTTGCCTTCTGCCTGGCCTCGGCCGGGATCTACCTGGTCAACGACGTCATCGACATCGCAGCCGACCGTGCTCACGCAACCAAGCGACGGCGGCCCATCGCCTCAGGTGAGCTGTCCGTACGGTCGGCGCTGATCGCGGCAGCGACGCTGCTGCCCGGCGCGCTGGTGGTCTCGGCGCTGCTGAACTGGCAGATGCTTCTCGTCGTGGCGGTCTACGAGGTCGTCCAGCTCTGGTACTGCCTGGGCATGAAGAACGAACCCGTCATCGAGCTCGCCAGCGTCGCGTCAGGATTCCTGCTGCGGGCGATCGCCGGCGGCGTGGCGACCGAGGTCAGCCTGTCCCGGTGGTTCCTCATTGCCGCTGGCTTCGGCTCGCTCTTCATGGCTGCCGGCAAGAGGTATGCCGAAAAGCGCCTGACGGAGGAGACCGGGGTGGCGATCCGCCCGGTGCTCAGCCGCTACACCGCGACCTACCTGCGGTTCGTGTGGACCCTGTCGGCGGGGGTGCTGGTGACGACCTACTCGCTCTGGGCCTTCACGATGCGCCAGGCCTCGTCGAACACGCTGGGCGTCATCTCCATCGTCCCGTTCGTCATCGCCCTGCTGAAGTACGCCGTGGACGTCGACAGCGGTGCCGCGGGCGAGCCGGAGGAGGTAGTCCTGCACGACCGGATGCTGATGGCCCTCGGGGCGATCTGGGCAGCCTGCCTGATGGGCTCGGTGTACCTGTAGCCCGCCCCCGGGCCGGCCGAGGGCCCCCTAGACCGGCAGGCGCCTGAACACCGACCGGGGAACGTGGCGCAGCACGGACATGACCCACCGCATCTTGGCGGGTGCCCACACCGTGTGCCGGCCCGCGAGCAGGCCCGCGACGATGACGTCGGCAACCTGCTCGGGTGTCTGCGACAACGGCGCCGCGTCCAGCCCCTCAGTCATCTTGGTGCGCACGAAACCAGGGCGGACGACCAGGACCTGAACACCGTCCGCCGCCATCGCGTCGCCCAGCCCGCTGTAGAAGGCGTCCAGCCCGGCCTTGGTGGATCCGTAGACGAAGTTCGACTTCCGGGGGCGCTCACCGGCCACTGACGACATGGCGATGATGGTGCCATGTCCCTGGGCTCGCAGTCTCGCGGCCACCAGGACCCCGCAGGCAACCGCTGCGGTGTAGTTGACCTCGACCAACTGCAGCGCCGCGTCAAGATCCTGCCAGGCGCGCTCCTGGTCGCCGAGCAGCCCGAACGCCACCATGACGACGTCCACGTCCCCGGGAGCCTCGAATGCCGAGGCGACGGCCTGCTCGCAGGAGGTTCGGTCTGTCGCCTCGAAGTCGACCTCGGTGACCTGCATGCCCAGTGCCCCCAGGGACTTGGCGGCAGCGACGCGAGGCTCACCGGGACGGGCGGCCAGGGTCACCTGTACGCCGTGGCGTGCCCCGTTCAGCTTCGCCAGCGTCGCCAGCGCGATGTCGGAGGTGCCCCCGAGGACAACGACGCGTTGCACGTTACCTATGGCATCTTTCACAGTCCCAGCCTCCTGGCCAGATCAGAGGTGAACAAATTGTTGGGGTCCGACGCCCTCTTGACGTCGCGCCACTGCTCGAGGCGAGGGTACATCCGGTCGATCGCCGAGGCTGGCAGCCGCGAGTCCTTGGCCAGGTACTCACGACCCCCTGCCGCGAGCACCTCATCGTCCAGCCGGTCGAGCAGCCCGCCCAGGGCCGACGAGCCGATCGGGATGTCAAGGGCAAGTGTCCAGCCGGGGGCCGGAAACGACAGGTGACCGGGGCTGGACTCGCCGAAACGCTTGAGCACGGCCAGGAATGAGGCCTGCCCGGCGTCCCCGAGCAGCTGGATGCAGCGGCGGAGGGTGTCCTCGGCGCCGAACGGCACCACGAACTGGTACTGCAGGAAGCCCTTGGGGCCGTAGATGCGGTTCCACTGCCCGACGCCATCCAAGGGGTGGAAGAACGCGCCGATGCCCTGAACCTCGCCCCGGCGTTCCTGCGGGGCCTTGCGGTACCAGGCCTCGTTGAAGGCGGCCACGCTCGCCCGGTTCAGCAGGCCGCTGGGGAAGATGGGGGGTGCGACGGCGAGCTGCTTGGGCCGGAACTCCAGGGCGTGGTCGCGCAGCTTCGCAGGCAGCTGTTCACGGGTGGCTGACCAGCCCCGGGTGAGCACCGAGCGCCCCAGGGAGGAACCGCTGGCAAGACAGTCGATCCAGGCCACCGAGTAGGTATAGCGATGGTCTCCCTCGGCCATCCGCCCCATCAGGTCGTCAAGATCCGCGCACCGCTCGGTGTCCACCAGGCAGTGAGCTGTCTCGACCTTCTTCATCCTCACCGTCGCCCGCAGGACCAGGCCGGTCAGCCCCATACCTCCCACCGTGGCCCAGAACAGCTCGGACTCGGGGGTCAGCTCGCGGATGACGCCATCGGCGCAGAGCAGGTCCATGGCCATGACGTGCTGGCCGAAGCTGCCGTCCACGTGATGGTTCTTACCGTGGATGTCGGCGGCGATCGCTCCCCCGACGGTCACCTGCCGGGTGCCCGGGGTCACCGGCACGAACAGCCCCAGGGGAAGCAACAGCCGCATCAGCTGGTCCAGACTGGCCCCGGCCTCCACAGTCACCAGCGCCTTAGACAGATCCACCGAAAGAACCTGGTCGCGGACGGTCATATCCACCACCACTCCGCCACCATTCTGGGCAGCGTCGCCATAGCTGCGCCCGAGCCCGCGAGCGAGCACACCACGGTGTCCTGCATCGGTGACCAGGCGGGCGAGGCGGAGGTCATCGTCGGCCGGATAGACCGTCGCGACACTCGGGTTGGTCCTGCCCCACCCTGACAGCTGGCGGCGGTTATCCATGGTTTCCCCTTTGACAGACGATTCGGTCGACTCTACCCAGCGACTGGGTCAGTGGCTCGACGGGAACCGGTGCCTCCCCGTTCGACTGGTGAGGGGCTTCCATTTCGATTCCAGGTCAGGCTAGCCTTTGCTTAGTAGTCATAGTCCTCCGGGCAGTGGTCTGCGCCCTGTTCGAAGGCGTGGAAATTCAGGTAACGATGCAGTTCTGCCGTTCTGATCTCACTGTCAAGGGGAAAGGTAAGGGAAAATGCCATGGCTGGTCTCAACATCACCTCGGTCACGCTTCCGGAAGCTCACGTCCCGGGGATGCGGCTCGGACGCCACGTCAAACACGATCCGCGCTCTTTCGATTTCCATGCCGCCAAGGCGCCCCAGATCGTCAGCGTGACCCATCAGTCAACCGGGCTCCCGCTTGACCAGGGCAACCTCGGGTCATGCACCGCCAACGCGTTGTGCGGGGCGCTGGACTCCGAACCGGACTTCGCCGGCGGTCCCGCCCTCACCGAGGCCAACGCTGTGCGCGTCTACGAGCTGGAAACCAAGATCGAGGGCAAGCCCTACCCGCCCAACGATCCCGGCGGGTCTGGCCTCATGGTCTGCAAGGCGGCAAAACAGCTCGGGATGATCAGCAGCTACCAGCACGCCTTCGGTGTCCAGCATGCCCTGGAAGCGCTCGTGGTGCGTCCAGTCATCACCGGCATCAACTGGTACAGCAGCTTCGACAGCCCCGATCCGCAAACCGGCGTGGTCGAGATCGCCGCCAACGCGACAGTCCGCGGTGGTCACGAGATCGTGGCCGACGGGATTGATGCCGACAAACAGCTCGTCTGGTTCTGGAACAGCTGGGGCACCCAGTACGGGCTCGGTGGACGCTTCTGCATGGCCTTCGACACCTGGGACCGCCTGCTCCAGGAGCAGGGCGACGTCACCGTGCCAGTGAACTAGGACACCAAACGAGCACACGACCTGACCTGGAGGAACAGATGGGTGAACCCATTCAGCCGTTTCCGTTAGTCAAGGAAGGCGACAAGAACCACCCGGTGGAGACGCTGCAGTACCTGCTGCGTGCGCACGGGAGCACCGTCGTCGTGGACGGGATCTTCGGGGTGCGCACAGATGCTGCGGTGCGCGCCTTTCAGACGAGCAAGCACCTGATCGTCGACGGTCTCGTCGGCGCGCATACCTGGGGCGCTCTGCTCATCCCGGTTTCCCGCGGCAGCACCGGTGATGCCGTGCGCGGGGTCCAGGAGGAGTTCCAGTACCGCAACCTGTCCGGCGACCCGAGTCAGGGCGTCCAGGTGGATGGCATCTTCGGTCCCCTGACAGATGCGGCGGTGCGGGGATTCCAGCAGGCCCTGGGCCTCGTGGTCGACGGGGTCGTCGGTCCGCTGACCTGGCGGGCGCTGATCAGCGGGATGCTCTCCTTCTGAGCAAGGAAAACACCCTTCCCTCACCGTCGAGACCGTCGAGACCGTCGAGACCTACTTCTTGTCCGTCTCGTCCTTCGAGGGGCCGTTCTTGTCACCGTTGTTGTCAGGCCCGTAGAACTCCTCGCCGGTTCCGGTATCGCGGGTCGTGGCACCCCTGGGCAGGTTTGACAGGTCCGGAGCGATCACGATGTCTGGCATGCCGGAACCGGGCAGGCCCAGACTCTCGCGCTCGCTGGCGGGCTCTTTCGCCATGCCCGAAAGGACCAGGTCGTGCGCGCCCCGCCGCGCCAGCGTCTCGCCGCGGAAGAAGGGCGGAGCCACCAGCCGGTAGACCAGCATGAGCACCCCGCCCATGATGAGGGCGCCGATCCCGACCACGAACACGCCGCCGATCCCGAAGATGGTCGTGTTGCCGTAGTCCGGCTGGGCGTACAGGTAGGAAGCGTTGACGAAGGCCCCGAGGAGCAGCAGCCCACCCAGGAAGGGCAGCACGCCTTTCATCCACAGGTCGCGCCCGCCCCCGGCGATCTGCCGGCGGTAGAACCACACGCAGGCGAACCCGGTCATCCCGTAGTAGAACGCGATCATCAGGCCAACCGCCGAGATCGAGTCGCCCAGCACGTTGGTGCTGACCAGGGTCAGGCCGACGTAGAAGACGATCGATACGCCACCCATCCAGATCGTCGAGTCCGTGGGGGTCAGGTAACGCGGGTGGATCCTGGCGAACTTTGCCGGGATCGCCCTGAAGGCGCCCATCGACAACGCAGTCCGCGCGGTGGGCAGGATCGTCGTCTGGGTGGAGGCCGACGCGGACGTCAGCACGGAGATGATCAGCAGGGTCTCCATGACCTTGCCCGCCCCCGATCCGCCGAAGACGGTTGTACCGAGGGCGTTGAAGACGTCGTTGGAGTTGTCCGCGTTGCCCAGGCCGATGCCCTTGTCGCCGACTCCGGCGAAGGCCACGGTGGCCACGCTGACGATCGCATAAGTGACCAGAAGAAGAAGCGTTGAGATGATGCCTGCCCGGCCGGGGGTGGTGGCCGGGTCCTTCGTCTCCTCGTTGATGGACAGGGCCGTGTCCCAGCCCCAGTAGATGAACACCGCGATGAGGGTCGCGGTCGTGATCGCGCCCGCTGAGAGCCCGCTGGGCACCAGCCAGCTCAGGCTCGGGTGCAGCGACCCGGCAGGCGAGCTGCCGCTGTACACCTTCACCAGCGCCACCACCGAGAAGATGACGAGGATGATCACCTCGATAGTGAGCAGCGCGTACTGGATTCGCGCCGAGATCTCGATCCCGCGGTAGCAGATGTAGGTCATGATGATGATCCACACGATGCCGGCAACCGTGCTCCAGAAGGTGCTGTCCGCGAGCCCGTTGAGGCCCACGAGACGGTAGCTGTAGGCGCCGGCGATCTGCGCCAGGTTCGCCATCACGATGACGTCCGCGGCGATCAGCCCCCAGCCGCCGAGCCAGCCGACATACGGCCCGAAGGCGCGCGAGGCCCAGGTGAAGGTGGTCCCGCAGTCCGGCTCCGCCTTGTTGAGCTCGCTGTAGGCCACGGCGATGAAGAACATCGGGACGAACGCGAGCAGCATGATCGCCGGGGCCTTGACCCCGACGATGCTGTTGCCGTTGGTCGTCGCGACGACGAAGCCCAGGCTCGCCGCCAGGCTGTAGGCGGGCGCGGTGGAGGCCATGCCGACGACGATGCTGGAGACCAGCCCGAGCGCACCGCCCTTGAGGCCCTTGTCGCCTGCCGTCTCCGGATAGCCGAACGGCGCAGAGTCCTTCTGAGTGGTCATATCCGCTCCTCGCCGTTACCGGCTCCCCTTGGCGCCCCGCTTGAGCGGTGACGTATCGCAGGAATGTAACGCACCTCCCAGCGGTGGTGGAAGCCCTGGTAAACACCGGGCAAAGGAATCTTCGCCGCTCCGCGGCACAGCCGACCCACCCAGCGGCGGCCGGCGGGTCAGCGCAGGGCCCAGACGACCTTGCCGCCATCGGGCGTGGGCAGGACCCCGAACCCCGGGTGGCTCGCTGACTGGGCCGGCAGCTCGGTGGGGACGTAGTCCGCGTACCGGGTCGGGAACCGGACGACATAGTGGTGGAAGTCTGCGGGGAGGTCCTGGGGGATGACTGGCTGCTGCACCATGGCGCTGCTCGTTTCGGTGATCCTGGATGGAGGACACGGCCACCGGGGTTCGGGAGCAGCACGGGAAAGCCAACGCCACCAATGGTCCGGGGTGAGTCGGCTCGCGCGACGCTACACCGGCCATGAGTGGTTTCAAAGGCAAATCCGGTGATCCTGCTCACAGGGATCCGGTGGGTGCGTTCACCAGCCCAGCTGCCGTCAAAACTCGACCCGCCCTTTGAAAGACCCGGGTGTAGCGTCGATATTGGCGTCGCCCCAGACCTTGGTGGTGCCGGACTATCGCGTGCTGCTCCTGACCCTCGGCGGCCCGTGTCCCCCCTCCCGGGACCACCGCGCACGCGCAGTCTAAGGATCATTCGTGAAGAGCATCTCAGTTCCCCCGCTGGTCGCACCCCAGGTCAGCGGCAACCTGTCGGATCTGCCGGCCCGCAACAGCGCCGCAAACCCCCTGGATGTGGCGTTCAGCAAGCCGGCTGCGGGCGGCTGGGCCGATGTCACCAACGAGGAGTTCCTGGCTGAGGTCCGGGCTGTCGCCAAGGGCCTGATGGCTTCGGGGATCGAGCTGGGCGAACGCGTCGCGATCATGAGCAAGACGCGCTAC
>JBBRZQ010000095.1:0-17474 GCA_038236535.1 Actinomycetales bacterium
ACCCGGCCGAGCAGCCAGATGTTGCCGTCCTCGTCCTTCTTGGCACCGTCGCCGGCGAAGTAGATGCCGGGGAAACGCGACCAGTAGGTCTCCTTGAAGCGCTCCGGGTCGCCCCAGATACCGCGCAGCATGGCCGGCCACGGCTTGGTCAGCACGAGGTAGCCGCCGGAGCCGTTGGGGACCGGCTTGCCCAGGTCGTCGACGACATCCATTCCGATGCCGGGCACCGCGATCGTTGCCGAGCCGGGTTTGGTGTGGGTCACCCCGGGCAGCGGGCTGATCATGATGCCGCCGGTCTCGGTCTGCCACCAGGTGTCCACGATCGGGCAGTGGTCGCTGCCGATCACCCGCCGGTACCACATCCAGGCCTCAGGGTTGATCGGCTCGCCGACCGAGCCCAGAACCCGGAGGGAGGAGAGGTCGAACTTGTCGGGGATCTCCTCGCCCCACTTCATGAACGTCCGGATCGCGGTGGGCGCCGTGTAGAAGACCGTCACGCCGTACTTCTGGACGATCTCCCACCAGCGGCCCTGGTGCGGGCTGTCGGGGGTGCCTTCGTACATCACCTGTGTCGCGCCCAGGGCCAGTGGTCCGTAGACGATGTAGCTGTGGCCGGTCACCCAGCCCACGTCCGCGGTGCACCAGAACACATCGGTCTCGGGGTGGACGTCGTGAACCACCGAGTTGGTGTACGCCGCCTGGGTCAGGTAGCCGCCGGTCGTATGCAGGATTCCCTTGGGCTGACCGGTCGTGCCCGAGGTGTAGAGGATGAACAGCGGGTGCTCGGAGTCGTGCCCGACCGGGAGATGGACCGGATCAGCCGCGGCGAGCGCCTCGTGCCACCAGACGTCGCGGCTATCGTCCCACTCCACCTCGCCTCCGGTGCGCTTGACGACCAGGACCTTCTCGACGGTGGTCTCTCCGGTGACTGCACCGTCGACCGCCGGTTTGAGGGCAGCAGCCGCGCCACGGCGGTAGCCGCCGTCGGCGGTCACCACGACCTTGGCCTTGGCGTCGCCGATCCGCGAGCGGAGCGCGTCTGCGGAGAAGCCTCCGAAGACGACCGAGTGGGGCGCGCCGATCCGGGCGCAGGCCAGCATCGTGATGGCGGCCTCGGGGATCATCGGCAGATAGATCGCGACCCGGTCACCCTTGCGGACCCCGAGGTTCTCGAGCGCATTTGCCGCCCGCTGAACCTCGCCGAGCAGGTCGGAGTAGGTGATGTCCCGGGTGTCTCCGGGCTCGCCGACGAAGTGGATGGCGACCTTGTCGCCGTTGCCGGCCTCGACGTGGCGGTCGACGCAGTTGTATGAGGCGTTCAGCTCGCCGCCGACGAACCACTTGGCAAACGGCGCCTCGGTCCAGTCAAGGGTCTCGCCGAAGTCTTTGCTCCAGGTCACGTACTTGCGTGCCTGCTCGGCCCAGAACCCCTCGTGGTCGGCGGTGGCTGCGTCATACAGCTCGGCCTTCCCGTTGGCCTGGGCAGCGAACTCGGCGCTGGGCGGGAACGTGCGGTTCTCGTGGGACAGGTTCTCAAGGGCCTCGTGGGTCACAGCATCCTCCAGATCACAAGCGGGGGTGATGGCCACACTCAAGCCTCTTATCGCTCGCACATCAATGCCCCTGGGGGTTCCTGGCCGTCAGGCGGGCAGTTGCCGCGTTGAGCGGTCGGATCGGTCAGCCGAGCGACTTGCCCAGATGCACGGCGTCGGGATGGCCGCAGTAGTGGCCGTAGGGGGTCCCGTCGACCTCGCGATAGCCGCAGGACCGGTAGAGGCTGATGGCGCTGGACTGCGGCTGACCAGTCTCCAGCACCAGCCAGTCGATCGCGGCGGCCCGGGCACTGGCCTCCAGCTCGGCCAGGACCATCCGGGACAGGCCGCGGCCGCGGGCGGCCGGCGCGACATACATCCGCTTGATCTCCGCGGTGTTCGGCGAGGGCAGGCCGGGCCGGTCTCCGAGGCGGCGCCAGCCGCCCATCGCGACGGGGACGCCATCGAGGTACCCGACCACGAAGTGCCCGGTGGGTGCCTCGAAGTCGGCAGCCTCCGCTGGGCTGTCGTCACCGGGCCCGCCATAAAGCTCGCGATAGTGCGCCAGCACCTCCACCGTCAGCGCGACGACATCCGGGTGGCCGTAGGGGCGGGGGATCAGTTCCACCTCAGGACTGTATGTCGGCCGGCCGGGCAGGGCTGCCGCAGGTCCGGGCCGCGGGTCGGGGCCGGCGGCCATGGTCCGCAGCCTGTGGTCCGCAGTCCATGGTCCATTCAGTCCACGGTCCCCTCAGGGCCTGGCCCGAAACGGGTTTGCGCCAACTCGGACCCCGATGTCCTGCTCCTGCGTACGCTTGGAGAATGGATCGGGACTCAGCGGCCGAGGCCCGCTGGCCGGCCGACCTCGAGGCGATCGTGGCGAAGAGCGTCCGCTCGCTGCGCGAAGGCCGTGGGATCAGCCAGCACCAGCTGGGCTCAGATCTGCTGCTGCACGGTTGCGGGATGACCCAGGCGGGCGTCGATCTGCTCGAGTCTGGGCAGAAGCTATTGCGGCTCAACGAAGTTGCCGCGATCGCGGCCTATTTCGACGTGCCTGTCGAGTCGCTCTGGCAGCCCGGCGGCGAACTGCTGAAGGAGCACCAGAGAGCATTCCTGCTGCGGGCCGCCGTGGCTGACGAAGCCGAGCAGAGGGCCTCCGCCTACTACTCCCAGCAGCGGAGCGAGCGCCTGAGGGAAAAGTGAGCGCGAACCTGAACCGCCCAGCTGCGTTGACAGAGCGCGCAGCTGGGCGGGACAGGTGGTCAGTCGGGGTCAGCGCGGCCAGGTCGGCATGACGGGGCTCTTCGCCGTGGCGTTGAGGACGCCGGCGAAGGAGGCGTACCAGGCCACGAAGGCGGTGACCAGGCCCAGGTAGCCGCCGATGTGAGTGATCGCCGGGGCCGCCGCGAAGGCGCCGACAGTCAGGAAAGCAAAGGTCACCAGCAGCGTCGCGAACAGGGTGAGCAGCAGCCCGGACAGCCGGAGCGTGACCACCGTCATGTAGAGAGTGAAGACGGTCCAGGCGAGCAGGAAGATGCCGACACCCTTGGGCGCATCAGCCTTGCTCAGGCCCGAGTGCACGACGAGGTACCAGAATGACATCCAGAAGGCGCCGTAGGAGCTGAACGCGAGGGCGCCGAAGGTGTTGCCCTTGACGAACTCCCACATCCCGGCGAAGAGCTGGGCGATGCCGCCGTAGAAGAGCGCCACGCCGAGGATGGCGACCTCGGCGGACTTCGGAAGCAGTCCTGCGTTGAACGTGCTCAGCATGAAGGTGGTGAGGGCGAACCCTGCCAGACCAAGCGGTCCGGGATCGGCGATCTGCGAGCCGAACGAGGGCGCCGCCGCGACCGCGGGAGAGGTGCTGCGTGTCGAAACCTGAGCCATGACATTCCTTTCACAAGGGGGCGGGCCGCCCGGAGAACTCTCAGGCTAGGAGCCCGGGAGGTCGACCGGCAGTCCTCGTCAAGGGTGATGCGACCACCGGGCGACCCGTCTGGATGTGCGGGCGTTCAGGGGTCGCCCAGCGGTCATTCTGCGATGTCGAGCGGTCGAGGTCGCTGGTGACCCAGATCACCAAATCGGGCTTTGCTGACCGATTCGGCGGCCCGACACCGGTGATCCGGACACAGAACCGCCCGGCGGCGTTGACGACGCAGCCGGGCGGTTCTGGTCGTTCACCGACGTATCGGGAGCACCGGGTGCAGGCTCCCGGTCAACGGGGCCAGGTCGGCATGATGACGCGCTTGGCGGTGCCGTTGAGGACCCCGGCGAAGGAGGCGTACCAGGCAATGCCGGCGGTGAGCACGCCGAGGTACCCGCCGATGTGGGTGATCGCGGGGGCGCTGGCAAAGGCCCCGACCATCAGGAACACGAAGGTGACGACCAGGACGGAGAACAGCGTGAACAGCAGGCCGGAGATGCGGGCGGTGACCACTGTCATCAGGACCGAGAAGATGGTCCAGGCGAGCAGGAAGATGCCGACGCCCTTGGGCGCGTCAGCCTTGCTCAGGCCCGAGTGCACGACGAGGTACCAGAATGACAGCCAGAACGCGCCGAACGAGCTGAACGCCAGGGCGCCGAACGTGTTGCCCTTGACGAACTCCCACATCCCGGCGAACAGCTGGGCGATGCCGCCGTAGAAGAGGGCGACGCCCAGCAGAGAGACCTCGGCGGACTTGGGCAGGAGCCCTGCGTTGAACGTGCTGAGCATGAACGTGGTGAGGGCGAAGGCCGCGAGCCCGAGAGGCCCCGGGTCGGCGATCTGGGAGGCGAAGGAGGGGGCCGTGGCAGTCTGGGTCGAAGCTGGAGGTGTCAAAACCTGTGTCATTGCAGTCTCTTTCGTCAGGGCGCAGGCGGCCCGGTTGAGACAAACGTTAGGAGAGGACCCGACCGGATGGGGTTTCGTGCGATCTGGTGCTGCCACCGACAGCGGAGCTCGCCGTGCGGCCCGCGATGCGCGCCCACTGGTCGTTCTGGAGCGCCAGGCGGAGGCGAGCCACCGATCACCCCGGTCGGCGACTCAGGACTTGACGAACCCGGCGACTCAGGGTCGCTTGTCGCCAAGATGGGCGCTGAGGACCTCGGGGGCATGTAGCCGCACCATCGTCCGCGCCGTCCCCCGCGGGACGCGTCGCGGAGTCGCCAGCGATACCAGCACCATGACCAGGAAGGTGGTCGGCAGGGTCCAGGCAGCGGGCTGGGTGAGCAGTGCTCCCGCCCAGCCGCCGTGCACCTGCCCCGAGATCGTCAGCAGCACTGCCGCGCTCGCCAGGGTGCCCCCGACGATGAGCCCGGCGGCCGCGCCGGTGGTGGACAGACGTCGCCACCAGATGCCCAGCACCAGCAGTGGGCAGAACGTCGAGGCGGCGATGGCGAAGGCCAGCCCCACCATGTCTGCCAGGCCGAGGTCACGGGCTGCCAGCGACAGCCAGAACGGCACGGAGACGGCCGCGACGGCGGAGATCCGGAAGCCGTTGATCGCCCGGGCGTCGTTGCCGCTGAACCTGCGCAGGCGCCCCCGGACCAGGTCTTGGTCGACCACGCCGGCCACGCAGATCGTCAGGCCGGAGGCGGTGGACAGCAGCGCCGCAAAGGCACCGCCGGCCAGCATCGCGGACATCAGCTGCCCGACCACTCCCGGAATGACGACGGTGGGCAGCAACAGGGTGACCGCGTCCGGGGAGGTGCCGGCCGGCAGGAGCGGCAGGTAGATGCGTCCGAGTGCGCCGTAGAGCGGAGGAAACAGGTAGAAGACACCCAGCAGGGCCAGCACCACCGAGGTGGTCCGGCGGGTGGAGGCGCCGTCGGGGTTGGTGTAGAAGCGGACCAGCACGTGGGGCAGGCCCATGGTCCCGAAACAGAGCGCCAGGATCGTGCTGTAGGTGGCGTAGACGGGGTGTTGCACGCCGCCGAACCCGCTCAGCGGATGTGACCACGACTGGCCTGGCGGGTTCGAGGCGACCTGCGGAAGCGGCTGGCCATGGTTCATCCACCAGGAGAGCAGGATGAAGGCTGGCACGCTGATCGCCGTCAGCTTGATCCAGTACTGGACGGCCTGGACCAGGGTGATCGACCGCATACCCCCTCCGACCACGTTGGTCAGCACCACGACTGCCACCACGAGGTTGCCCACCCAGGTCGGTGCCCCGCTGGCCGCATGCAGCGCCAGCCCGGCCCCCTTGAACTGCGGGACCAGGTACAGCCATCCGATGCCCAGGACCAGCACCGAGCAGATCCGGCGGATCCTCACGCTCTCCAGCCGGTCCTCGGCGAAGTCGGGAATCGTGTAGGCGCCCGATCGCCGCAGTGGCGCCGCCACCAGCAGGAGCAGGACGAGATAACCGACGGTGTACCCGACGGGCAGCCACAGCATGTCGGCGCCCTGGGCGTAGATCAGCCCGGCGACCCCGAGGAAGGAGGCGGCAGAGAGGTATTCGCCGCCGATCGCTGACGCGTTCCACGCCGGGGTGACCATTCGGCTGGCCACGTAGAAGTCGCTGGTTGTCCGGGAGAGCCGGAACCCGAGCGCGCCGATCGTTAGCGTTACCAGGCACACCGCCGCGATGGCGGCGATGCCGAAGGCGCTGTTCACCCGCCCCACCGGTGCGCGACCAGCTCGGTGAAGTCGCGTTCGATGTGCTCGCTCTGCCGCACGTAGTAGCGCCCGGCAAGCCAGACCGCCGGGTAGATGAGCACGCCGAGAATCAGCCACGGCAGGGGGACCGGGCCGATGTTCAGGGACTGGGTGGACGGCAGGACGAGGAAGAGCAGCGGCAGACCCCCGATCATCATCGCCGCGGATGCCAGCACCGACATGGACAGCCGCCACTGGGCGTGGATCAGGGAGGCCATGTACAGCTCGCCCAGGGGTGTCTGCTCGTCGATGTCCGTGCTCACCGGTCGAACCGGGGGGCGTCGCGGCGCACCTCTGCGCGGGGAGGTGACCCGGACCCTCTTCTGGGGTCCTGGCGTCGGGCTCGGCGTGTCCGGCATCAGCGTGGCGAGCGGGGCGGCGGCGACGGCGGCTGGGGCTCGGGCGTGGGCCCTTCGGCAGCCGGGCCCGCGGCTCCGCCCGAGAGGGAGAGCCGGTCTCGCAGGTCCCGCAGGTGTCGCCTGCTCACCTGGAGCTCGACCTCGCCGAGGCGGACCTTGCAGCCCCCGTGCCCGGTGATCACGGCGTCGACATGCGGCAGGGAGACCAGCGTGCTGCGGTGGATGCGCACGAAACCCGCCTCCGCCCAGCGTTCTTCGAGAGTGGTCAGCGACGTCCGTACCAGGTGTGAGCCGGCGGCCGTGTGCAGCCTGGCGTAGTCGCCATGAGCCTTCGCGTAACGGACCTGGGAGCGCTTGATGAACGTGGTGACCCCGCCCAGGCCCACCGGGATCGTCTCGTCGGCCAGGGCCGGCGGAGCTGACCCGGAGCCCGTGGCAGCAGCTAGCGCGGTGACCACCCGTCGTACCGCCTCAGAGAGCCGGGCGGCCCGTACCGGTTTCATCACATAGTCGGTCGCGCTCACCTCGAAGGCGTCCACCGCGTGCTCGTCGTACGCGGTGACGAAGACGACCTGCGGTCGTTCTGCGAAGCGCGCCAGAACCCTGGCCAGCGCCATCCCGTCCAGCCCCGGCATCTTGATGTCGCAGAACACCACGTCGACCGGAGCGGCGTCCAGGGCGCGCAACGCATCGGCTCCGTTGGATGCGGTCCGGATCTCGCCGATCCGCTCGTCCTGGCGTAGCAGGTAGGCCAGCTCGGACAGCGCCGGCGCCTCATCGTCAACCACCAGCGCCCGCAAGCCGGTCATCGGTGGTGTTGTCTGCTCTGACATGGGGGTCAGACTACGACGAGGGTCGTATGCCGGGTGCGAACTTGGGAACCCGGAAGCTCACCTTTGTGCCGGCTCCGGGCGCCGTCTCGACGATGAGGCCGTGGTCGTCGCCATAGACCTGGCGCAGACGGGCGTCGACGTTGCCGAGGCCGACGCTGTCGCTGCCCTGTTCCCCGGCCAGAACCGCGCGAACCACATCGGGGTCCGAACCGATGCCATCGTCCTCGACCACGATCTCCGCCTCGGAGCCCCGGTCGCTGGCGGTGATGCTGACATGGCCCACGCCTTCCTTGGACTCCAGCCCGTGATGGACCGCGTTCTCCACCAGCGGCTGGATCGCCAGGTAGGGCACCGCGATGGTGAGCACCTCAGGGGCCACCAGCAGCGAGATCTGCAGCCGATCCCCGAACCGGGCCTTCTCCAGGGCGAGGTAGTGCTCGATGTTTCCCAGCTCCTCGGCCAGCGTGGTGAACGCACCCCCGCGACGGAAGGCGTAGCGGGTGAAGTCGGCGAACTCCAGGAGCAGATCCCTGGCCCGGTCAGGATCGGTGCGCACGAACGAGGCGATGGCAGCCAGGGAGTTGTAGATGAAGTGCGGGCTGATCTGGGCCCGGAGCGCTCGCAGCTCGGCCTCTGTGGCCCGGGACCGCTGATGTCCCAGGTCGGCCAGGTCGATCTGGGTGGACACCCACCCGGCGACCTCCTCGGTCGCCCTCACCAGGCCGGCGGAGGCGGTCGGGCCGTAAGCCGCCAGCGCCGCCACCACATGCTCGTCGGAGACGATGGGGGCCAGGATCGCGGTCCGGATCGGGCAGGTCGGGTCTCCGCAGGCGACGTCTCCGGCGTCCAGGACCACGGTGCGCCCGGTGGCCAGCACCTCGTTGGCGTGCCGCCGGACGTGGTCCCGGTGATGGGCTCCGGTGCCGTCCCAGGCGAGCGTGGAGTCCTCGTTGCACAGGGCGATCGCCGGGGTGCCCAGCATCGCCCGCAGGTGCTTGGCTGCCTTGGAGGTCCCCTGTACCGTGAGACCGTCGCGCAGGTGCTGGGCGGCCCGTGACGCCGTGTGAAGGGTCTCGTAGGTCTTCCGGTCGACGGGGGAGCCGAACTCACGACGGCGACGGCTGGCTCGGCTGAAGAACCAGGCCAGCGTCATCAGGGTGATCGGCGCGCCGATGACGATGACGACGGTGGCAAGGTCGATGGATCGGTCCACCTGGCGAACTCTAGGCTGCCAGTCATGTCAACGTTTGCTGAATCCCTGGTCCCGCTGTCGGCCTTGCCCGGTGTCGCCGAAGCCACTGCTGCCGCGCGAGAGGCCTGCACGAAGCTGCGCTGGCATGAGGCACTGAGGCGCCGGGTCCCGGCAGCGGCAGCCGAGTCACGGGTCCGCGGTGCCCAGGCCAGCGCAGCCCTTGACGGCGCCACGATGGACCTGGCCCTGGTTCGCGATCTCATTCGTGGCGCCACGGCCTGGCCGTCCAGTCCTGACCCGATCGAGGCAGTGGTCCAGGGAGCGGTCCAGGCCACGGCCGAGACCGAGCACCTCCGGGCCACCGTCATCACGGCACCGGCCCAGGCGCTCGCCCGGGTGCACGCTGCCGCGGCCGGTCACCTGCTTCCCGAGTCACAGGTCGGCCGCCCCCGGCAGGACGGGGAGATCTCGAGAGAGTTCTCGGATCTCGGCCCTGCCCCGGACGGTGCTGCCGTCAGGGAGCGCCTGTCGGGGATCATCGAGCTCCTGCTGAGCGCCGGCGACTCTCCTGCAGTCCTCGTGGCGTCGCTGGTCCATGCCGAGATCGCGACCGTGCGGCCATTCGTGCGGGGTAACGGGCTGGTCGCCCGGGCGATGGAGCGGGCTGTCATCCAGGCCAGCGGGCTGGACCCGACCGGGGTCGCGGTGGTCGAGGTGGGCCACGGTGCCGGCGGCAGCGCGGCGTACCTCGGCGCCCTCGCCGCCTATGGCACCGGCTCACCGCAGGGCGTCGGGCTGTGGATCATCCACTGCGCCGAGGCCATCGTGGCGGGGGCGCACGAGGGGAGCCGTATCGCGGACGCGGTCCTGATCGGCCGCCTCAGCTGAGGCTCTCCAGGACCCGGCAGCCAGTGCCGCCGAACTCCGGATCCGCCTGAAAGTCAAGTCTTTTCTTTGCTGCCCAATGCGAGTAGACAGTAACTAGGTCGACGGACGAGAGTCCGACGGCCCCGCGAGATGAACGGGACACCCACGCGCGGGCAGTCCACTGATGGACCGATCGTGGCGGGCTTGTCCCACTGCGACTAGTAGATTCACGCTTGGTAACCCGCAAGTCTCGCGGTCAGATGGCACCTCGTTCGCGGGGTGCCATCTTCTTGTGAGCACTATCACCTGCGCCTTATGCACGCCGTTTGCAATCGGCCACCCAAAAGGCTCATTATTTGGGTATGCGCATTCCCCTTCGGGGTTGAGTGTGCCGGCGCACCAACTCCTCCCCCCGGAGTCTGGAGCGTCGACGGCCCCCGGATGTCCCCCGTCGGGGGCCGTCCCTATTCTCGCCCAATTCCTCCCCGCGCTGCTTTCCTGTCCACATCCTGTGGCCCTCGGTCGCGCTGTCCACAGGCGACGAGATGTCCGGGCTTTCGGGCTGAGCGGGCGGCGAGTCTGGTCGCATGACAACGGCATACGTGATCGGAGTGGCTGGCGGTTCAGGTGGCGTGGGCGCCTCGGTGCTCACCGCGGCCGTCGCGGTCCGGGCTGCACAGGCGGGACTGCGCCCGGTCGCCCTGGACGGCGACCGGCTCGGCGGCGGGCTGGATGTCACCCTTGGCATCGAGCAGGAGAGGGGGGTGCGCTGGCCCGATCTGGCCGGCGCCAGGGGGCGCATCGACGGCCCGCAGCTGCTCCGGCGTCTGCCGTCGGTTGACGGTGTGTCCGTCCTGTCGTTCGACCGGGCGCGTGATGTGTCTCTCACGAGCGAGATCGCCGGCGAGGTGCTCCTTGCTCTCAGCCGGTCCGCGGATGTGGTGGTGGTCGACCTGCCGCGCCCCGATCATGAGACCTTCGCGGCGCTCGCGCCCCAGCTCGACTCGATCGTTCTGCTCGCCGGGTCGGGCATCGGTGACCTGGCTGGCGCGAGCGCTGTCGCAGGGCACCTGATCCAGGCCTGTCCTGACGTGTGGCTCTGCCTGCGCACCATTGGCCGGGGAAGTCAGCTTGCCGACACGGTGGCCGGTGCCCTTGACCTGCCACTGCTCGCAGTGGTCCGTGAGGAGCCGTCGCTGGCCGCGGACGTTCTCCACGGCATACCGCCGGGAACCTCCGCGAGAGGCGCCCTGGCGGCTGCGGCAGACCTGGTGCTGGCACGATGTGCCGGCGGCGTCCAGCGCAGCGTCTCGTGAGCGTGTCACCCACGGTGTGGGCGCAGATACGGGCAGGCCGGGCTCCCACCCCGGGGCTGGTCTCGCAGGTTCTTGACGGTGAGGCTGTGGTGCTCGGTGAGGCAGGCGCCCTGCGCGCCCGAAGCGAGCTGGCTGCCCAGGTCCTGGGCGCCGGCCCGCTCGAGCCGCTGCTGGCCGATCCCCAGGTCACCGATGTCCTGGTCAACGCCGGCTCGGGGGTGTGGGTCGACCGCGGTGACGGACTGAGTCGCACCGACTGCCTGGTGGGTGACGAGGCTGCCGTGCGCCGGCTCGCCGTGCGTCTGGCCGGGATCGCTGGTCGCCGCCTGGATGACACCAGCCCGTATGTCGACGGGTTGCTTCCCGGTGGGATCCGCCTGCATGCCGTGCTGCCGCCGATCGCCGTTGAGGGGTCCCACATCAGCTTGCGTGTCCCCCGTCAGGTGGCACCGAGCCTGGCTGAGCTGGGCCATTGGGGGATGTTCGGCGCAGGCTGGCTGCGGGTGCTCGAGGCGCTGGTGAGCCGCCGGTGCTCGTTCGTCGTCAGCGGCGGCACCGGCAGCGGGAAGACCACGCTGCTAGGCGCCCTGCTCGGCGAGGTCGATATCCGCGAGCGGCTGGTCATCGTCGAGGACGTGCGTGAGCTGGCCATCGTCCACCCGCACGTGGTTCGCCTGCAGTCGCGGCCGGCCAACGTCGAGGGCCGGGGCGAGATCGGGCTCACCTCACTGGTCCGCCAGTCGTTGCGGATGCGTCCGGATCGTCTCGTGGTGGGTGAGGTGCGTGGCGCTGAGGTTCGCGAGATGCTCGCTGCCCTGAACACCGGGCACGAGGGCGGCTGCGGCACCCTGCATGCCAACACGGCGGCTGACGTCGTGGCCCGGTTCGAGGCTCTGGGCGCGCTTGCCGGCCTCGACCCCACGGCGGTGCATTCACAGCTGCTGAGCGCCGTTCAGGTGGTGGTGCACCTTCGTCGCAGCTCAGGTCGTCGTTTCGTCGACACCGTTGCCGTGCTGGCCCGGGGATCGGACGGCAGACCCGCGGTGAGATCTGCGCTGGCCAGAGGCCCTGGCGGTGAGACGGTGGCCGGGCCCGCCTGGCGCGTGCTCGCGGGGCTTCTGGGCCTTTCCGAGGTTCCCGAGCTTCTGGACCTCGAGCCGGACGCGGTCAGGTGAGCCTGGTGCTGCTCTGGCTGACGGTGGCCCTGGGGATCCTGCTGTGGCCCGAACGCTTCGATGTGCGCCGGCTCGGCGTCCTGCCGGCGATGCCCTCATCCTGGCTGCTGACCGGGCGGCTTCAGCCGGCCTCGACGGGGGCGCGGCTTGCTCGTCGGCTTCGAGGTCGTGGGGCTGCGGGCGTCACCTCCCAGGACCTGCTGGGGCTGCTGGAGGCCATTGCCCCGGCTCTGGATGCGGGGATGGCGCCGGGTTCGGCCCTGCGGATCGCCGCTGAAGCCCGATCCGGGACCGGTCACCCCGACCCTGTCGCCGTTCTGGCCGGAGAGATTGCCTCGGCGGCTGCCGGGGGCGCCAGACTCGGGCCGCTGTGGCGCGAGGCTGCCGATTCGGCGGGTTCCGCTGAGCTGCGGCTGCTGGCGCAGGCGTGGTCGCTCACCGAGGACATGGGCGTTCCCCTTGCTCAGGCGGTACGAACGACCATCGACCTGCTGGAGGCTCGGATCGCCCACGAACGACGTCTAGCCGGTGCGGTCGCGGGGGCCAGGGCGACCGTGAACGTGCTCACCGTCCTGCCGTTCGGCGGACCCCTGCTGGCGCTGGTGCTGGGCATCGGGCCGGCAGAGCTCTATGCGGGTTCGCGGATGACCCAGATCAGCCTGGTCATCGGGCTGTTGCTGGCGGGCATCGGTCGATGGTGGGTCCGCCGGATGGTTCGGGCTGTGGCCTGCGGGCCGGTGATCTCGTGAAGACCGTGCTGACGCTTCTCGCCGCCCTGGCGGTGCTTGTCTGGCCCGCAGTGCAGAACGCCAGCAGCGCGCTGCCATCGGGCCGTCCCCTGGGCGCCGCGTCCGTGCCCGTCAGGACGGTCGTGCCGGTTGCCGAGGTGGCCGGCGTGATCGACCTTCTGGCGCTGACCCTGCGAGGAGGGGTCGGCCTGGTTGAGGCGATGGAGGCTGTGGCGGTCCGGGTCGGCGGCCCGCTGGGGCTGCATCTGCAGACTGTCGCCGCTGCGGGCCGCTGGGGTGTTGAGGATGCAGTCGCCTGGGCGAGCGTCCCCTCGGCCTGGCAACCGGCGGCCAGGGCTCTGCGGATGGCGGCCAGCGCCGGCGTGCCCCCGGCCGATGCCCTGGCTGGTGCGGCCAGTCAGGTTCGCCGCTGCGAGCGCCAACGGCTCGAGGTGGCCACGGCGACTCTGGGCGTCCGCCTCGTGCTGCCGCTCGGGCTGGTCTTCCTACCCGCCTTCATCCTCACCACCGTCGTGCCGATGGTGCTGGCGCTCGCACGGCAGGTGCTGGCGAGCCAGTGACACAGATACCTCCGAACACGCCAACAGCCCGGTTCGACCCTCAGCCAAACCCCCCAGAGATGGAGATTCACCATGTCAAGCAGGCTTCGCACGCCGAATCACCTCGGCGACCTTCGACGGACGCTGACCGCCCGGCTCGACCGGCTGAGACACCACGGGCAGTCCGGGATGACCACCGCCGAGTATGCCGTGGGCACTCTGGCCGCCTGTGCCTTCGCTGCGACACTGCTGGTGGTCGTTCGATCTGGCGCGATCAAGGCGGCTCTATCGAACCTGATCACGTCTGCGCTGTCGATCGCCTCCTGATGCCGACCTCGCGCTTGCTGTTTGCCTGCCGCGGTCTGACCCGGTCCAACCCGCCTCGCTTCAGGCCGGGTTTGCCAGTGGGTGGCGAGCGGGGCATGGTCACCGCTGAGTTCGCCGTCGTGCTGCCCGCTGTCGTCTTCGTGCTCGCGCTGTCCCTCGGCGCTCTGGGCCTGGCTCTGGACCAGGTCAGGTGTGTTGATGCGGCCCGGTCAGGTGCTCGGGCCGCAGCTCGGGGTGACAGCTACCCAGCGGTGCTCCTGGTGGCTCGCCGGGCCGCTCCCTCAGGGGCGCTGGTCTCGATGGACACCTCCGAGGATCTCGTCCGGGTCTCGGTCGTGTCCGCTTCCCGGGTGGCCGGGAGTCTGCTCCCGGCCTGGCTGAGGGCCAGCTCCACGGCGTCGGCAGCCCAAGAGCCCACGGACGGCGGGCAGTGACTTGACCTCGACGGAGTGTGCCGGTCCAGCCAAACCCGATCAATCCGACAAACGGCGGCGGGGCGAGCGCGGGTCGGCAACCATCGTCATGCTCGGCGTGATCGCGGTGATCTTGACGGCCACGGTCTCCGGGCTCCTGCTGGCCAGCGCAGTGCTGGCCAGCCACCAGGCGCGGCTGGCCGCGGATCTTGCCGCCCTCGCCGCGGCGAGCACGTTGATGCAGGGCGGACCACCCGGGCCGGCATGTGAGTCTGCGGCCCGGATCGCTGCTGTCAACCATGCACGGATGCTGCAGTGCGCCGCCGTCGGAACAGAGGTACGGCTCAGCACCGAGGTTCCGACGGGCATCGCGGGACTCGGGGTCGCGACGGCCAGGTCACGGGCTGGACCTGGCGTTCAGGCATCGACGAAGCGGGTCACCGACGGCCTCACCGGCTGATCAAGCTGACCAGGGCTCGCAGGGCTCGCAGGGCTCGCAGGGCTCGCAGGGCTCGCAGGGCTCGCAGGGCTCGCAGGGCAGGCGGGCTGACGTGGGCTGACCAGGCCGGGCTGACCAGGCCGGGCTGACCGTGGCGGGGCTGGTCAGCTCTGTGCGGTGCGGGGTTGTCAGCACCGCACCGCGCGGGAATGGGAGCCGGCCCGGAAACTGCGGATCAGAGCGTGGAGGGCTTCTCAGGGCCGGGGTCCCGCCGGACGGGTGCCTCCGTGCTCGTGGCTGAAGCCTCGTCGTTCTTGCTGGTCGTCTCGCTGACGGGGCCCTTGGCTGAGCTGTCGGTCGCGGTGGCGCCTGTGCGGCCATCTGTGCCGCCATCGGTGCCGCCCTCAGAGCCGTGGTCCGCACGGGCTTCTGCGGTTCGGGCCGTCGCGATGGCGTTGTCCTTGCGCAGCTGCTTGAGCTCCTTGTGCTTCCGTGCGGTGCGGCGAGTGCCTCGGCTGATCAGGGCGAGTCCCAGGACGACCAGAATGACAGTGAGTGCGCCGGCCAGGAAGATCGCCAGGGGTGAAGCCGAGATCGTGACACCGAAGGCCGTCAGGGTCGTCGTCGAGGCGGTCGTCGAGGCGAACACCGCAAACACCGTGGTGCCGCCGGCGATCAGGATAAGTGCCAAACCAAGCGCAATCACGAGAGAGACCTCCTGTGGTCATTGGCCAGATGGCCGTCGTGACGAGGTCACGGGTGGTGACGATGATACCCATTCTCTGGTGCAGCCACCGCCTCCCGAGGATCTGAAGGCATCCTGGCCGGGGGTGCCGCCCCGGCCAGCACCGCTGTCAGCAGCGAGATCGCGCCCACCTTGTCCAGGGGCTCGTTGCCATTGCCACACTTGGGAGACTGCACGCACGAAGGGCAGCCGGTCGTGCACTCACAGGCCAGGATGGCGTCACGGGTCGCGGTCAGCCAGATCCGTGCCGCCAGGAACCCCCGCTCGGCAAATCCTGCGCCTCCGGGGTGACCGTCATAGACCAGGATCGTCGGGCGGCCGGTGTCCGGATGCAGGGCGGTCGAGACCCCACCGATGTCCCAGCGATCCGAGGTGGCCACCAGAGGCAGCATGCCGATGGCCGCATGCTCGGCAGCATGGGCAGCACCCGGGATGCTGTCCTCGGGGACCCCCGCCGCTGCCAGCATCCGCTCGGTCATCGTCCACCACACGGCCTTGGTGTGCAGCGACCTCTCGGGCAGGTCCAGCGGGTGCTCACCAAGGACCTCACCACCGGGCAGCATCCGCAGGAAGGACGTCACCCGGGAGCGCACATCAACACTGCCGAAACACAGCTCGACCGGTCCCCACGTTCGTGACTGCTCGATCTGGCCGATGTCGAACGCGCTGACCGACCGGGCGCGGGTGGACCACCCCGGATCGCCGGCCACGACGACCGCGTGGGAGCCTTCGACGTCGTAGTGGGTGACCACGTAGGGCTGACCCTGATGCACGTATACCGCGCCGGTGTGCACGCTGGAGTGTGCAGCCGCCCCGTCAACCGTCCCCAGCACCCGGCCCGTGGAGCGCTCGACGATGCGCACCGTCTCACCGGTGCCACGAAGGGCGACATGGTCGGTGGCCCGCTCCGGCCGGGTCCAGAACCATCCGCCGGGCCGTCGCCGTAGCAGTCCGCGAGCCACCAGGACGTCCAGCAGCCCGGGCATGGTCGGCCCGAACACCTCCACATCTTCCGCAGTGAGCGGGAGCTCGGCCGCAGCGGCCGCCAGGTGCGGCGCGAGGACGTAGGGGTTCTGCGGGTCGAGCACCGCGGCCTCCACCGGCCGGTCGAACAACGCTCCGGGGTGGTGGACCAGGTAGGTGTCCAGCGGGTCGTCGCCGGCGACCAGGACCGCTAGCGAGGGGGATCCGTTGCGTCCGGCCCGCCCGGCCTGCTGCCACATGGACGCACAGGTCCCCGGCCAGCCGGCCATCAGGACCGCGTCCAGGCCGCTCACGTCGATGCCCAGCTCGAGGGCGTTGGTGGCTGCCAGCCCGCGCAGCGCACCCGAGCGCAGGCGCCTCTCCAGGTCCCGCCGCTCCTCCGGCAGGTAGCCGCCGCGGTAGGCCGCGACGCTGGCGCCCAGCGCAGGATCTACCTCGTTCAGCGAGCGTCGCGCGCTCGCGGCGACCACCTCGACCCCGGCGCGGGAGCGGCCGAACGCCACCGTCTGGACGCCGTCGGCCACCAGGTCGGCCAGCAGGTCGGCCGTCTCGGCTACGGCGCTGCGCCGGTGAGGCGGGTCGAGCCCGGCGATGTCGCTGCCGGGCATCAGGGCGGGTTCCCACAGCCCGAACGTCATCGACTCCCGGGGCGATCCGTCAACGATGACGGGCCGGACCGGCATACCGACGAGGGCGCTGGCCTGGCGTTGCGGGTCGGCGACCGTCGCGCTGGCGAGGATGAAGGTCGGGTGGGCGCCGTAGTGGGCGGCAACCCGGCGCAGCCGACGAAGCAGCGCGGCCAGGTGCGATCCGAAGACTCCCCGGTAGACGTGGCACTCATCGATCACCACGTACCGCAGCGACCTGAGGAAAGGCGCCCATCGAGGGTGGCCCGGCAACAGTGAGTGATGGACCAGATCGGGGTTGGTCAGCACGTACTGGCAGTGGTCGCGGATCCAGCGGCGCTCGTCTGCCGGGGTGTCACCGTCGTAGGTCGAGGCACGCAGCCCGGGGATGGCGAGGGCGGTCAGGCGGGCCAGCTGGTCGGCGGCCAGAGCCTTGGTCGGGCTCAGGTACAGGGCGGTGGCTCCCCGGCCGGACGGCGCGGCCGCCCCGTCGACGACATCGGTCAGCACCGGCAGGAGGTAGCCCAGGCTCTTGCCGGACGCTGTGCCGGTGGAGATCACGACGTGGGCGCCGTCATGGGCCGCGTCCGCGGCCTCGCGCTGATGCGACCACAGCTCCGTGATACCCGACACGGCAAGAGCCGAATACACCTCCGGGGCAACCCATTCGGGCCATGACGCGGTCAGCTCCAGGCGGGCGGGCACCTCGTGCACGTGGACCAGCCGTCCGGCGCGCCGCCCG
>JBBRZQ010000096.1:0-17311 GCA_038236535.1 Actinomycetales bacterium
CGTGAGCCAGCGAGGTCGAGGCGAAGGTCGTTGCCACGTAGGGCGTCATCCGGGCGCCCAGACGGTTCGCCAGCCCCGGACGGGAGTTCTGTTCGTGGACGACGATAGGAATTCCTCGTTTGCGGGCAGCCAGGTAGGCCGGCGTCGACACGTACCCCCCAAAGCCCACCACCACGTCAGGGGCAGTCTCGTCGATGGCTTCACCAGCCGCCTCGACAGCAGCCTTGAGCGCACCGGGCAGGCGCACCAGGGCACCTCCGGGGCGACGCGGAAACGCGACCTTGGGAACCGTCCGCAGATCGTAGCCGCGAGCCGGCACCAGCCGCTGCTCCAGACCCAGCCGGGTCCCCAGGGCCGTCACCCGCAGGCCAGGGTCCCGGCGTCGCAGACAGTCAGCCAGAGCCAGCAGCGGCGACACGTGACCGGCCGAACCGCCCCCGGCGAGGAGTACTGAGCTCAACAACGCCGGGGGCCCCTGGTCAGCGCTCACGAGGTGCGACCGCGACGCGTCGGCAGGACGGCGAGAGAGCGGCGGACCACGCCCGGGCGGGCGGCGAGAGACTCGCGACAACCGGGCTCGTTGCGGGCGAAGGACACCAGCATCCCCAGCGCGAACAGCGTGGCCACCAGCGCCGAACCTCCGCTGGAGACCAGCGGGAGCGGGACACCGATGACAGGGAGGAGCCCGATGACCCCGCCCATGTTGATCACGGCCTGGGTGAGGATCCAGACCATCACCCCCGCGGTCGCGACCCGGACGAAGAAGTCACCACTGCGAAGGACCAGCCGGTAGCAGGCGAACGCCATCAGTCCGAAGAGGGCAATGATCGCCAGCGTGCCCGGCAGCCCCAGCTCCTCGCCGATGATGGCAAAGATGAAGTCGTTGTGGGCCGCGGGCAGCCACGACCACTTTTCCCGGCTGGCCCCGAGGCCCAGCCCCCACCAGCCCCCGTCGGCCAGGGCATAGCGTCCGTGGATCGTCTGAAAGCACTTGTTGGGGTCGTTGCACCCCGCCAGCCAGGTACTGATCCGGCCCATCCGGTTGACGCTGGTCAGCGCCATCGCAGCCGCCAGACCCGCCGCGCCCGCCCCCGCCACCAGGAACATCCGCGCCGGGACCCCTGCGACGAAGAGCATCCCGCCGATGATCGCCAGCAGCACCAGCGCGGTGCCGAGGTCGCCGCCGCCGAGCACGAGCAGCAGCAGCAGTCCGCCGGCCGGGAAGATCAGCGGCACCGCCACGTGCAGAGACCTGCCCAGCAGGCGCCGCTTCTTGGCCAGCACCGTGGCGCCGAACAGGACCAGCGAGACCTTGGCAAACTCGGAGGGCTGGACCTGCTGACCGGCGATGTGGATCCAGTTGCGGTTGCCGTTGACCGAGACGCCCAGGCCCGGCACGAAGACCAGCGACTGAAGGATCAGGGCGGCCACCAGCAGAGGCACGGACAGCCGCTTCCACATCCTCAGTGAAAACCGGCTCGCCGCGAACGCCATGATGATTCCGGCGACGGCGTACTGCAGCTGGTTCAGAAAGATCGTGTAGGAGGAGTTGGTGGCCTTGTAGGACGTCACGCTCGAGGCGGAGAGCACCATGGCAAGGCCGATGATGACCAGCATGGCGGTCGCGCTGAGCAGCAGGTAGTAGGTGGTGACCGGGGACTCCAGACGTTCCAGCCAGGGCAGGGCTCTACGCCAGACGGAGGGGCCGGCCGATCTGGTCGACGTCTTCGACCCGGCTGATGAACCGGGCCTTTGCGAGGTGGTGGTCACGGTGCCGTAGGCCCTTCGTCTCGACGCGCATAGCGGTGCACCGCCTCGGCGAACGCATCGCCGCGCGCGCCATAGTTGGCGAACATGTCCATCGAGGCGGCTGCAGGCGCGAGCAGCACCACATCGCCGGGCTGCGCCAGGTCGCCGGCACGAGCCACCACGAGGTCCATAACTCCAGTGTCTGTGCCGGGCACGTCGACCACAGGGACATCCGGTGCGTGTCGCATCAGAGCGCTGGCCAGCTGAGCGCGATCAACCCCGATCAGGATCACACCACGGAGCCGGCCGGCCACCGACTGGACCAGCGCCTCGACATCAGCGCCTTTCAGCAGGCCCCCGGCGATCCACACCACGTGCTCGAAGGCGGCCAGTGAGGCAGCGGCAGCGTGGGTGTTGGTGGCCTTGGAGTCGTCGACGAAGCGCACGCCGTCCACGGTGGCGACAGTGGCAATCCGATGCGGGTCCGGCACGAAGGCACGCAGGCCGTCACGCACCGACAACGGCCCGACACCGTAGGCCCTGGCCAGCGCCGCAGCCGCCAGGGCGTTGGCCACATTGTGCGGGGCAAGCGAGGCGGAGCCACCCTGCACGTCGGCCAGCGTGGCCAGCTCTGCAGCCGAGGTCTTGCGCCGTTCGACGAACGCCCGGTCGGCCAGCACGTCGTCGACCACCCCGAGCATGGACGGCCCGGGCAGGCCGAGGGTGAAACCGATCGCCCGGCAGCCGTCCACGACGTCGGCGTCCCTGACCATCTGCTCCGTCGCCGGGTCCTGCACGTTGTAGACGCAGGCAACCTGGGTACCCGCATAGACCTTTGCCTTGGCCAGGCCGTACTCGTCCAGCGACCCATGCCAGTCGATGTGGTCGGGGGCCAGGTTCAGGCACGCTGAGGCGAACGGAGCCACTGACCGCTCCCAGTGCAGCTGGAAGCTGGACAGCTCGACGGCCAGCACGTCGTACGGATCGGGGTGCAGCACCGCCTCGAGCAGCGGTGTGCCCACGTTCCCCGCACTGGTCGCCCGCAGCCCGGCGGCGCGGAGCATACAGGCGAGCATCTTGACCGTTGTCGTCTTGCCGTTGGTGCCGGTGATCGTGATCCAGGGCGCCGCGCCGGATTCGGCGCGCATCCGCCAGGCCAGCTCCACCTCGCCCCAGACCGGTATGCCGCCTGCCGCCGCTGCCAGCATCAGCGGGTGGTCAGGGCGGAAGCCGGGTGAGGTGACGACCAGCTCGGTGCCCTCGGGCACGTCGAGCAGGTGCTCCGGCCCCAGCCGGACGTCCACGTCCAGGATCTGCAGGATCCGGGCACGCTCCTCGATGGCAGAGGTCGCGTCGGCACTGACCACGGTGACCACGGCGCCACGCTCGGAGAGGGCGTCGGCCGCCGCGAACCCGCTGATCCCCAAGCCGGTGACCAGGATGCGCAGCGATGACCAGTCCGCATCCCGATGGGTCAGGTTGCGCGAACCCTGGCGAGGTTCGTAGGCCGGGTCAAAACTTTCAGGAGTGGTCACTGTCTTCTCGTTCCGCACTGTCTTCTCGTTCCGCACTGTCTTCTCGTCCCGCACTGTCTGCTCGTCCCGCACTGTCTTCTGATCCCGCACTTACTTCTCATCCAGCTCTGTTGACTCATCCTGATCCGACAACCCACTCTGCATAGAAGACACCCAGACCCAGCGCGACGAAAAGCCCGGCAATGATCCAGAACCGGATGACGATGGTGATCTCGTCCCAGCCGGCAAGCTCGAAGTGGTGCTGCAGCGGGGCCATCCTGAAGACCCGGTTGCCGGTCATCTTGAAGTAACCGACCTGAATGATCACCGAGAGCGTGATGATGACGAACAGGCCACCGAGAATGACGATGAGCAGCTCGGTACGGGTGGTGATGGCCAGCCCGGCCATGGCGCCACCAAGGGCCAGCGAACCGGTGTCACCCATGAAGATCTTGGCCGGCGAGGCGTTCCACCACAGGAACCCGAAACAGGAACCCATCAGGGCGGCAGCAACCACCGCCAGGTCATGGGGGTCGCGGACCTCGTAGCAGTTGACGCCCGGGTTGCTCTGGCAGTTCTGGTTGAACTGCCAGATGGCGATCAGCACGTAGGAGCCGAACACCATCACGCTGGTGCCGGTGGCCAGCCCGTCCAGGCCGTCGGTGAGGTTCACCCCGTTGCTGGTTCCGGCGATCATCAGGTTGGCCCAGAGGATGAACAGGATCACGCCGAGCCCCGTGCCGGCGAAGGCGAAGTTGACGTTCGTGTCGCGGACGAAGGAGACGAACGGCACCGCGGCGGTGCGGAAGCGGCTGTTCGGGAACTGCAACGCCAGGAAGGCGAAGACCACGGCCACCAGAGTCTGCCCGGCCAGCTTCTGCTTCGTACGCAGGCCGAGGCTGCGTTGTTTGGAGATCTTGATGTAGTCGTCGAGGAAGCCCACCAGCCCCAGGCCGGTCATCAGGAAGAGCACCAGGATCCCGCTCACCGTCAGCGGTGTCAGGGTGAACAGGTGCGCACCGCCATAGGCCAGGAGGGTGGCCGCGATGATCAGGGCGCCACCCATGGTGGGGGTGCCGCGCTTCGTGTGGTGTGAGGTCGGACCGTCATCGCGGATGAACTGGCCATAGCCGCGCCGGACCAGGAACTTGATGAAGAGCGGGGTCCCGAGCAGTGACACCAGGAGCGAGATCCCCCCGGCCAGCAGCACTGCCTTCACGAAGGGACCTCCGTCGAGGTGTCGTCCCGAAGACGATCTCCGAGCCACCGGAGCCCGGCGTCGCGGCTGGACTTGACCAGCACGACGTCACCTGGGGCGAGCTCGCGCCGGAGCAGCTCATGGGCGGCGTCGATGTCCGGGACCCAGACCGGCCCGCCGTCAACAGGGCCCGGGTCGCCCGGCCCGTCGTCGACGGCGCCCTCGTCACGCGCACCCCCGGCACGCGCACCCCCGTCACGCGCACCCTCGTCTATCGGCCGGGCCCCCTGGCCCACCGCGACCACACGTGAGACGCCCAGGCGTCTGGCGAGGTGCCCCACTGCCTGGTGCTCGGCGGCCGACTCGTGCCCGAGCTCAAGCATCTCGCCCAGCACAGCCCAGGTCCGGCGCCCGTGCCCCATGGCAGCAAGCGCCTTCAACGCTGCGCGCATCGAGTCCGGGTTGGCGTTGTAGGCGTCGTTGACGATGGTGACGCCGTCGGCCCGCTCATGGACCTCCATCCGCCATCGGCTCAGCGGACGGGCCTCCCCCAGCGCGGTGGCGATCTCGGTCAGTGGCATGCCGACCGCCAGCGCGACAGCCGCGACCGCGAGGGCGTTGCCGACATGGTGCTCTCCGTGGAAGCCGAGCGTGACCGGGGCGCTGCCCTGGCCGGTGACCAGGGTGAAGGACGCCCGGCTCTGCGGGTCGAGCGAGATATCGATCGCCCGAACGGCAGCCTGCCCCGACTCCCCCACCCCGATGACCTTGGCGCTGGTCTTACCGGCCATCGCCCAGACGATCGGGTCATCCGCGTTGAGCACGGCGAATCCTGTCGCCGGCAAAGCCTGCACGAGCTCGGCCTTGGCCCGGCCGATGGCCTCACGGGAGCCGAACTCACCCACGTGGGCCGTGCCGACGTTGAGGACAACGCCGATCTCGGGCCGCACTATCGAGGTGAGGTAGTCGATGTGGCCGATCCCGCGGGAGCCCATCTCCAGAATGAGGTATGCCGTGGTGGGCGTGATCCGGCAGACCGTCAGCGGGACGCCGACCTCGGAGTTGAGCGACCCCACGTTCGCGACCGTCTCACCGTGGTGGGCCAGGACCGACCACAGCAGGTCCTTCGTACTGGTCTTGCCCGAGGACCCGGTGATGCCGATGACGACCGTCTTGGGGCTGCGTTCGACCAGAGCGCCGGCAAGCGAGACGAACGCGGCCTGGACGTCCTGGACCACGACAGAGGGCAGGCCGGCGACCGGGCGCGAGGTGAGTGCGGCAACTGCGCCCTGGGCGCCAGCCGCCTCGACGAAGTCGTGTCCGTCCAGATCCTCACCGATACGGGCGATGTAGAGACTGCCCGCGGCCGCCTCCCGGGAGTCGGTGACCACAGGCCCGTGCACCAGGGGGTCAGCCGTGGCACCGCCTGGGCCGGGGTGCAGCCGGCCTCCGGTGATCCGGGCGATCTCGCTGAGCCTGATCGGAATCATCGGACCTCCCCCCGGCTTGGCTCGGCCGCTGTTCCGGCCGGGTCAGCACCCGGCTGCTGTCCGGCAGTGTGCTCGGTCAGGGCAGCTCTCAGCTGTTCGCGGTCGTCGAAGTGGTGGACCACCCCGGCGATCTCCTGCCCGCTCTCGTGGCCCTTGCCCAGGACCATCACGGTGTCGCCCTCGCCAGCGCCGGCAACGGCCTCGCGGATGGCTCTGGCGCGGTCGCCGATCTCGAGGACCTGCCCGCGGGGCGAGGGCTGCGAGGCAGCATGCGCGAGCGCTCCGCCCAGCACCGCCCCGCGGATGCTTGCCGGGTCCTCGGAGCGGGGGTTGTCGTCGGTGACGATCACGAGGTCCGCGTGGGCGGCCGCGGCAGCACCCATGGCCGCCCGCTTGCCGCGATCCCGGTCCCCGCCGGCGCCCAGCACCGCGATCAGTGTCCCGGGGGTCCGGTGCCGCAGCGCGGTCAGGGCCGCAGCCACGGCGTCAGGGGTATGCGCGAAGTCGACGAAAGCCAGCGGCTGATGATGGTGCCCCGATGGTCCGCGACCGACGTCCCGGCTGCCTGCCGGGAGGATCTGCTCCATCCGGCCCGGCACATCCGGGTCAGCAGCGAGCGCCGCCTCGACAGCATCTGCGGGGTGGCCCGCGATCAGCAGCAGCAGGGCAGCCACCGCCGTGTTCACCCGGTTGAAGTCCCCCGGCAGGGCCGAGTGCAGCGACAGCCGCCGATCCTGCGCGACGAGCTCGAAGGCCGGCTCTCCCGGCCCGGTGGCCACCACCTGCCAGTCAGCGCTCACCTCCGGGTGTGACGAGATGGTCACCACGGGGACAGCAGACTCACCGGCCAGTCGCCGGCCCCATTCGTCGTCCACGCAGACCACGGCGCGGACCGCGCGTTGCGGGGTGAAGAGCATCGACTTGGCAAGGAAGTAGTCCTCCATCGACCCGTGGAAGTCGAGGTGGTCCTGGGAGAGGTTGGTGAAGGCGACCACGTCGAACCGCACGCCGTCCACCCGGTGCAGAGCCAGGGCGTGGCTGGAGACCTCCATCGTGCAGGTGTCCACGCCGCTCTCGAGCATCACGGCGAACAGGGCATGCAGGTCGGTGGACTCGGGCGTGGTCCGGATGCTCTTGAGCCGCTCCTCACCGATGCGCGTCTCCACGGTGCCGATCAGCCCGGTCACCTGTCCGAGCGCGCGCAGCGCCGAGTCGAGCAGGTAGGCCGTCGTCGTCTTGCCGTTGGTTCCGGTGATACCGACCATGGTCAGCGCCTGGCTGGCGTACCCGTAGATGAGGGCGGCAACCTCGCCCAGGACGGCCCGGGGGTCCGGGACGACCAGCACCGGAACCGTGATCTCCTTGAGTGCCAGCAGCGCCGCTCCGGCCGGATCGGTCAGCACGGAAACTGCGCCGAGGCCGACGGCCGCACCGACGAAACGGGCACCGTGCACGTTGGCGCCGGGCAGGGCCGCATACAGGTCTCCGGGCCGGATGGCGCGCGAGTCGAGCGTCACCCCGGTCACCACCACCCCAGAGTCGATGACGGCAGTGGGGGTTCGGGCGGCTCCGGCCCGCTCAGCCACGGACTGCAGGCTGGTGGCATGGGGGGCCAGAGGACGCGGGGTCGAGTTCACAGGTGTACCACCAGCGTGACTTTACCGGGCGGGCGTTGGTGGTTGACGACCCGACTGCGGCTTCAGGGCGGCCTGGGCCTTGTCAACGGACGCCGGCGCATCCTCGATCTTGAGCTTCATGACCGGCGGAGGGGTCCCCGTCGGCGGAATCCCGAACTCCTTGAGCGCATAGGTCATGACGTCCTTGAACACCGGGGCGGCGCTCGAACCTCCGAAGTATCCGCGGATCGGGTTCTGCAGGATCACGGCCACGACGAACTCCGGCTTGTCTGCGGGCGCGAAGCCGATGAACGAGGCGGTGTAGCCGGAGTACTTGCCGTTGGCGCCCACCCGGTCCGCGGTTCCGGTCTTGCCAGCCACGCGATAGCCGGGGATCGTCGCCTTCACCGCGGTGCCGTTGTCACTGACGACGAACTCGAGCATCTGGCTGAGGGTGCTGGCCGTTGCGGCGGAGATGACCCGCACCGGCGTGGTGGGCGGGGTCTGGTCCACCGAGCCGTCGCCGTTCGTGGTGCTGGCCACCAGCGTGGGAGGCACCCGCACCCCGCCGTTGGCAATGGTCTGGAAGACGCCGGCGGCCTGGATGGCGTTGACCGAGAGCCCCTGGCCGTACATGACGGTGAAGCGCTGGGAGCCGCTCCAGTCCTGGGACTTGGCGAAGATGCCCGACGTCTCGCCAGGGAAGTGGATGCCGGACGCCTGCCCGACGCCGAAGCTGCGGAAGTACTTCTCCAGGGTGGCCGGCGGGACCTTCTCGCCCACCATCATGGTGCCGATGTTGCTCGACTGCGCGATCACCCCGGCGAAGGTCAGCCTCTCGGTGCCGTGCTCGTGGGAGTCCCTGAACGACTGGTCCGCCCGGTGCAGCCGGTCGGGGACGATGACCGGCGTGGCCGGGGTGGCCACGCTCTCCTGCAGGGCTGCCGCCGCGGTCATCACCTTGGCCGTGGACCCGGGCTCGAACGCCTCCCCGAAGGCGTTGTTGCCGAGGTCGCTGCCGGCCTTCCCGATGTTGTTCGGGTCAAAGGTGGGATAAGACGCGACAGCCATCAGCTGACCGGTCTTGACGTTCGTCACCACGACGGTGCCCGACTTGGCCGCAGTCTCGTTGACCTTCTGGGCGATGGCGTTCTGGGCGTACCACTGCAGGTCACTGTCTATGGTCAGCCGGACCTTCTGGCCCGACACGGCCGGGGTGATCTGCTGCTCGCCGGCGGGGATCATCCGGCCGTCCCTGGACTGCTCGAAGGTCGACTCGCCGGGCTTGCCTTTCAGCTGCTTGTTCAGCAGCAGCTCGAGACCACCACCGGCGGACCCGTCGGCGCCGACCCAGCCCACCAGCGAGGCTGCGGCCGAGGACGTCGGATACGAACGGGACGAGGTCGGCTCGCTGAAGATGCCCGGGATCCCCATCGCCCGGATGGTGTGCCAGTCGGAGACAGAGATGTCCTTGGCGACATAGACGAACCTCCGGCTGCCGGTCAGTGTCGCGACCAGCTCGGCCGGGGGCTTGCCCAGCAACGGGGCAAGGTCTGCCGCCGCCCCGGCGATACCGACCGTGGTCCGGATGCCGTTGATCTTCTTCTTGTATGTCGGCACCGCGGTCTGGTCCGCGGTCACGTTGCGGCGTTCGATGCTGGTGGCCAGCACCTCACCGTTATAGGCCGTGATGTCGCCGCGCAACGCCGGGACCGCCACGATGCTCAGGCGGCTCTTGAGGGCCGCGCTGGCCATTGCCGAGGAGTCGATCGCCTGCAGCCGGACGAGCTGGGCGGCAAAGACGCTGAGGATGAACAGCCCGGTCAGCAGCAGGAACCGGACGCGGCGTTCCGGATGGACGACACCAGCCCGGACCTTCCGGGCCGGCCCGGTCCCCGGCGGCCGCCGGGAGCCAGTTCCGCCCGCCCGGGGCGACCGCGTGCCGGTAGCCGGCTTCCGGGGTGGCTTGCGAGGAGGCGGGACCGAGGACTTCCGCGAGGCACGAACGGCGCTTCCCTCCGCCGGACGCCGACGGACCGGTGTGCCCGACGAGACTCCAGATGCCCGGGCCCGGGCAGGACGGCGGGCATGGCCCGATCCACCCGGGCCTGCGCGGCCGGGAGTCTGTGGGTGATTCACCCGCTCACCTCTTAGCTGGCTTGGGCGCCTTCACAGCGACCTGTGCTTGCTTGGCCGGCTTGACGCCCGCCACTGCCGGTGCCTTCTTCACGGGCCTGGCGACCACCGGGGCAGCTGCCGATACCGGCGGCACTCCCACGGTAAGCGTGTGGTCCCGCGACGCCGACTTCGCCACGCCGATGACCTTGCCATCGGAGAGCCGCAGGAAGGCGGCGGACTGGGCCGGCACCATCCCCATGCTGACCGCCCGGCTGGCCAGGTTGGCCGGGGCCTCCGACGCCGCCAGGGACTGGTTGAGGGCGCCCTGGGTGTCGGCCAGCTGATCGGAGGTGGCCTGAAGCCTGGACAGGGTGAAGGAACCTTGGGCCAGCGAGGTGTTGAGCAGAAGCAGGCCGACCAGCCCGACCGCCAGCAGGACTGCGCAGATCACGCCGAAGGCGGCACCGCCGTGACGCAACGGCGCGCCGGTCACCACGCGCAGTCGGGGCGTCTCTGTGGCCGGCCGGTTCAGCGCTCGAGCGCCGACTCGCGCTGTAGAGGTCATCTGGCTCATGCGAGGTGTCCTTTCGAGACCCGGGTACGTTCTGCAGCCCGCAGCCGCGCCGATGCGGCGCGCGGGTTGTCAATGACTTCTGCGGCAGCCGGCTCTTCGGCACCGCGGGTGAGCAGGCGCAGGTATGGCGCAAGCTCAGGCAGCTCGACCGGCAGGCCGGCCGGGGTGCCGCTGTGAGCACCCGCCGCCAGCGCCTGCTTGGTCAGCCGGTCCTCCAGCGAGTGGTAGCTCAGGACGGCGATACGACCGCCCACGGCCAGTGCGTCCACCGCTGCGGGAAGGACGGCCGCGAGGGACTCGAGCTCGCCGTTGACCTCGATCCGCAACGCCTGGAAGGTGCGTTTGGCGGGGTGCCCGCCGCTCTTCTGTGACGCGGCCGGGATCGTCGAACGCAGCAGGTCGACCAGGCGTGCCGAGCTGGTGAACGGCTCCCTGGCGCGCTCACGCACGATGGCCGAGGCCACCCGCTTGGCGAAACGCTCCTCGCCATAGGCACGGATGATGCGCTCAAGATCGGCCTGGTCATAGGTGTTCAGCACGTGGGCCGCGGTGATCCCGCTGTCCTGGTCCATCCGCATGTCCAGCGGGGCGTCATGCCGGTAGGCGAAACCGCGCTCCTGCTCGTCGAGCTGCAACGAGGACACCCCGAGGTCAAGAAGAACCGCGGAGGCCGACAACCGCGCCGGGATCCCGAGGCCGGTCAGGAGGTGTGGCAGCTCGTCGTACACCGCGTGCACCGGGGTGAACCGATCGCCGAAGCGGGCCAGCCGCCCGCCGGCCAGGTCGAGCGCTTCGAGGTCGCGGTCGATGCCCAGGACGCGGGCCGCCGGGCAGGCCTGCAGGATTGCCTCGCTGTGACCGCCCATCCCCAGAGTGGCATCCACCATGATCGCGCCCTCTTCCTGCAGTGCGGGGGCGAGCAGCTCGACGACTCGGTCGCGCAGGACAGGGACGTGAGAGTCCTGGGCGGTCCGGCGAGCCATCATCGGTGCGTCTTTCTCTTGCGTCTGGGAAGGTCCTCGTGCTTCTGCGGGACGAGCTCTTCGTCTGTGAAGCCCTTCTTCTGTGAGGCCCTGCATCGTCGAGGTGGTACGTCGTGTGCTGCTGGTCCGGTGGGTGGTCCCTGGCTTCAGGTCTCCAACCGCTTCTCTGAGTGCGGCCCGGCCACGGGGAAGTGAGGTCGGGACGCGAAGCGGGTGGAGACCTGACCTCAGGGCCCGGTTCCGCTGCCGCGGGAGTCACAGGAGTCCGGGAATCACCTCCTCGGACTGATCGGCAAAGGCCTGCTCGGTGCTGGCGAGGTAGGTGTCCCAGGCGCTGGTATCCCACAGCTCGACCCGCGACCCGGCGCCGATGACGGTGCAGTCCCGGGTGAGCCCGGCATACTCGCGCAGGTTCGACGGGACGGTCACCCTGCCCTGCTTGTCCGGGATCTCATCCGAGGCACCGGACAGGAACACGCGCAGGTAGTCGCGAACGGCTTTGCTCGTGACGGGGGCGGTACGCATCGTCTCGGCTACCCGGACGAACTCATCCATCGGAAAGACGTAGAGGCACCGTTCCTGCCCCCTGGTGATCACCAGCCCGCTGGCCAGGCGGTCACGGAACTTGGCCGGGAGGAAGAGCCTGCCCTTGTCGTCGAGTCGGGGGGTGTGCGTACCAAGGAACACAGCGCCCTCCCTCCCCGTTCAATGACCCGAGCCGGATCATGACAACAACTCTTCCACCGCCCTCCACGTTACTCCACTTTGCACCACCGTCAACGCAAAATGACCATAGATCGGCTCTTTACTGCCGTGTTTGCACAGGTCAGGGGCCCGACTCCGGAGTGGAGCAAATGGGACCGCGAGCCCTTCCTCGTAGACTCCCGTGACGGATTGCGCGAAGTGGTGCAAGATCGAGGAAAGAACGGGAGGAACAGTGGACACGATCGGCCCCGCACGCGAGGGACTCAGGGACGATGAGGTCATCCGGGATTCCGGGTCCGAGGGGGACGGGCTCGACCTCGTCAGGGACGTGACCACCAGAATGCGCCAGGCCATGGCGACCGTCATCGAGGGCAAGCCGGACGTCATCAACACGGCGATCACCGTCCTGCTGGCCGAGGGCCACCTGCTGATCGAAGACGTCCCCGGCGTCGGCAAGACCATGCTGGCCAAGGCTCTGGCGAGATCGGTCGACTGCTCGATGAGACGAGTGCAGTTCACCCCCGACCTGCTTCCCAGCGACATCACCGGGGTCAGTGTCTTCAACCAGGACCTCCGCGACTTCGAGTTCAGGCCGGGCGCGATCTTTGCCAACGTGGTGGTCGGTGATGAGATCAACCGCGCCTCCCCCAAGACACAGTCCGCAATGCTGGAGTGCATGGAGGAAGGCCAGGTAACGGTTGACGGGGAGACCTATGAGCTGCACAAGCCGTTCATGGTGATGGCCACCCAGAACCCGATCGAGATGGAGGGCACCTATCCCCTGCCCGAGGCACAGCGGGACCGGTTCATGGCCCGCATCTCGATGGGCTATCCCTCAGCGGCGGCCGAGGTCGCGATTCTCGACACTCACGGCGGCGCCTTCCCGCTGCTGGACCTGTCGCCGGTGACCGACGGCCAGACCATCGGCAAGCTCATCGAGATCGTGCGCACGCTGCATGCCAGCCCGGCCATCCGGCAATACATCGTGGATCTCACCACGGCAACCCGCACCACGACCGCGCTGCGGCTCGGGGCCTCGCCCCGCGCCAGCCTTCACCTCCTGCGCGCTGCCCGGGCGTACGCCGCGCTGGCGGGTCGCGACCACGTCCTGCCCGATGATGTCCAGGCGCTGGCCGAGCCGGTGCTGGCCCACCGCGTGATCCCGGCCGGCGAGACCCAGGTGGCCCGCCGCACCTGCGCCGAGGTCATCCACGAGATCGTTGCGCGCACCCCCCTCCCATCTGCAGCGCGCTGAGCGGCCTACCGGCGAAGGAAGGCCCAGGGACAGTGACCCCAGAGATGACCCAGACATGACCCAGCAGGTAGCCCGTGCCCGGGGCGGGCTCACCACCCGCGGCCGCGCCTTTGTGGCAGCCGGCCTGACCCTGGTGGCCGGCGGTCTGCTGCTCGGCTTCACCGACATCACCCGGGTCGGCGTGCTCGTGTGCGCCTTGCCGCTGCTGGCCGGCCTGCGCGCCAGGCGCGGCAGCCACGGCCTTGTGGTCACCCGCACCGTCCACCCCGCGCGGCTCATGGTCGACGGGACGGTCCAGGTCGTGATCATCGTCACGAACTCCTCCGGCCGGCGCAGCCCGCTTCAGCTCGCGGAAGAAGAGGTCCACTACCTCCTGGGCGACCGGCCCAGGTTCGTCCTGCCGGACATGGAGCCGGGCGACATCCGTGAGGTGGACTACCAGATCCGCTCCCAGGCCCGCGGACGGTTCCGGCTCGGCCCGCTGACCTTGCGCAAGCCGGATCCCTACGGCCTGGCCATCACCACGACCTCCGTGCCCGGCTCCACCGACATCCTGGTCCTGCCACGCATCGAGGTCCTGGGTCGCGGACACCCCCGCGCGGACGGTATCGGCGCGGAAGGCGCCATCCCGCACATGGTCGCCCTGCACGGCGAGGACGACGTCGCCGTCCGGAGCTACCAGCAGGGCGATGACCTGCGCCGGATCCACTGGCCGGCCACCGCCCACCGGTCCATGCTGATGGTGCGCCAGGAAGACCACCCGGCCCGGCGTCACGCGGTCATCGTTCTCGACTCGCGGACGACCGGTCACCAGGGATCAGGCACCATGGGCTCCTTCGAATGGGCAGTGACCGCGGCCGCTTCCGTCGCCTCGCACCTGTCCGAGAACCACTACTCGCTCCACCTGGCCAGCAGCGAGAGCACGGCCATGGGACAGGCCACCCAAGCCGTCGAGATCGATGACGTGCTCGCCTCCCTGGCGATGGCCCAGCTGGGGACCCCGGCACAGTTCGACGAGGTGCTGCGCTGGGCGAGTCCGATGACCTCAGCCGGCGACCTGGTGATCGCCATCGTCACCGACCTTGACGATGCGACACTCAGGGAGACCTCAGCCCTGCGTCGGCCGGAAGGGACCGGGCTGCTGATCCTGCTCGACACGGCCAGCTTCACCAGACCACGGCCGGGGGAACCCACCGACCGGACGCTGGCCCTGGCAGGCGTGGCGTCAGCGGCCGGATGGAGCACCTGCGTGGTCACCGCCGGGATGACGGTCGGGCAGGTCTGGACCCTTATCTCCACCGCCAGTGCCGTCATGGTCGGGACCGGGCGATGAGCGGTCGGGCGCGCCGGTCGGGCCAGCCGATCGATGCGACCCTTGCTGCGCTCGCCACGCTGACCGCGGCCTGGCCGATCTCCACCCTGCTCGCCCAGCCGACCTGGCTGCGCGGGACTCTGGTGGTGCTCGCGGTGATCGTGCTCAGTGGCGTCGGAGCCAGGTCGCTGGCGCTTCGCGGCTGGCAGGTCCTGACGGTGCAGGTCCTGTGCTCGGTGCTGGCCGCGGGCACTCTCTACGGCCGGGAGCATCTCTGGTACGGACTACCGACCCTAGAGACGCTGGACTTCGCCGGACGGCTGGTCCAGGAGGCGGTCAACACCGCGCAGAAGTTCGCCGCACCGGCGCCCACCACGCCGGGGCTGATCTTCGTCGTGGGGTGCTCCCTGGGCCTGGCCGCGCTGGCGGTGGACTACCTGGCCGTCACCTGCCGCTCCCCCTCGATGGCCGGCCTGCCGCTGCTGACAGTGTTTCTGGCGGCAGTGGCCAACAAGGGTTCCACCATGCCTGTCCTCTTCTTCCTGGCGGCCAGTGCCATGTGGCTCATCCTGATGGCCCGCTCGGGACGGACCATCCTGCGCCAATGGGGCACGACGAGTGCGATGGCCCAGACGCCGGCAGCGCAGAGCGCCGAGCCCCAAGGTGTGTATGAGCATGCGTCGATAGCGCGAGTGCTCGGGGCTCTGGCACTGATCGCCGCGGTGGCCGTTCCGGCTGTTCTGCCGCACCCCAAGCCGATCTTCCTTGCCTCGGGCCTGGGCCGAAACTCGGTGGGAGCCGCCAACGGCGCCCAGACGGTGGGCTTCTCGCAGAGCCTCGACCTGGCCGCCGACCTGAAGAGCCGGAGCAGGGCCCCGGTGCTGCAGTACTCGACTGCCGACAACGCCCCGCCCCCGCTGCGGGTTGCCGTAGGCGCCTACTACCGGCCCGAGCCCGGGCTATGGCTGCCGTGGGGCAGGCCCTGGCTCTCGAGCTCAGGCAAACCAGACCTGACCGCCAACCCCAGCGTCCCCGAGCCCAGCGGACTCTCGTCCGACGTCCCCCAGCGAACCTTCGTCATGGAGGTCCGCCGCAACCTGCTCCAGGACCCCTTCCTGGCTGCGCCGTACCCACTGGTCGCCGCGGACCTCGGTGGCGTTGACTGGGGCGCGGACTATCAGACCCAGAGCATCCGGGTGGCCAAGCGCCCAGACTCCTACACAGTGTCGTATCTGCGGCTGGAACCCACCGCGGCGATGCTGCGCAACGCTCCCCCGCTGAGCAACCGCGAGCGGCCCCTGTTCGACCTGGACCTGAGACTGGAAGAGCCGTATGTCGAAAGGGTCACCGCGCTGAGCGCTGAGGTCACCGCCGGCAAGTCCTCTGTCTACGACAAGGCCATGGCCATCCAGCAGTACCTGCGCGCCGACGGCGGTTTCAGCTACTCCCTGAAGCTGGCTCCCCGGGCCAAGAGCCTGTCCGGTAACGGCGCCAGCGCCGACCCGCTGACGAGCTTCCTGGTCACCAAGCAGGGTTACTGCGTGCAGTTCGCGACAGCCATGGTGATGATGTCCCGGGCCGCCGGCATACCGGCACGGATGAACCTCGGCTTCCTGCCGGGGACCCAGTCAAAGGGCGTCTGGACCGTCATCGCGGCGGATGCCCACGCGTGGCCGGAGCTGTACCTCGACGGTATCGGCTGGACCCGCTTCGAGCCGACCCCCTCACGCGGGAGCACGCCCGGGTACGCGACCCCCGCGAAGGCGCCCCGGACCGCGGCCGACCCTCGTCCGCAGGGCACCGCGACGGCCCCGGTTGCCGGGACGAACACACGCAAGGATCTCGGCGACACCGCGACCAGCGGCGGCGCCGGTCCGCAGACCGGCCTGGGTGCGAACCCGGTCCTGCGGTGGCTCACCCATGGATGGGGGGCGATCCTGGTTGGCTCCCTGATAGTCCTGCTCGGGTCGGCGGTCGTGCCCGGGGCAGCGCTGTGGCGCCGTCGGCGCAGCCTCCGGGCAGCCCGCACCACCGCCGAGCAGGTGGAGGTGCAGTGGGAGCAGCTGACCTCATCACTGAGCGATCTGGGGATCGCCACCGCACCAAGCCTCACCCCACGCCAGCTGCGCGGGTACTACGACCGCGAGGCCTCGCTCAACGGGTCGGCCTCGCAGGCGCTCGGCCGCCTGGTGCAGACCCTGGAACGTTCACGGTATGCAGCGGCCGCTCCCGGCACGGAAGGCCTTGACGCAGATGCACGCCAGGTGCTCGATGCCGCTGCGTCAACTCGCGCGGGCCGGGTTCGGCTCAGGGCTGCCCTGTGGCCGGGCAGCGGCATCAGCGCGTTGCGCTCAGCCAGAGCGCGTCTCTCCCGGCATCTGCGGGCCCCCCTGCGCGAGGTGAGCGACGTGCTGCACCGGCGGACCACGCGAAGCGGAGACGGGCCAGGCGGCGAGCCACACAAGTCGCTCAGACAGCACTAACCGAGCCCTAGTAATAGCTCATAGACCACTAAGCGTTACTACAACGAGACGACTCGCCACCCTCAATTCCGCCCCGAAAGCCACTTCGGGGCGCTACCTTTGGACAGTTCTCAACGGTGTCGACCTGACCCGTTCACCAAAGCGAAGCAGGTGGCTGGCTGTGATGAGTGCCTTGAGCGTTGTGGCGGAGGGACCCGGGAAGTACATCCACTGGGGCGTGATCCAGATCTCGGTGGCTAACCTGGCGATCATCTGCGTGATGGTCCTGCTGTTCGTCCTTGCCCTGGTCATCCCCTTCCCGAGTCATGATGAGC
>JBBRZQ010000097.1:0-17166 GCA_038236535.1 Actinomycetales bacterium
AGGCAATGACCTGCTGGGTACGCAACGCCAGACGGGCGGCCTTCTGACTCGGCAGCGAAAGGGCCTCGTCGAAGGAGTTGGTGTGCAGCGACTGGGTTCCTCCGAGAACCGCGCCCAGGCCCTGCAGTGCCACCCGCACCATGTTGACCTCGGGCTGCTGTGCGGTCAGCTGGACCCCGGCGGTCTGGGTGTGGAACCGCAGCATCTGCGACTTGGGATTCTTGGCCCCGAACTCGTCCCTCATGATGTGCGCCCAGATCCGGCGGGCGGCACGGAACTTGGCGACCTCCTCGAGGAGCGTCGTACGGGCCACGAAGAAGAAGGACAGCCGCGGTGCGAAGTCATCGACATCCAGACCCGCCGCCTGCGCGGTGCGCACGTACTCCTTGGCGTTAGCCAGGGTGAAGGCGATCTCCTGCGCGGGCGTGGCGCCAGCCTCGGCCATGTGATAGCCCGAGATGGAGATCGTGTTCCAGCGCGGCATGTTCTCGTGGCAGTACGAGAAGATCCCGCTGATCAGGCGCAGCGACTGCTTCGGCGGGTAGATGTAGGTGCCGCGAGCGATGTACTCCTTGAGGACGTCGTTCTGGATCGTGCCGGTGAGCTGCTTGCCTTCGATGCCCTGCTCGGCGGCAACCAGCTGGTACATCATCAGCAGCGGCGCGGCGGGAGCATTGATCGTCATCGACGTGCTCACCTTGTCCAGCGGCAGCCCCTGGAACAGGGTGCGCATGTCATCCACCGAGTCGATCGCGACGCCGACCTTGCCGACCTCACCGTCGGCGATCGGCTCGTCGGAGTCGTAGCCCATCTGGGTCGGCAGGTCGAAGGCCACTGACAGGCCACCGGTGCCGGCCTTGACCAGCTGGTGATACCGCTCGTTGGACTCCGAGGCCGTGCCGAACCCGGCATACTGGCGCATCGTCCATGGCCGGCCCGTGTACATCGTGGGATAGACACCACGGGTGTAAGGGAACTTGCCCGGCGACCCCAGGCTCTCGGCAGGGTCGAAGCCGTCAAGAGTCAGCTGGTCATAGACGGGGGCGATCGGGAGGTCAGACTCGCTGCGGGCAACGGAAGTTTCAGCCATGCTCCGAGCGTAACGAACTCTTCCGGCCCGCGAGGTGGAGGGTGGGTCCCGGGACCCCCCTGTCAGGTCAGGTCGGTGCGCCCTGACGCCTTGAGCAGGTCGACCAGAGCCTTGACGTCCTGGGCGCGGGCCCGGGTGGTGACGAGCAGGGCATCCGGGGTGTCGACCACCACGATGTCGTCAAGACCGAGCACGGCGACCGTCCGGCCCGAGCCGGGGACGACCACGCCGGTGGTGTCCTTGGCCAGCACCCGGTCATGGTCGCCCAGGATCTTCAGCCCCGGAACGAACGTCACGTCGGACAGCAGTGAACCCAGTGAGGCGAAGTCGCCCACGTCATCCCAGCTGAAGCGCCCCGGCACCACGGCGACATGGCCGGCCGCCGCCGCCGGCTCGGCCACTGCGTGGTCGATGGCGATACTGGTCAGTCCCGGCCACAGCTCGCTCAGCCGGGCTGGATCGGCCGCAATGTCGCGCAGCCCGGCGGCGAGCAGCGGATGGAACTCGGCCAGCAGATCAAGCAGGACCGTTGCCCCCACCACGAACATCCCCGCGTTCCAATGGTACTCGCCGGTCTCAAGGAACCTCAGAGCCGTCCTCGCGTCAGGCTTTTCGACGAAGGACCGGACCATCCGTCCATGCGGAGAACCCGCGATCGCCAGCGGGTCACCGACGCGAATGTAGCCGAAACCGGTGGCCGGGTAGGTGGCCTCGATGCCGATGGTGACGACGTAGCCGCTTCGCGCGACGGCGACCGCCTCGCGCACGCAGCCGGCAAACACCTCCGGCTCGCCGATGATGTGGTCCGCCGCGAAAGAGCCGAGGACCGCCTCAGGGTCACGAAGCTCGAGGATCGCCGCGGCGAGCCCGATCGCGGCCATGGATCCCCGCGGCGAGGGCTCCGCCACCAGGTTGGCAGGGTCCAGCCCGGGCAGCTGATCCCGCACGGCCACCTCGTGCAGCGCCCCCGTCACCACCATGATGCGTTCACCACACAGGGGCCGGAGCCGATGCCAGGTCGCCTGCAGGAGTGAGCTTCCGGCGCCGGTCATGTCGTGCAGGAACTTCGGCGACGACGACCTGGACAACGGCCAGAGCCGCGTCCCCGACCCCCCGGCGGGGATCACCGCCCACAAGCCGTCAATCGCTGCTGTGTCATCGATCGGTGTCACGGTGCGGGCGATCGGTTTCGCGGTTCCAGCGCCTTCAGCCATGGCGAAGACGGTACAGGGCCACGCCGGCCGGGCAGCCCCGCACCACTGATCTTTGAACCCGTCTCAATCGATTAAGATCATCCTGCCTATGACATCGTTCCGGTTCGCCGCGCCCGCCCTCGCCTTGAGCCTCACGCTCAGCGCCGCGGGCACTTTGAGCGTGGCAGCAGCGGCCTCCCCGGCGCCCGCAGCTACCGCCGGTTCCGTTTCGCCCGCCTCCTCCGGCACCCCCGTCGGCGGCCAGCAGCTCGCTGCCAGAGGGGTCATCGTCAACCTCAAGCGGGGCGTTCCGCCGCCACCCGCGATGCCCGGAGCCTCCTACCTGCTGGCCGACATGGACACCGGGCAGATCCTGGTCGCCAAAGCCCCGCACGCCCCGCACCTGCCGGCCAGCACGCTCAAGACCCTCACCGCGCTGACGCTCATCCCTCTGCTCGACGTGAACCACAAGATCGTGGTGAAACCGGAGGACGTGAAGGTTGACGGGACCCGCCTCGGGATCGTTCCCGGCACCACCTACGCAGCCGGGACACTCCTGCAGGGGATGCTGATGGCCTCGGGCAACGACACCGCCTACGCCCTAGCCCGCGGAAACCACAGCGTGGCCGTCACCTTGGCGGACATGAACGCGACCGCGGCACAGCTCGGCGCCCTGGACACCGTAGCGAAGGACCCCAGCGGTCTGGACGCGCGCGGCCAGCAGACCAGCGCCTACGACCTGGCGCTGATCGGCCGTGCCGCCATGGCACTGCCCACCTTCCGGAGCTACGTAAAAACCAGGCAGGCAACGTTGTCGGGCGGCCGGACCGCCAACGGCAAACGACGAGCCGGTTTCCAGATCAGCAATCACAACAAGCTGATCTTCAACTACCCGGACGCGATCGGCATCAAGAACGGCTACACGAATGCTGCCAAGTTCACCTACATCGAGGCGGCAACCCGGGCAGGCAAGACGTACCTCCTGACAGAGATGGCCAGCCCCTCGGGAAGCTGGCGGCCAACCGCAGCACTGCTGGACTGGGCCTTCGCCCACGGTTCCTCTGTCACCCCGATCGGCGAGCTGGTCGAGCCCGCTGAGGCCGAGGCCGCGGCGAAGCCGACAACACCGCCTACCGCCCTCCCCAGGGTCCAGGTGCTGCCGGCCATCTCGCAGGAGGCCGCCGGCCCCGGGTTCCCGAACTGGATCGGCGTGGTCGGCGGGATCAGCGCACTGGCTCTGATCGCCGCCTGGCTAGCGCGCAGCGCATTCCGCAAGCGCCACTGAGCTGGCTTCTCAGCCCCTGGCGATCCGCACCACGGAGCGCAGGCCGCGGGCCAGCGCCCCGCTGACCGCAACGGCCGCAACACCCAGCACCACTCCGGAGACCACCGCCGTACGATCACCAGAGCGCTCACCGAAGGTGGGCAGCGAACTGTCAATGACGGCCACGGGCCTGGCTGTGATGGCCACGGGCCCGGACACCCCCAGGGGTTCTTCACCGCTGAGCGCCCGGACCCGGGTGACCGAGCCACCCTCATGGATCTCATCGATGTCGTTGGCCGCCCAGGCTGCCGAGATCAGGGTCAGCCGCGCGATCAGGTTGAGCCAGATCAACAGCCCGACCACGATCGCGAAGGAGGCGAACAACGGGTTGGCGGTCAGCCGGGGCAGCAAGGCGGCAGCGGAGATCTTCAGCAGACTGAACCCGACCCCGCCCACGAGGGCACCCTGCAGAAGGTCGCGCCAGGGCACCCGCACACCCGAGACCACGCGGAGCAGGATGATCATCAGAGCCGTGTCCGCCAGAACGCTCAGGGCAAACCCTGCCAGCACGACCACCCAGTCCTGACCGGCCAGCCCGATCCCGTTGGCAACCCACCCGGCGCCAGCACCGACGACGGTCGACAGGACGGCGAGAAGCGCAATGCCGAGCCCCAGGGTGAAGAGCACGCCGAGGTCACGGACCTTGTTGATGATCAGGTTGCCGGCTGGCCCCTGCACACCGAAGACAGCGCGAATTCCCTCACGGACCGCACCCAGCCAGCCCAGCCCAGCAAGCACCAGCGTGAGAAAGGCAATGACACCGGCGACTGAGAGAGCAAGGGCCGGCGGCGCCTGGATCTTGATGAGCCCCTGGGGATACTGGGCATTTTGGACCAGGCCCGGCAGGTAGTCGCTGAGATGGTCAAAGATCCGGTGCAGCAGATCGGGGTGCTCGCGCAGGACAAACCCGAACACCACGAGCGCGAGTGCCGCGGCAGGGAAGATCGAGAAGAAGGCGAAGTATCCCACCCCTGCCGCCAGGATGTTGCCGCGGGCATCGGCATAACGCTTCCATGCCCGCCCGGCGCGGCTCGCACCGAACCGCGCGACCGCGGCCTTCACGGCCTGGGGCCCGAGTCCCCGGTCACTCCCGGGCCAAAGTCGAAGGTGCTCACCGGGCGCCAGATATCATCGTTGCCGTGCTCGAAGAGATCAAAGGCCCTCACCTCGAAGGAGCACTCGAACGAAGCCAGCTCGTTGAACGCGCGGTCCATCGCCGCGTCGTCGACGTGGTGGGCGACTGTGACGTGAGGATGGTAGTAGAACTGCACATCCCGTTTCAACGGTCCCGTACGAATCGCCTGCTCTATCCGCTCACAGGCACTGATCCCGCCGGCCACCTGGACAAAGACAACCGGGGAGATCGGGCGAAAGGTGCCGGTGCTGCGCAGCAACATGGTGAAGGGGTGCTGCTCACCTGCCACCTTTCGCAGGTGGTCGTGGATCGCGGGGCCATCCTCGTCTGAGATCTCCGTCGGTGACAGCAGCGTGACGTGGGTCGGGATCGACCTGGCTGAAGGATCACCGAACGATGCCCGTAGCCGCTGGAGCTCTCCGGCAAACGGCGGTGGTACGGCAATGGATACGCTGATCATCTTCACCGCCACTATCCCTTGCCGGGCAAGAAGCCGACCCGGTCGTAGACCCTGGCCAGGGTGGTGGCGGCCACATTCCTGGCCCGGTCGGCCCCCTCAGCGAGAATCCGGTCAAGCTCGGCGGGGTCAGCCATCAGGGCGAGGGTGCGATCGCGATACCCCGTCGTGGTGTCCACCACGATCTCCGCGACGTCCTTCTTGAAGTCGCCGTAACCAATGCCCTCGTAGTCGACCTCAAGGGACTCGATCGAACGCCCTGACAGGGCGCTGAAGATGCGCAGCAGGTTGGAGATCCCCGGTTTCTGCGCCTCGTCGAACCGGACCTCACGCCCATCGTCAGTCACTGCCGACCTGATCCTCTTGGCGATCGTCGCTGGACTCTCGAGCATGTCGATCACGCCGCTCTGGCTGTTTGCCGACTTGCTCATCTTTGACGTCGGGTCCTGCAGGTCATAGATCTTGGCAGTCGCCGTGACGATGTGCGGCTCGGGGACGGTGAAGGTCTGACCGAAGCGGCTGTTGAAGCGCCCGGCGAGGTCCCGGGTCAGCTCGAGGTGCTGGCGCTGGTCCTCACCCACCGGAACCTGGTCTGCGTCATACAGCAAAATGTCCGCGGCCATCAGCACCGGATACGTGAAGAGCCCGACCGTCGTGCCCTCGGCGCCGTGCCTGCCGGACTTGTCCTTGAACTGCGTCATCCGGCTGGCCTCGCCGAAGCCGGTCAGACAGGACAGGACCCAGGCCAGCTGGGCGTGCTCGGCGACATGGCTCTGCACGAAAAGAGTGGACCGGGCCGGATCGAGGCCGGCGGCGAGGTACTGCGCCGCCGTGGCACGCGTGCGGTCGCGCAGGGTGGCCGGCGCGACCTCGACGGTGAGCGCGTGCAGGTCCACCACGGTGTAGAACGCGTCGAAGGTCTCCTGCATCTCCACCCAGTTGACCAGGGCGCCGAGGTAGTTGCCCAGGTGCAACGAGCCGGTGGGCTGCATGCCTGACAGCAGACGCGGCTTACGGGTGGTCTTCGGAGTCTCGGGCGCACACATGCGCGCTATTCTGTCGCGTCTTCCTGACAGGCGACAGTTTGGGGTGCCCGGCGGTGCCGAACGAGGTCAGGGGCGGGTGAAGTCCGTCGTGACGGTCCACTGACCTCGGGCGTAGACCGCAGACACTCCGATCCGGGTCAGCCGCCCGTCCAGGATGTTCTTCCGGTGCCCGGGTGACAGCATCCATGCGGTGATGAAGCGGGCCACGCTGACGTTGCCACGGGCCAGGTTCTCGGCGGCTACCGAGGCATGGCACTTGCTCAGCAGGCGGTACATGCTCTGGTGGTAGAACTGCCCGGTGCTCGCCAGGTGGGCGGACCACACGTTGGCGTAGTAGTCGGGGCAGCTGGCCAGCCTTCCTGCGGTCAGCTTGGGCCGGTGGTACTTCACCCGCTGAACATTGATCTGGTAGACCAGCTGCGCCTCGTAGGTGGCAACTGCGGCTCGGCTGGGCGCGTACGCCTGTGCGGGCGGAGCAGCCACCAGGACCGCGGGGCCAAGGGCAAGCAACATGACGACGACGCCGCCGACTCGGCGGACAAGGGCTCCCGGTCTGAGTTTCATACCTCGAGCGTCGTGATGACCGCCCGCACAAGCAGGTGTTATGAGGCTGGCCTCAGCCGTCTACTCGTCAGCCCTGACCGATCGGCCGAGGGCAAATCATCTCATTTGCCACAGCCGGCGAGTGGTCGTGAAGTACCATCCGACCGCCCGCCGGCTCAGCAGAGTCAGGCCAGTGCCGCCGCGAGGTTCTCGTCGATCGCTGCCAGGAACTCCTCGGTGGTCAGGAAGGCCTGGTCCGGGCCGATCAGCAGGGCGAGGTCCTTGGTCATCTTGCCCTGCTCGACGGTCTGCACGCAGACCAGCTCCAGGGTCTCGGCGAAGGCGGTGACCTCGGGGGTGCCATCGAGCTTGCCACGGTGCTTGAGGCCACCGGTCCACGCATAGATCGAGGCGATCGGGTTGGTGGAGGTCGGCTTGCCGAGCTGGTGCTGTCGGAAGTGCCGGGTCACCGTGCCGTGCGCAGCCTCGGCCTCGACGGTCTTGCCGTCCGGGGTCATCAGCACCGACGTCATCAGGCCCAGCGAACCGTAGCCCTGGGCCACCGTGTCGGACTGGACGTCACCGTCATAGTTCTTGCAGGCCCAGACATAGCCGCCCTCCCACTTCATGCAGGCAGCCACCATGTCGTCGATCAGCCGGTGCTCGTAGGTCAGGCCGGCAGCGTCGTAGGCGTCCTTGAACTCGGCGTCGAAGACGGCCTGGAAGATGTCCTTGAAGGCTCCGTCATACGCCTTGAGGATCGTGTTCTTGGTCGACAGGTAGACCGGGTACTTGCGCTCCAGGCCATAGGTCAGCGACGCCCGGGCGAAGTCCTCGATGGACTTGTTGAAGTTGTACATGCCCATCACCACGCCACCCTCGGCCGGGATGTCGACGACGTCCAGCTCGATCGGCTCATGGGCTGACGCGTCGGTCGGATGCCAGGAGATGGTGACCTTGCCGGCGCCGGGAACCTTGAAGTTGGTCGCCTTGTACTGGTCGCCAAAGGCGTGACGGCCGATGATGATCGGCTTGGTCCAGCCCGGCACCAGCCGCGGGACGTTGCTGATGACGATCGGCTCACGGAAGATGGTGCCACCGAGGATGTTGCGGACCGTGCCGTTGGGCGAGGGCCACATCTTCTTCAGGCCGAACTCCTTGACGCGGGCCTCGTCGGGGGTGATCGTCGCGCACTTGACGCCGACGCCGTACTTCTTGATGGCGTTCGCCGCATCGACGGTGATCTGGTCGTCCGTCTCGTCGCGCTTCTGGATCGACAGGTCGTAGTACTTGAGGTCGACATCCAGGTAGGGGTGGATCAGGCGGTCCTTGATGAACTGCCAGATGATCCGCGTCATCTCATCCCCGTCGAGCTCGACGATGGGGTTCTGAACCTTGATCTTGCTCATGCGTGGACTCCTCGGTCGACCTCTGGCTGCTCCAGTGAACTGTTCAGAGATTACCTTGATATCAAGATACTTTGCATTTCGGCCTTCAGCGCGCCCGCAGGCGGCCTCAGGGGTTGGCGCATCGCAGCACCTGATGAGAGCTGGGACGGTCGCTGCTAACGTCGACGTATATTCCCATCGAGTCAGCCCGAAGGGGCGCAAGGCAAAGGGGCACAACCAGTGAGCATTACTCCCGTCAAAGTCGCCGTCACCGGCGCCGCAGGCCAGATCGGCTACAGCCTGCTGTTCCACATCGCCAGTGGCGCGCTGTTCGGCAAGGACGTTCCCGTGGAGCTGCGGCTGCTCGAGATCACTCCCGCACTGAAGGCCCTCGAGGGCGTCGTCATGGAGCTCGACGACTGCGCCTTCCCGACGCTGGCCGGCGTCCAGATCGGCGACGATGCCAACACGATCTTCGAAGGTGTCAACCTCGCACTGCTCGTCGGCGCCCGCCCGCGCGGTCCGGGCATGGAGCGCAGCGACCTGCTCGAGGCAAACGGCGCGATCTTCACCGTGCAGGGCAAGGCCCTGAACGACCATGCCGCCGATGACGTGCGCATCACGGTCACCGGCAACCCGGCCAACACCAACGCCCTCATTGCGATGAGCAACGCCCCGGACATCCCCCGCGAGCGCTTCTCCGCGCTGACCCGTCTGGACCACAACCGCGCCCTGGCGCAGCTGGCCGCCAAGACTGGCGTGAGCGTGAATAGCATCCGCAAGATGACCATCTGGGGCAACCACTCCGCCACCCAGTACCCGGACATCTTCCACGCGGAGGTCAACGGCCAGAACGCAGCTCAGCTGGTCAACGACCAGGCCTGGCTCGAGGCCGACTTCATCCCGACCGTCCAGAAGCGCGGCGCGGCCATCATCGCGGCCCGCGGCTCCTCCTCGGCCGCCTCGGCCGCCTCTGCCACCGTCGACAACGCGCGCGACTGGATGCGCGGCTCTGCTGTTGACGACTGGCTCTCGATGGCCGTTGTCTCGGACGGTTCCTACGGGGTCCCCGAGGGCCTGATCTCGTCGTTCCCGGTGACCACCAAGGATGGCAACTACGAGATCGTCCAGGGCCTGCAGATCGACGACTTCTCGCGTGCCCGGATCGACGCCTCCACTGCAGAGCTGGTCGAAGAGCGCGACGCCGTCAAGGCCCTGGGCCTGATCAAGTAGCCCAGCTCCACCCGCTTGACACCAACTGCCCGTCAGCACCTCGTGCTGACGGGCATTGTGTCCGGGCCGCGACCGGACCCGTCCGCCGCGGCCCCCGGGGCTCAGCTTCTGGGCTGAAGGTCCAGCGCGATGACGATGGCGAACAGCGCCACCGCCATGCCGAGAAGGAACACCACATCGACAAATCGCGAGCGAACCACCAGCCCACCGGCCCGTGCTGCCGGCAGCACCAGCCTGAACACGGCCGCAGCCAGCATGACCCCGGCGATGACGAGCCCGCCGCGACGAACGTGGTCCAGCCCGATCAGCGCCAGACCGGAGATCAGTCCGGCAGCGACCAGCCACAGGGCACCGAAGCGTGCAGAAATCACATGCCGGCCGCACGCTCAGCGGCCTCAACGACATTCCTGAGCAGCATGGCACGAGTCATCGGCCCGACGCCGCCGGGATTCGGGGTGAGCCAGCCGGCCACCGCCGCCACATCGGGGTGGACGTCGCCCACCACTCGCGACCTGCCCTCGTCATCGGCCTGCCGGCTGACGCCGACGTCGACCACGGCGGCTCCTGGCTTGACCATCTCTGCCCGGATGATGCCGGCCACCCCGGCGGCCGCCACCACGATGTCTGCGCGGGCCACATGTCCGGCCAGATCGCGGGTGCCCGTGTGGCACAAGGTGACGGTGGCATTCTCACTGCGCCGGGTCAGCAGCAGGCCGAGCGGCCGGCCCACGGTCAGGCCACGCCCGACGACAACGACATGGGCGCCTGCGATCGGCACCCCATAGCGGCGCAGCAGCTCGATGATGCCGACCGGGGTGCAGGGCAGAGGCGCCGCCTGGCCAAGGACAAGACAGCCGAGGTTGTAGGGGTGCAGGCCGTCCACGTCCTTGCCCGGGTCCACCCGGGACAGCAGGGCGAACTCGTCGAGGCCGGTCGGCTGCTGCACCAGGTACCCGGTGCACGCCGGGTCAGCGTTGAGCTGGTCGACAATAGCCTCGACCTCGGCCTGGGTCGCTCCCGTCGGGAGGTCGTGACGGATACTGGCGATACCGACCTCGGCGCAGTCCTTGTGCTTGGCATTGACGTACCAGCGGGTGCCCGGGTCCTCGCCGACCCGCACGGTCCCCAGGCCCGGCACGATGCCCCGCGCCGCCAGCGCCGCGATACGGCCCTTGAGCTCGTCCTTGATCGTTGCCAGGGTCGCCTTGCCATCCAGGATCTGCGCGGTCATGTCTGGATCCTTCCACAGGCAGCCGCAGTCCTGCCGTGCTGGTCCCTCAGCCGTGACAAACTGCACGGGATCGCGATACCGGCAGGGCGGCTCGAGGAGAGGTGAGGGTGGAGAGGGGCAACGGCGCAGTCGGCACGAGCAGCGGGGCGGGCCTGCTTCCCGAGACGGTGCACGACGCTCCAGACGGCTACCAGAGCCTCATCCGGATCGACCAGGGTGGCTCCGCGGTCGTCTACCGCGGCCTCGACACCCGCTTCGACCGGACCGTGGCCCTTAAGATCCTGCGTTCGGACAGTCTCAACGAACGTCAGCTGCGGCGTTTCAACGCCGAGTGCCTGGCCACCGGGCGGGTCTGCGCACACCCCAACATCGTGACCGTCTACGACGCGGGCACCACCGCCGGCCACCGCCCGTGGCTGGCCATGGAGTACTGCTCCGGAGGCTCGCTGGCACACAGGGTGGGCAGGACCGGCGCGCTGCCGGTGGCCGAGGTCATCCTCATCGGAGTCCGGCTGTGTGACGCCCTCAGCGCCGCTCACGAGGCCGGCATCCTGCACCGAGACGTCAAACCGGCCAACGTGCTGATCACCTCCTACGGGGAGCCCGCGCTGGCCGACTTCGGGATCGCCAGCGTGCGGCACGATGACGACGGCGCGAGCATGATCGCCACCGAGACCGGGGCGTACACCGTCGTCCACGCGGCGCCCGAGATCCTCGCGGGCAAGGGAGCCACCGCGGCGGCTGACATCTACTCGCTGGGCTCGACCCTCTACACGCTGCTTGCGGGTCAGGCGCCCTTCGCCACGGAGGCAAGCATCGGTCTGGCCCCTCTGGTGACCCGGATCCTGCGCAACGACGTGCCCGTCATCGCGCGCCCCGGAGTCCCGCCCGAGCTCGAACAGCTGTTGCGCAGGGCGATGGCTGCCAGGCCACAGGATCGTCCGGGCTCCGCCGCACAGCTCGGCGCCAGCCTGGCCGATCTGGGTCAGCGACTGGCCACCAGTGAGGAAGCCAGCCGTCCGTCGCCACGAGCGCTCGCCGCGGCGATCAGCACCCGACGACCGCTTGCCCTCCTGGGTGGTGCGCTGGCGCTGCTTCTGGCGATCTTCATGACCTGGGGGTCCAGCACCCAGCGCCCAGGCGAGGGCCGGACCTCGCCCAACAGCATGGCCCGGACAGGGGTTGCCGGTTCATCACCGGCCGAGGACAAGTACCTCCCGGCGACTCTGACGGTGACCCCGGGCCCGGACACCGGTGAGCTGATCGTGACCTGGCGGATGCCGATCCGCCCTGATGTCGTCGCCACGGTGATCTACGAGGGTTCGGGAAAGGCCCGGGCACGCGCGATCGTCACCTACAGCAGCCACCGGGCTGTCCCCTCCGCCACCTTGCGGGGCCTGTCCCCAGGCCGGCGCGTATGCCTGTCCGCGACCCATGTGGTCTCGGTCAGCGACAAGATCACCAACGCGGTCAGCCGCCCGGTCTGCGTCGTGCCCAGCTAGTCAGTGCGCGAAGTGCCTGGTGCCGGTGAAGTACATCGTGATGCCGGCAGCCGTGGCAGCCTCGATCACCTCGGGGTCCCGCACGGACCCACCGGGCTGGACGACGGCCCGGATGCCCGCGTCCAGCAGGACCTGTAGTCCGTCGGCGAACGGGAAGAACGCGTCCGAAGCCGCCACCGAGCCGGCCGCACGGTCTGCGCCGGCCCGGGTCACCGCCAGATGGCAGGAGTCCACCCGGTTGACCTGGCCCATCCCCACACCCACGCTGGCCCCCGCCCTGACGAGGATGATGGCGTTGGACTTGACGGCGCGGATAGCCCGCCAGGCGAAGCCCAGGTCGGCCAGCGTCGCGACGTCGGCCGGGTCGCCGCAGGCGAGCGTCCAGCGCGAGGGGTCGTCACCACCGGCACGGGGTCCGCCGTCGGCCTCCTCGACGACCGCGTCGATCTTGTCCCGGGTCTGCATCAGCACGCCACCGCTGACCGCGCGAAAGTCCACCTGGGCGCCGCGGTCCATGCCCTCTGGCAGCTTCAGGAGACGGATCGCCTTCTTGCGCCCCAGGATCTCCAGCGCCCCCGGCTCGAAGTCGGGGGCAACAACAACCTCCGTGAACACCTCGGCGACCTGCTCTGCCATCGCCGCCGTCACGGGCCGGTTGGTCGCGATCACGCCGCCGAACGCTGACTGCGGATCGCAGGCATGAGCCTTCCGGTAGGCCTCGGAGATGTCGGCGCCGACCGCGACACCGCACGGGTTGGCATGTTTGATGATGGCCACAGCAGGCTCGGCGTGGTCGTAGGCCGCGCGCTGGGCCGCGTCGGCGTCGATGAAGTTGTTGTAGGACATCTCCTTGCCGTGCAGCTGCTCAGCGGTGGCGATGCCCGGACGCCAGTGGGCGTAGAGCGCAGCCCTCTGGTGCGGGTTCTCGCCGTAGCGCAGGACCTTCGCCCTGGTCCAGGTCGCACCGACCCAGGCGGGGAAGCCGGTGCCGTCGCTGGTGTCCGTCAGCACGCTGCCCATCCAGCTGGCCACGGCGAAGTCGTAGCTGGCCGTGTGCACGAAGGCCTCTGCGGCAAGGGTCTTGCGCTGACCGAGAGTGAAACCGCCGCCGCGCACGGCCAGCAGCACCGAACCGTACTCCGCGGGGTTCGTCACGATCGCCACGCTCGCATGGTTCTTGGCTGCGGCCCGCATCATCGAGGGCCCACCGATGTCGATCTGCTCGATGCACTCCTCCTGGGTCGCACCGGAGCTCACCGTGTCGGTGAAGGGATAGAGGTTCGAGACGACCAGGTCGAACGGCTCGATGCCCAGATCGGTCAGCTGCGCCACGTGGTCCGGGTTGCCGGTGTCGGCCAGGATCCCCGCGTGAATCGTGGGGTGCAGCGTTTTCACCCGCCCGTCCAGCACTTCCGGAAAGCCGGTGAGGTCCTCAACCTTCATCACCGGGATACCGGCTGCGGCGATCCGTGCGGCGGTCGAGCCCGTCGACACCAGGGCGACCCCGGCTTCGTGCAGGCCTTTGGCCAGGACCTCCAGGCCGGCCTTGTCGTAGACGGAGATGAGCGCCCGACAAACGGCGCGCTTGCCGGAATCCTTCGACTCGCTCACGAGGTGATGACCTTTCGTTCTGTGACGGAGAAACCATCGCGGACCATCCGGCCCACGTAGTCGACGAGCATCTGGCGCTCGGCTGTCTTGATGCGTTCGTGCAAGGTCTCAACGGTGTCATCCTCGTGCACGCTGACCGCCCGCTGCGCCACGATCGGGCCGGTGTCGATGCCGGCGTCGACCACGAAGAGCGTGCATCCAGTGACCTTGACGCCGTAGTCGAGCGCGTCCTTCGGCCCGTGAATGCCGGGAAAAGACGGCGACAGAGCCGGGTGGGTATTGACGACGCGACCGGCGAACTGCCGCAGGAACGACGGGCCGGTCAGCTTCATGAAGCCCGCCAGGACGACCAGCCGGGGCTGGTAGGCCGCCACCTGCGAGGCCAGCGCGACGTCCCAGTCAGCGCGGGTCGGGAAGTCGGCGAGCCTGCAGACGAAGGTGGGGATCCCAGCACGCCGTGCCCGGGCCAGCCCCTCGATGTCGTCACGGTCCGACCCGACAGCCTCAACCCGAAGGCCGTAGGCCGGGTCGGCTGTGGCGTCGATGAGCGCCTGGAGGTTGGTGCCGGCGCCGGAGACGAGGACCACGATGGAGCCGGGCGTCGACCCGGCCTCCGTCATATCCGTCACGATGAGAGACGATATCGGAAAGTGCGCACCTCCTTCCACCGACCATGCCAGGAGCCCCATCGGCCTCGCCTCGCTGTCAAGGGTCTCCAGGAGTGCACTCTGGGGGCGAACACCTCGATCGCGGCGGCGGACTGCCACAGCCGCTACCGGAACAGCCTCGACTCGACCCTGGTGGGAATCCTCAACGTCGGGCAGCGCGCAGGTGGCTGAGGCAGACGACAGCGCCTGCTCCCACCAACAGCTCGGCCAGCACCGCCGCACCGAAGGTCAGTGACGGCGCCCCGAGACCACTGAGTCGGGCGGCGCCGAGCGAACCACCAGAAAGGGCCATCGCCAAGGTCAGCACGAGGGCAGCGACCAGACAGGCCCAGAGTGCGGTCTCCGCCTTGGCCCGCCAGGACGAGAGCCGGGCCACCTCACCAAGTGCCCGCCAGCCGACCAGCGCTCCCGCGGCAACCAGCACCAGGACGCTGAGCCACAGACCGGCCGGCAGCGGGCCGGGGGCCGGCACCGCGCCCAGACCGGGGATGAGCGGCAGGAGCCCGGGGTTGGAGTGCGACCAGGTGATGGCGGTGCCCCGGCCGAGGGCGAAGCCAGGCCCGGCCATCCAGGATGCGGCCCAGAGCGCGACATTGGGCAGGACCATCAGCTGGCCGAGGCCGAGCATGACCATGCCGACGGGGTCGGGGCCCAGGGCGTCGTAGAGCCGGCCGATCCGCCCCAGGTGCAGGACGACCATCAGCAGGCTCAGGGCAAGTCCGGCGCCGAAGACCGCGCCCGCTCCCCACAGCCCCGGGATGATCGCGCGGCGCAGATGGATCGGCACCCGGGCCTCGAGGAAACCGGCAAGCCCGGGCGCCACCGAGCCGAGCTGACCCCGGAACTCCATCGCCACGGCAACCAGCACAGAGGCCGCACCGACGACCGCAGTTCCCGCGACTGATCCCGGCAGAGAGGCACGCAGGGGATCACCAACCGTGGCGAGGGCGACCACCAGTCCCACAGCGGCATAGGCGGCAGTGAAACTGAGGCCGGCTTCAGCCACATCCCGACGCAGGCCTCCCCACCGCTGCAGCCTGCCCGGGCGCTCGTCGTCAAGCTGGACGAGTATCCGGCGGGCTGCCGTTGTGGCGACGATCAGCGGGATGAGGGTCAGCAAGAGGGGAGTCAGCGAGATGGTGGCGGGTCCGGAGCTCAACCGGGCCCCGTTGGCCAGCAACCAGATGCAGGACCCCACAGACAGCGCTTGCGGCCACTCAACGGTGCTCTGCGGGCTGGCGACCCAGGTGAGGAGCCCGGGCGTGGCGATCAACAGCATCGACACCAGGGCGGCAGAGGCGCCTGCCAGCGCCGAGCGCAGCCGGAGCGGACCATCGGCGAGCACGTTCGAGGGTGCGCCCAGGACGGGGACGCGGCGCACACGCTCGAAGAGACTCATCAGGTGTCCTATCGTCGCCGCTGACCGCACCACGACGGGTCAGGGCGCGCCGCAACGGCTGAGATTGTGATGGAGGGAGCCACCAGGTACGCAGGAAAGTCGGGGGTCAGCTCAGACCGGGCGTGATCTTGGTCCCGGAACCGGTGAACACGCCAGTGCCCTTGCCGCGATAGACGTAGGTGAAGCCGTTGCTCCTGACTCCCAGGACGTCGGATCTGCCATCGCCGGTGAAGTCACCGGGTGAGAAGAGCTTGACGAAGCCGCCCCAGCCGGTCCCGATCCTGACACCGGAGCCGGTGAACCCGCCCAGGCCGTTGCCGCGGTAGAGGAACATCTCGCCCCTGCTCGTGACGCCCAGGACGTCGGACCTGCCGTCGCCGGTGAAGTCGCGGGGGGACAACAGGCTGACGAAGCCGCCCCACCCGGTCCCGATCCTGACGCCGGATCCGGTGAACCCGCCAAGGCCGTTGCCACGGTAGAGGTACAGGTCTCCGCGGCTCGTCACGCCCAGGACGTCGGACCTGCCGTCGCCGGTGAAGTCACCGGGCGAGAAGAGCCTGGTGAAACCGCCCCACCCGCTCCCGATCCTGACACCGGAGCCGGTGAACCCGCCGGCGCCGTTGCCGGCGAAGCGGTACAGGTCGCCGGTGGCGCTGACTCCCAGGATGTCGGACCTGTGGTCGCCGGTGAAGTCACCGGGCGAGAACAACGTGGTGAAACCGCCCCAGCCCGTGCCGATCGAGGTCGCTGGCCCGCTCAGGCCGCCGAGGCCGTTGCCGCGATAGAGATACAGGTTGCCGGGCGAGGTCACCCGGATGACATCAGACCTGGCGTCACCGGTGAAGTCCAGCGGCGAGAAGATGACGGTCGACGGGGTACAGCTCCATCCGGTCAGGGTCAGGTCATCAAGCACGAAAGACGTCGCGGCCAGCTCGTCCTCGGACCCGGTGAAGGACAGCGCGATGGTCCTGCCGGAGTAGGCGGACAGGTCGACCGTCTTGAGCTGGTACCCGTTGGCCGCGTTCAGGTTCGACAGGGTCTGCAGCGTGGTCGACCCGGCCCGGACCGTCATGGTGTCGTACACCCGCAACGGCGGAGTCTCAAGGGTGCTGACGTGGACGTAGTACGAGAGGGTGGCGCTGCTTGCGGCCGGGATGGTCACCAGCTGTGAGATCGAGTCATCGTGGGGGGCACCGTAGCCACCCAGCCTCGCGCTCCAGGTCCCGGAGTGGGCCGGCTGGGAAGAACCCCACTGACGGATGACACTGGGGGTGGCAGACCAGCGGGTGTCGCCGGACTCGAAGCCCGGGTTGCTGAGCAGGTTGGTGCCCGGCGGCGGCGGCGGG
>JBBRZQ010000098.1:0-17043 GCA_038236535.1 Actinomycetales bacterium
CCGGGGTCAGCGTGACGCCGTGGCTGGCGTCGTCATCGGTGCTGGTGGCCCGCGGGGTGGCGTTGTCGGTGACGGTGGTCCGAGCCGGGTCGACGTCGTCGGCGGAGGAGGGCTGCGACGCGAACGCCGCTCCCGTTCCGGTGCCCAGGATGCCGATGGTCCCGACGATGATCAACGTTTTGCGTGTCTTCATGACGTGCTCCTTAGGGTGAGGCCGCGAGGTGCGGGTTCTTCCTTGTGGTGATGTCTTCAACCTCGCGGACCGCGGTGAGAAGCCAAGGAGCCAGGGATGAGAGGTCTCTCAGACCGGGGCCAACAGGGGCCAACGGGGGCAGCCTCGACCAATCAGGTCAGCACGGGCACGCACAGAGTTCGGGTGAGCCATCAGCACAGCACGCAGACCAGTACCGTTGCTATTGCAGGGAAGACCCCGCCACCAGCCCCGCGATGCAGCAGGACCGCGGTCACCCGAGCGGGATCGTGAGCTGCCAGCGAGTGCCGGCTCCCGGCCTGGAGCTCAGGAGCAGCTCCGCACCGGAGTCAGCCACGACATCGCGCAAGACCCCAAGACCGGAATGGCCCTGGCTCGGGTGTGCTAACAGTCCGGCCGCGTCGAACCCGACCCCGTCGTCGATGATCGTCAGAAGGGCGTGCCTTTCCCTTCTTTTCAGATACACCTGGACGCTCATCGCGGCCGCGTGCTTGGCGATGTTGGCGATGCACTCACTGGCGACCCGGAAGACCAGCCGGTCCCCAGCCGCGTCAAGACCAGTCTGGGGGTCCAGGTCGAGAGTCACTGCCATCCCCCGAGATCGCAGGGTGGATACGAGGTCGGTCAGCGCACCCTGGAGCCCGGCGGTCGCCAGGCTCGCCGGATCGATGTCCAGCAGCAGGGAACGCAAGCCGCCAATACTCGTGCGCACCGTTGCGGCTGCCATCCGGAGCTGATCCGCAAGTTCGGGCTTGCCCAGAGTCTGTGCGCGCGCCGCACCGGCCGCGACGGCATAGGAGGCGCCGGCGAGGTCCTGAACCACCCCGTCGTCGACAGCACCGGCGAGCCGGCGGCGCTCCTGGGTCGAGGCGTCGGTCGCACGCTGCAAGAGCGCCTCGCGTTGGGCCTGCGACCGGCTCAGCCGGTTCAGGAGGGTCCACAGGATGGGCAACATCAGTAGTACCAGCAGGAGCAGGCTGATCACGGTCACTCCGGCAAGGCCCCCCCACAGCTGTCCGGTCCGCGCGGCGACCTCACCATAGGGCGCATAGATCTCGAAAAGCAGAGGCCTACCAGCAGGGGTCCAGATCGGACGGTAGACCTCCAGCAGCCTGCCCTGATCCCGTTCCAGATGATTCTCGGGCGCCATCAGGTCGGACACGTCTGCCCGGGTCTGAGCAGCTGGCCTCGGCCCGCTCGTGAGGGGATGGGCCAAGAGGGATCGCTCCTCTTCCCCCAGCAGGAACTGCTGACCGATCAGCGCCGATGCATCCGAGTAGATGATCCGCCCCGCGGCATCCCAGATCTTCACTCTCACGATCGACGGGCTCAGCACACGTTCACGGACCACTTTGTCCATTGCTGCCACAGCCGAAGGATCACTGACCAACAGCGCCTCGCTCACGGCTGGCTGCGCAGCGGCTACTGCCAGCAGGTTGGCTGCCATGGCTGCGTCGTTCACCGAATCGGTCTCGCCAAACCGACGGGATGCCACGCCCCCCACCACCGCCACCAGAAAGATCACGACCAGAGCCCCGGCGACTATCTGGCCGAAAACGCGCCAAGGTCGCAGGGGCTCGGCCGAGCCAGCGTTTGATCCCGCGGCGACCCTTAGCCACGGCGGGGAGGCGAATCCTTCACCGTCACCCGTGCCCCCGACGCTCATCGCCGCAGCTCCTTCTGCTTCGATCCGCTGCCACGCCGGTGATGGTCGGCTTTCCCGAGACCCCCACGGTGCCAGAATTGCATGTTCACGATGTGCCCTGTCTGCCGCCGCAAGTATGTAGGTACCTTTCTCCTCCCTGACAGGGCTGCCGCGCCATCGGACCTTCGTCGTAGTGCCGGCGCGCCTAAATCAGGGGAGACCGTCTGCCGGGCTGCCAGGCACGACCCTTCGATGGCCCAGCTCCAGGTCTTTGACCTCGTCGACCGCGGGACCACCTGGATCTCGGTGGTGCTTATCGGGTCAGGGCAACCCGGGCTCCGCCGAGCGCTTCCAGTGCCGGTATGCCGACGGGTTCGGCGGGCAGCATCGGCACGACCGCGAGTCGGGTGGCGTGCTCGTCCTTCACCTTCTCGATCTGCGGCAGCTCTTCGCTCGCGCGCAGTCGCAGCAGGGCTGAGGTCGGATCCGCGGCGGCCAGAGAGCTGTTGACCACCCAGGCCCAGGGGTGGATCTGTGCGCGTTCGAGGTCAGCCTGCAGCTCAGCAGCCTCCAGGACCGGAGTGGTCTCGGCGTGGGTGACCAGGATGACCTTGGTCTCCCGGGGGTCCTGCAGTCGCATCAGAGGGGTGGTGAAGTTCATGCTCTCGCCCATGTTGCGGGCGACGTCGCGGTGGTAGGAGCCGGTGGCGTCGAGCAGCAGCAGGGTGTGACCGGTGGGCGCGGTGTCGACCACGACAAACGTTCGGCGGGACTGGCTGATGACCCGGGAGAACGCCTGGAACACGGCGACCTCCTCGGTACACGGTGAGAGCAGGTCCTCGGCGAGCATCGCCCGGCCCTGCTCGTCGAGCCTGGCGCCCTTGGTGGCCATGACGTGGTCGCGGTAGCTGCGGGTGGCCTCGGCCGGGTCGATGCTGGAGACCTGCAGGTTGTCCAGGGACCCTCCGAGTGTGTCGGTGAGGTGGCCGGCGGGATCTGTGGTAGTCAGATGCACCTGGTGGCCGCGGCCGACGAGGGCGACCGCGATGGCCGCGGCGATGGTGGTCTTGCCGACGCCTCCCTTGCCCATGCACATGACCAACCCGTGGTCCTGGGTCGCGAGCTCGTCGATCAGGTCTGTCAGGGGTGCTTCGGTGAAGGTGTCCGGGGTCCGCGTCGCGGCTGCGGTCAGCGTCGGCTCTCTGGTGGTGAAGAGGGCCTCCAGGGCGTCGACGCCGACCATGTTGGTGGCCTTGAGCTCGACCTGATCCAGCGGCAGATCCTTCAGCTCGGCGGGCAGGGACGCGATCGCTGCCTGCTCACGGTGCCGGATCGCGGTCGCGAGCAGGTCCGTGTCATCGGACGGGGCAGGCAGGACCGCGTTGATGACCACGTGCTGGCGGGTCAGGCCGATCGCGGCGAGCTCGCGATGGGTGCGGGTGATCTCGGCCAGGGTGGACTCCTGGGCACGGGCGACCAGGACCAGCCGGGTGCGCCGGCTGTCGGCAAGGGCGGCCACCGCGCCCGCGTAAACGGCTCTCTGCTTTTCCAGACCGGCGAGGGGCCCCAGGCAGGAGGAATCACCCTTGCCCTCGTTGAGGAACTCGGTCCAGGACCCGGGAAGCTGCAGCAACCGGATGGTATGCCCGGTCGGGGCCGTGTCGAACAGGACGTGGTCAAACTGCGCCGTGACGTCACTGTCGGTGAGCAGGGCGGTGAACTCGTTGAACGAGGCGATCTCGGTGGTGCAGGACCCGGACAGCTGCTCCTCGATCGAACGGACGTCTGCGGCGGGGAGCAGGTCGCGGACCGGGCCGACGATGCGTTCCCGGTAGGCCTCTGCGGCCTGCTCTGGGTCGATCTCCAGCGCCGAGAGTCCGTGAACGGCGGGGACCTCGGTGATGGTGTTGCCGATGCTCAGCCCGAAGACCTGCCCGACGTTCGAGGCCGGGTCGGTACTGACCAGCAACACCTTCTTGCCCGCCCTGGCCAGGGAGAGCGCGGTGGCGCAGGCGATGGAGGTCTTGCCCACCCCGCCCTTGCCGGTGAAGAAGAGGAAACGGGGCGCGTCGTCCAGGAACTTCATCTTCGCGGCCGTTCTAGCAGCAGCCGGGGGTTCCAGCAGCTGAGCTGGAGCAACAGCCGGAGGAGGTATCAGCAGCTGAGCTGGAGCAGCAGGCGTCGGAGGTCTCGGCGTCGGGGCTGGAACAGCAGCCGCTGGAGGTGGGTGCCGCCGCGGTAAGGCCGAGCATCGTCGCTCCTGCAGGAGCCGCGGCCGATCCTGCCTCGGCGGGCGCAACCACGCCTGCCCACTCGGCCAGCCGGGCGCGGTCGGGGTAGCCCCCGGTCATCGCGGTGACGCCATTGACCAGGACCAGCGGCAGCCCCTTGGACCCGACCACCTGAAGGAACCCCCTGACGGCCTCGCTCTCTGCGAAGGCAAGCGGCTCACTGGCCAGGTTGTAGCGGCGGACGTTGCCGCCGCTGCCGCGGACGTAGTCCAGGTCGGCGGAGAACGTCACCAGCGACTGGTCCACATCCTCACCGCAGACGCCGGTCGCACAACACAGGGCGGGCTCGAATACCTCGACGGTCATTGCTGTTCCTTTCAGGTCGACCGGGGTCATTGCTGTTCCTTTCGCTTCGAGCGGGCCGGCGGAGGCGCGGATGAGCGCGGCCTGGGCGTGGGCGTGCACCCGGTGGGTGGGACTGATCTGTATGTCGGTGAACCCCGCGGCGGTCAGCGCCCCGGTGAACTCGGCCTGGGTCAGGGCGCCCGCGATGCACCCGGTCCACTCGCTCATGTCGGCCTTGGTCGCCTCGTCCATGTCCTCGTCGGCGAGGACGTCGGAGAACGCCAGCCGCCCGCCGGGGCGCAGCACCCTGGCCGCTTCGGCCAGGACCACGTTCTTGTCGGCGGCGAGGTTGATGACGCAGTTGGAGATCACCACGTCGACGCTGGCCTCGGGCAGCGGGATGTCCTCCAGGTAGCCCTTGAGGAACTCCACGTTGGCCACCCCGGCCTCGGCGGGGGCACCCTGGGCCTCAGGTCCGTAAAGCTCCGCGCCGAACACCACCCGGCCCCGCTCGTCGGTGGTGGCCACCGATGCCGGACCGCAGCACGAGGTCTCGGACGCGGCGGTGCCGTCTTTGGCCGTCGCCACCGGCGCCGGCCCGCAGCACGAGGTCTCGACCACGAGGGCCCCTTCATGGTCCCCGGCCGCCGATCGGGTCGCCGCCGCGGCATACCGCCGGCGCACGCTCTCCCGGATGTCCTCAGCTGCGCTCATGATCAATCTCCTTCTGGGTACTGCGACTTGCGGTCAGCGAACACGTTCAGCGGTTGCTGCCGGAGCTGGGCTCTGGTCGGGCAGGAGCTCTGCCAGCAGCGCCTGAACGCGGGCCCGGATCTCGTCGCGGATGGGGCGGACAGCCTCGACACCCTGGCCGGCCGGGTCGTCGAGGTGCCAGTCGAGGTAGCGCTTGCCGGGGAAGATCGGGCAGGCGTCGCCGCAGCCCATGGTGATCACCACGTCGGAGGCCACCACGGCGTCGGTGGTCAGGACCTTCGGCCTCTGGGCGGAGATGTCGATGCCGATCTCTGCCATCGCGGCCACCGCCGCGGGATTCACCTGGTCGCCCGGGATGCTTCCCGCGGACCGGACCTCGACCTTGCCGTCGCCAAGATGGGTCAGGAAGCCGGCGGCCATCTGGGAGCGGCCGGCGTTGTGCACACAGACGAACAGGACACTGGGCTTACCGGACATCTTGGTTGAGTACCTTTCGACGAGAGAGTGATTGCTGTACCTCGATGAGCGACCCGACGGCGCCTGCGGGCGCCTGCCTGGAGGTCACCCCGAACGTCGCGTCCGCGGCGAGCGCAGCGGTGTTGATGTCGCTCGAGCCGAGCACGGCGGACAGCTGGGCCAGCGCCGAGGGCACCACCCAGTAGTAGACCCAGGTGCCGCGTCGTTCGCACTGCAGCAGACCTGCCTCGCGGAGCACCTTGAGGTGGTGGGAGATCGTCGGCTGGCTCAGGTCCAAACCGACGGACAGGTCGCACACGCAGGCCTCTCCCCCGGCGTGGCTGGCCACCCGGCTCAGCAGTCGTAGGCGCACCGGGTCGCCCAGCGCCCTGAACATCAGGGCCAGGTCATCGGCCCAGTCCTCGGTCAGCGGCTCGCGCACCAAGGGCGTGCAGCACGGTTCGGCCCGCCCGGCCGGAAGGGTTTGCTTCGACATGCATCAATATTGACACTCATCAAACAACACGCAAACCAGCTGCCAGAGCCGGGCTTCTGAGGGACGGGTCCGTCGAACGACAACGGTCAAACTAGTTTGTAAAGGACGCTTGACATGCTTGACAAGCCTCCTTTACATTTGAGTCATGTCGAACACAGCCGATAACCGTAAGAGCGCAAGCGACCAGGCTCGCGAACGCGCTGCCCTGCGAGATGCGGTGCCAGCATTCGTCACCCTGCTGGTGCTTCAAGGAAGCCTGATCCTGGTGAACCCTGCCGGCGAACCGACCGGCTGGTATCTCTTGTGGTCGCTCTCGCCACTGGTTCCCGCCCTGTGGCTGATGTGGACCCAGCTCAGGGGCCTGCGTCGCGCCGACGAGTACCAGCGGGTCGTGCAGCTCGAAGCCATGGCGATCGGCTTCGGCGCCGCGCTCCTGCTGTCCTTCACCGGCGGACTCCTTGACGCTGCCGGGATAGGGGACCCCGCACAGTCGCTGCAGGTCACCTTCATCGGCGCCGTCCTGGTCTGGGTCAGCGCGCTGGCCATCAAGTCGCGAACGCGATGAAGAACTGTCTGCGGGAGCTACGAGCCGTTCGTCGTTGGAGCCAGGCCGACCTGGCTGACCGCCTCGAGGTCTCGCGCCAGACGATCAACGCCATCGAGACGGGCCGCTACGACCCGAGCCTGCCTCTCGCGTTCAAGATCGCCGAGCTCTTCGAAAACCCGATCGAGTCACTGTTCTTCCCGACAGAGGGCTCAGCACCGCAGTCTTAGGAACTCACCCGGCACTCGCAGCCCTCGCCCCCCCGCGGACCTGTCCGACATCACGTCGCAGCAGCCACACCAGCGAGCGGCGACCCGCAGTGCCCGACATACCAAAGACGTCCGCCGGACAAGGCGCTGTACTAGCGTGAGCGGCGCATCCCTGCGACAGGGTGGCGCACCGGGGAAGGGGGATGACATGGCACGGCCGGTGATGGCGACCAAGCTGTATGTCCCGAAGCTGCGAGCCGGTCTGGTGGCCCGCCCCCGGCTCCGTGAGCGCCTCCGCCGGGGAGCTGAGTCGAGGCTGACGCTCTTGTCCGCTCCGGCCGGGTTCGGCAAGACGACGCTCCTGGCCGAGTGGCTGACTGAGACGGCCGCTCAGGACCGAACGGTGGCGTGGCTCTCCCTCGACCCGGAGGACAACGAGCCTGCCGCGTTCTGGACCTGCGTGGTGACGGCGCTGCGAACGGCGGTGCCCGGCGCCGGCTCGGGCGCGCTGGAGCTCCTCACCACAAGTCCCCTGCCCACCGAGCAGCTGCTCATCACGCTGCTGAACGAGCTTGATGCGGCACCTGGCGAGGTCTGGCTGGTGCTCGACGACTACCACCTGGCCGACAGCCGCGAGGTCAGCGACGGCCTGGTCTTCTTCCTGGAACACCTTCCACCCCACCTGCACGTCGTGCTCAGCACCCGCGCCGACCCCGACCTGCCACTGCCCCGATGGCGGGTGCGCGGAGAGCTGGCCGAGGTCAGGGCTGCGGACCTGCGCTTCACGCCCGAGGAGGCTGCGGCGTACCTCAACGAAGTGGCCGGACTGGACCTCGCCTCGGACGACGTCGCGGCTCTGGAGGAACGCACTGAGGGATGGATCGCCGCGCTCCAGCTCGCCGCACTCTCGATCCAGGGGCGCGAGGACGCCAGCAGCTTCATCGCACGGTTCGCCGGAGACGACCGGTACGTCGTCGACTACCTCGTCGAGGAGGTGCTGCGGCATCAACCTGACCCGGTGCGCGAATTCCTCTTGCAGTCAGCGGTGCTGGACCGGCTCACCGGGGCGCTGTGTGACGCCGTCACCGGCAGCGACGACGGGAGCGACATGCTCAGGGCCCTCGAGCGGGCCAACCTGTTCCTCGTCCCGCTGGACGACCGGCGGGAGTGGTACCGCTATCACCACCTCTTCGCCGACGTGCTGCGGGCGCACCTGCTCGCCGAGCAGCCGGACCTGGTTCCGCTGCTGCACCAGCGCGCCAGCCAGTGGTATGAGCGCCACGATCTGGGACAGGAGGCGGTCAGCCACGCGTTGGCTGCGCGCGACTTCGACCGGGCGACCTACCTGATGGAGCTGGCTGTTCCGTCGATCCGGCGCCACCGGCAGGAAGCCATGCTGCTCGGCTGGCTGAGGGCGCTGCCGGACGACGCTGTCCGGCGCAGCCCGGTGCTCAGCGTCTACTACGGATACATGCTGATGGTCTCCGGCGACCTCGACGCGGTCGGGGCCCGGCTCGACGATGCGGAACGCGCGCTGGCTGCCGGAACAGACGGGTCGGTTGCCCGGGGGGCCGATACCGAGGAGCTCCGCACGTTGCCCGCGACCGTCGCCGTCTTCCGCGCCTCGCTCGCGCAGGCTCGCCGCGATGAGGCAGGAACGTCACGTCATGCTCAGCACGCGCTGGACCTGGCCGGCCCCACCGACCATCTGGCGCGAGGCAGTGCCTTCGGGTTCCTCGGCCTCGCCGCCTGGGCGCGCGGGGACGTGTCGACAGCGCTGGAGACGTTTGCCCAGGCGGTGGCAAGCCTGCACGCAGCCGGCAACCTGGTCGACGAGCTCAGCGGCACGGTCGTGCTCGCCGACCTGTGGCTCGTCGCAGGCCGGCCCGGAAAGGCGCGCCGGCTGTACGAAGGTGCGCTGCGGGTGGCCGAGGCACACGGCGAGCCGGTAGCCCGGGCGAGCGCTGAGCTGCACGTGGGCCTGAGCGAGATCGACCTCGAGGCCGTGGATCTGGAGTCCGCCAGGCGACACCTCGAGGCCGCCGCGGTGCTGGCCGAGCATTCGCCGACGACCGAGAGCCGCTACCGGTGGTTCGTCGCGATGGGACGGGTCACCGATGCCGGGGGTGACCATGAGGGGGCCCTCACCCTGCTGGACCAGGCCGAACAGCTCTACCGCCCCGGCTTCTTCCCGGACGTGCGCCCGATCGCGGCTCTGAAGGCTCGGGTCTGGATCGGCGAGGGCAGGCTGCCGCAGGCCGCTGACTGGGCCGCCGAACGAGGCACGCCGACATCCGGCGAGACCAGCGTGGACGATGGCGGCACGGAGGATCCCAGCTACCTGAGCGAGTTCGACCACCTCACCCTGGTGCGTCTGCTCATCGCCCAGCATCGGGCCGGCCAGGACTCTGACGCGATCGACCAGGCCGCTCGCCTGCTGGACCGGCTGCGCGAACCCGCCGAGACCGCGGGACGCGACGGGAGTCTCCTTGAGATCCGGATGCTCCAGGCCCTGGCGCAGGACGCGCAGGGAGATCGGACTCAGGCGCTGGAGTCCCTTGCCGCAGCCTTCGCGCAGGCACCGGAACCGGGTGCCTATGTCCGGCTCTTCCTGGACGAGGGCGTGCCCATGATCGAGCTGCTGCGCGACGCCGCCGGCCACGGCGTTGCCGGCGAGCACGCCCACCGCCTGCTCAGCAAGGCCGCCGCTGCCAACGCTGAAGCCCCCGGCTCAACACGGCGCCCGGCGCCCTCGTCGGCAGAGTCGCTGAGCGAGCGGGAGCTGCAGGTGCTCAGGCTGCTCGACAGCGAGCTGAGCGGGCCGCAGATCGCCCGCGAGCTGTTTGTCTCGCACAACACGCTGCGCACCCACACCAAGCACATCTTCACCAAGCTCGACGTCACCAGCCGCAGGGCTGCGGTGCTCCGCGCCCGGGAGCGCGGCCTGATCTAGCGGGCGTTCCGATTTATCACCCAGTCAGTCACATCGTTGGGTGACGCCGGGTCACCCAGCCGGTCCATACCTTCGAGTCATACCGCAGCACCCGCCGCGGACACTCAGAAAAGGAGCCGGACATGACCATCACCACCACCAAGCTCACCCGGGCGGCCGGCATTGCCGCCGCCGTAGCAGGACTGCTGTTCATCGCCGTCCAGGTCAACCACCCCCACCTGGACGCGACCTTCGCCACCACGACCGAATGGAAGGTGCGGCAGACCATGAAGGTGGTCATGTCGGCCCTGGCCCTGGTCGGCATCACCGGCATGTACCTGCGCCAGGTGAAGCAGACCGGAGTGCTTGGCCTGCTCGGGTACCTCTTCTTCGGCGCCGGCTACCTCATCATGATGAGCGTCGAAGTCGTTGGTGCGGTCGTCCTGCCAACCATTGCTCGCAGCGCACCCGGCTACGTCAACGACGTCCTCGCCGTGGCCACCGGCGGGCACCCGGCCGGTAACATCGGCCTGATGCAGACCCTCATCTCGGCCATGGGCGTCGGCTACCTGGGCGGCGGCTTGCTCTTCGGCATCGCACTGTTCCGCGCCAACGTCCTGGCCCGGTGGGCTGCGGCACTGCTCGCCGTCGGCACCCTCGCCACCATCGCGATCCCCCTGGTCCCGCAGATCAACGAGAGAGTGTTCGCCCTTCCCACCGGCGTCGCCCTGGTCGGTCTCGGCTACTCGTTGTGGCGCGAGCAGCGCACCCCGGCCACCCGCCCCCTGCCCAGCACTGTCAGCTCGCAGCTCGACCCGGCCGGTGCCAAGTGACCGACCACCTGGCAGCCCTCCCGGCCCGGTCAACCCGGCCGACCCGGTCACCCCGGTCGGCCCGGTCGCCCGGGTGGGTGCCGTTCGCGCTGGCCGCCGTCGTCCTGGTCCCCGCCGTAGCCGGGTCTCTGCGCCTGGTCGAGCTGGCTGGCGGTCCGCGCCTGATTCCCGCCAACCCGCGGATCAGCGCCTCGCCCCTGCCCGTGGTGGTGCACATCGTCTGCGCCGTCGGGTTCGCCGCCCTGGGAGCCTTCCAGTTCTCCGCCGCGCTGCGCCGCCGCCGGCCCGGCTGGCACCGGGTGGCCGGCCGGGTCCTGGTGCTGCTGGGCCTGGCCGTGGCGTTCTCGGGCCTGTGGATGACGCTGTTCTACCCTCGCCAGCCCGGCACCGGAGAGCTGTCCTACCTGTTCCGGCTCGCGTTCGGGTCGGGCATGGCCGCCAGCATCATCCTGGGACTGACCGCGATCCGGGGCGGCGACGTCGCCGGCCACCGGGCCTGGATGACCCGCGCCTATGCCCTGGCCCTCGGCGCCGGCACCCAGGTGTTCACCCTGGGCATCGGGAAGGCGGTCTTCGGCACCAGCGAACTCACCTACGACCTGTGCCTGGGCGCGGGCTGGGTCATCAACCTCGCAGTCGCCGAGTACGTCATCCGCCGCCCTGGCAGCAGCAGCCGCCGCACCAGCAGGGCAATGACGAGGGCGGCGTCATGATCGCCCCGACGCCCAGGCAGCAGGCGCCCGCCTGCTACCGGCTCCGGGTCGACGGGCACCTCGACGACCACTGGTCTGCCTGGTTCGGTGACCTCACCCTCACCCAGGAGGGCGACGGCACGACCAGCCTCACGGGTCTCGTCTCGGACCAGGCGGAACTGCACGGGCTGCTCAGAAAGGTCCGCGACCTGGGCGTCACCCTGATCTCGGTGGCGGTCATCGACCCCGGCGAACAGCCCCGCAGATCGCCGGCCGGTTCGTCACCACCCGATCAGAACAGATAGCGAAGGGCGCGCCCATGGAGACGATCACCAACCGACCGATGGCCGGACGGACGGTGCTGGTCACCGGTGGCACCGGAGGTATCGGCAGGGCGACCGCCGTGGGCCTGGCCGCGATGGGAGCGCACCTGGCGATCACCGGGCGGGACCGCGAGCGTGCCCACGCGGCGGCTCGCGAGTTCCGGGCGGCTGGCGGCGGGAAGGTGGACGTGTTCGTCGCGGACATGTCGTCCCAGTCGGAGGTGCGGCGACTGGCCGGCGAGGTGCTGCAGAGTCTAAGGCCATGGGCCGGATCGATGTCGCCGACCTCCAGGGCGAGAGCTCGTACTCTGGCTCGCGGGCGTACAACCAGTCCAAGCTGGCCAACATCCTGTTCACCACGAGCTTGCCCGCAGGCTGCGCGGCAGCGCAGTCACCGCCAACGCGCTGCACCCCGGTGTCGTGAGAACCTCCTTCGGAGCCGAGGACCCCGTGGGGATCCAGCGGCTGCCGGGTTTCGGGATCGTGCTGCGGTTCCTGAAGACTCCCGAACGGGGCGCGGCCACCTCGATCCATCTGGCCTCCGCTGACGGTCTCGAACACGTCTCGGGCCAGTACTTCGCCAACAGCAAGCCGAGGCGGTCGGCCAGGTGCAGCAATGACGAGGCCACCGCGGCACGGCTCTGGCAGGTGAGTGCCGATCTGGTCGGCCTCACCGAGGCAGGCGCTGAGGGCTGACCGCTCCGGCGTCCCGGGCATCATGGTGGCTCCGGCGGGCGATCGCAGGGGAGGGCCGATGTGGTCCGGCGCAGAACCAGCTTCAGGACGGGACCTTGTTCCCTTCGCAGCGGGCGCGAACGGCCGTAGCGTGACCAGCGCGCTTTGTTGGCGCACATTCCCAGCGTTGAGTTATTGCAGAGACGCCAGCGCCTTCGAGAAAGCCTTTCCGACAGGAGCATCACATCGGAGCGCCGAAGGACCGGGTCGCCATCTGAATCCGCCAGAGGCCACCGCCGGATCTGATCTCCGGCAGGCGTGCCGCCATACCAGCATTGTCAGTTTCGGGACGACGCAGCCAGTTGAAGGAGTTCGGGATGAATTTTGAGTTGAGCGAAGAGCAGCAGCTGATCCGGGAGATGGTCAGGGAGTTTGCCGCCGCTGAAGTGGCTCCGATCGCAGCCGAGATCGACCGCGACCACCGTTTCCCGGAAGAGCTGATCCCCAAGCTGGCAGAGGTCGGCCTGCTGGGTGTTCCCTACCCGGAGGAGTTCGGCGGGGCCGGCGCTGACTACCTGAGCTTCGCGATCGTGGTCGAAGAGCTTGCCCGGGTCTGCGCCAGCACTTCGGTGATCGTTGCCGCTCACGCAGGGCTGGGCGCCTGGCCGATCTTTGAGTTCGGCACACCAGCCCAGAAGGAGAAGTACCTCCGCAGCCTGGTGACCGGCGAGAAGCTGGGAGCCTTCGCGCTGACCGAGCCTGGCGCCGGCACAGATGCCGCCTCCGGGAAGACCACTGCCGTGCTGGACGGGGACGAGTATGTCCTGAACGGATCCAAGATCTTCACCACCAACGGTGGGTACGCGGACATCTACGTCGTCACAGCCATGACGGACCCGGACCGGGGCACCCGCGGGATCAGCACCTTCATCGTCGAGAAGGGCACTCCCGGCTTCACCGTGGGTGAGCGGGAGCGCAAGATGGGGATCAGGGCCTCCAGCACGACGCCGCTGTACTTCTCGGACTGCCGGATCCCCAAGGACGCCCTTCTCGGCAAGGAAGGACGGGGTTTCCTGATTGCCATGCAGACCTTCGACGGCGGACGGGTCGGCGTGGCGGCCCAGGCTGTCGGGATCGCCCAGGGGGCACTTGACGCCTCGATCTCGTACGCCAAGGAGCGGGTGCAGTTCGGGAAGCCGATCGCGACCCTCCAGGCGATCCAGTGGATGATCGCGGACATGGCCACCGAGATCGACGCGGCCCGGCTCCTGGTGTACCGGGCGGCCTGGATGAAGGACCAGGGACTTCGCTACGGTCAGGAAGCATCGATGGCCAAGCTCTTTGCCGCTGAGACCGCCACCCGCTGTGCCGGCAAGGCGATCCAGATCCACGGAGGGTACGGCTTCACCGAGAGCTACCCGGTCGAGCGAGCCTACCGGGACGCCAAGATCACGGAGATCTACGAAGGGACCTCCGAGGTGCAGCGGATGACTATCGCCGGCAACTGCCTGCGTCAGCACAAGGCGGCCCGCTGACAACCGATCCCGGAGCTGTCGTTGCCTGAACAGACCCCAACCTGGAGATCTGCTATGAAGATTGTTGTCGCCTACAAATGGGCGCCGAACCCGCAGGATGCCTCGGTGGCCCTCGACGGTGTCGTGGACTGGAGCCGGGCCAAGTCCGGGATCAGTGAGTACGACCCCGTGGCCATCGAGCTGGCGCGTCGTCTTGCTGACGCCAGCGGCGGTGAGGTGATCGGTCTCACGGCCGGGCCCCCAGGTGTCGACGCCAGTATGGCGCGCAAGGCGGCTCTGTCTCGCGGGTTCGACCGTGCGGTCATCATCGCGGACGACGCCCTCGAGGGGGCCGGGACGACCCCGCTGGCCGCGGTGCTCGCCGCCGCGGTTCGTCATATCGGTGACGTGGACCTCGTCATCACAGGGGACTCCTCGGTGGACGTCGGCGCGAAGATGGTCCCGGCAGTCCTCGCAGGCCAGCTCGGCTGGCCTGCGGTCAGCGAGGTCACGGCCGTGTCGGGAGAGGCCGGCCTCCTGCGCGTCCAACGCGATATCGCCGGCGGGACGCAGGTCCTCGAGATCTCCGGCCCCGCAGTCCTGGCTGCCTCCACCAACGCGGCAGTGCCGCGGGTGCCGGGTATGCGGGACATCCTCGCGGCAGGTAAGAAGCCGGTGGAGACCCTCCGGCTCGCTGACCTGGACGTGCCCGCCGGCGCCGCGACGGTCACCGTCACCGGCACCTCTCGTCCGGACCTGCTGACCCGCCGGCAACAGATGATCGACACGACCGACCCGGCGGCCGCTGCCGCCGAGCTCGTCATCGCCCTGCGCGGCTCGGGCGTGCTGTGAGAACCCCGGCGACGAGCGAGAGGCCACGACCATGACTGTGAACACCTGGATCGTCGTCGCGGGTGACCCTGCGATCGGGAACCTGATCGAGACCGCCCGCGCACTCGGCGGGCAGGTCACCGCGGCCGTCGTCGGCCCGCGAGCCGTGGCCGACACGATCGCCGCTGGCGGCGTTGACCAGGTGGTCTGGCTCGGAGAGCTGGGTCAGGCGCCGGTGGAGGCCTTCGCCTCAGCCGTCGCAGACGTCGTCGGGGCTGCTGACGGGGCGGTGCTCGGCGCCAGCCGGCCGGGTGAGCGCGTCCTGCTCGGCGCGGTCGCGGCACGACTGCAGGCGGCAGTCCTGACCGAGGCATCCTCGGTCTCGGCCGGCGACGACGGCCTGGTCGTGACGCGCACGGTCTTCGGCGGCATCGCCGAGGAGACGGTCGTCGTGGCCGGACCGGTGGTTCTCGTCCTGGATGGCGGGCCCGTCCCTGCCGCTGGTGGCGCCAGCAGCGCGGCACCCCTGACGGAGGTCGCTGCCATCCCGCTCGGGATCACGGTGGTCGAGACCAACGCCTCCGGCCTCGAGGAGGTCGACCTCGGCGCTGCTGCCCGCGTGGTCGGCATCGGTCGTGGCCTCAAGGCCCAGGGCGACCTCGCCATGATCGAAGCCCTCGCCCGGGCATCCACAGCTGAGGTGGGCTGCTCAAGACCCGTGGCCGAGGGGCTCAACTGGCTGGGTAAGGACCGCTACATCGGCGTCTCCGGCCAGCACATCTCCCCCGAGCTGTATGTCGCCATCGGGATCTCCGGCCAGCTTCAGCACATGGTCGGGGTGCGCGGCGCCACGACCATCGTGGCGATCAACTCCGATCCGAACGCCCTGGTGTTCAAAGAGGCCGACTACTGCCTCGTCGGTGACCTGTACCAGATCGTGCCGGCGCTGACCGAAGCGCTGAAGTGACAGCGCAGGCAACGCCGGCAGAAGGCATGCCAGAAGAGCGTGACGTTGACTTCGACGTCATCGTGATCGGCGGCGGCATCGCCGGCTGCGTCACGGCCTTCCAGCTGGCTCAGCAGGGCAGGTCGGTCGTCCTGATAGAGCGAGGCGAGGCGCCCGGTTCCAAGAACCTGTCCGGTGGCGTGCTGTACTGCCACGGGATGGAGCAGGTCTTTCCCGGCTTCCTCGACCAGGCACCGGTCGAGCGTCGGATCACCCGCAACTACATCAACTTCCTCAACGCGCAGAGCTCGATCGGGATCGACTACAAAGACGCGCGTCTGGTCGACCCGGTCAACGCCGTCACGGTGCTGCGCGCCAAGCTCGACCCCTGGCTTGCCGAGCAGTGCGAACAGGCCGGGGTGTTCATCATGTCCGGCGTGCGAGTTGACCGCGTGCTCACCGAAGCGGGCGCCAACGGCAGGCGCGTCGTCGGCGTCGAGGCCGGCGAAGACCAGCTGCGCGCCCACGTAGTGGTGGCCGCGGACGGCGTGAACTCCTTTATCGCCCAGGAGGTGGGGCTACGGCCGAAGCCACCCCTGAACCACCTCGCGATCGGCGTGAAATGCGTGGTCAGGATGCCGAGAGACACCATCGAGTCACGGTTCAACCTGACCGGCGACGAGGGCGCGGCGTTCGCTGTCGTCGGTGACTGCACCGAGGGAGTCGGCGGTGGTGGCTTCATGTACACCAACACCGAGTCGATCTCGGTGGGGGTGGTTCTGCGGCTCGACGACCTGACCGCCCAGGACAAGGTCGCCACCGACGTCTTCGACCACTTCCTGGCCCACCCGTTCATCGCGCCCTACCTGCAGGGAGGCGAGGTCGTCGAGTACGGCTGCCACCTGGTGGCTGAGGGCGGCCTGGCGATGGTCGGCGAGATCGCCATGGACGGCCTGGTCGTCGTCGGTGACGCCGCCGGGCTCACCCTCAACACGGGCCTGACAGTGCGCGGTATGGACCTGGCGGTCGCCTCGGGCGTTGCCGCGGCCACCGGCATCGGCTCCGCGCTGGACCAGAAGGACACCTCCACGGCAGGGTTGGCGGGCTACCGCGAGGCATTCTTTGCGTCCGCTGCCGGACAGGACATGAAGACCTACGCCAAGGCGCCCGGCTTCCTGGAGGTCAGGCGGATGTACCAGGAGTACGGCGAGCTCTTCGGCAACGTGCTGTACGGCGCCTTCAACCTGGATGACAAGCCCCGCGAGCACCTCATGAAGGTGGCCTTCACGGCCCTGAAGAAGTCACCCGTGAAGATCAGGCACCTGATCAGCGACGGAATTGCGGGGGCGCGAGCACTGTGAAACCCACGAGCACTGCGAAACCCACGAGCACTGCGAAACCCACGAGCCCTGTGAAACTCCTGTCTGTCCCCGAGCTTCTCGCGAG
>JBBRZQ010000099.1:0-17024 GCA_038236535.1 Actinomycetales bacterium
AGACCGACACCAACCTCTATGAGGCATTGAGCGTGCGCGACAACCTCCGCACCTGGGGCGAGCTCTACGGACTTGACCGTCGCACTGTGAGCCGCAGAACCGGGGAGGTTCTCGACGTGCTTGGTTTGTCGGAGCGCATTGACTCCTTGGTCGGGGAACTGAGCAAAGGAATGCGGCAAAAGCTCTCGGTCGGGCGCGCGGTGCTGCACGAACCCGAGCTGCTTTTCCTCGATGAGCCCACCGCCGGCCTGGACCCAGAGGCAGCTGCCGATCTGATCGACTACCTCAAGGAGATGATCCGAACGCTGCACACCACCGTGATCATCTGCACCCACCAGCTTCACGGACTCGAATCGCTCTGCGACGACGTCGGCATTCTCAAAGACGGTCGCCTCATCGCCACCGGCGAGATCCAGCAGCTACTGCATGAACGATGGCCCGAACACCGCTACCTGCTCTCCGTCGACGGGGACCTGACCACGGCAGGAGAGATCATCACTTCGGTCGTCGGCCGACCCGTGGAGATCTCAAAAACCGACGGTTACCTTCACTTCTCCGTGGCGGATGAGGAAGCGATTTCCGCCACGGTGGCAGCTCTGGTCCACAAAGGGGTACAGGTGCGAGCCGTCATCCCCCAACCGCCCACGATCCAAGACCTCTACTTCGCGACCATCAACAACGGGAGCCTGCCATGATCAACCGTCACCGAATGTGGGCACTGATGCGCAAAGACTGGCAGGAGCTCGCCCGCAACAAACAAGTCATCGCCCCGTTGGTCATCATCCCTCTCCTGTTCGTCGTGATCATTCCGACCGCCATCATGTTGCTCGGCAACAACACCGCTCCCAGATCATCCATCAACGGATTACAGGGCTTCCTGGACAACCTTCCGCAGGGAATAGTCCCTCCCGGATTCTCAACCGAACAGACGGTGGTCTACGCCGTCATCGTCTACTTCATGGCACCGTTCTTCCTCATCATCCCCGTGATGGTCGCGAGCATCACAGCCAGCTCCAGCTTCGTCGGAGAGAAGGAACGTCGAACAATCGAAGGGCTGCTCTACACGCCGCTCACCGATCGCGAACTCGTGCTCGCAAAAGTACTCGTCTCCGTCACACCCTCCGTGATACTCGCTTGGATCTCTTTCCTCATATATACCGCCCTGGTCAATGCGCTCGGAGCACCACTGATGGGCGGCATCTTCTTTCCGACCTGGACGTGGGCGATCATCATCCTCGCGTTGGTTCCACTCGTGGCATTCCTGGCAACATCCCTCATCGTGGCTGTCTCCGGGCGGTCCACGACAATGCAAGGCGCTCAAGGGTCGGCAGTACTCATCGTCCTACCCGTCATTGCCCTCGTCGTCGGCCAGGGGACCGGGCTGCTGCTGTTCGATACTTCCATCGCCCTTATTGCGTCCGCAGTACTCCTCCTGATCGACGCCGCGGTGTTGACGATGGTCGTCGGACGCTTCCAACGAGAACGCATCATCACCCGCCTCTAGGCCACCTCTAGGCCCCAGCAACCGAGGATCCGGTGGCAACCCACCCGACAATGTCAACGGCGCCTTGACGGTGCCCTGCGCCTTCCAAACCTCGACCACCGCGCCAACGCCGACCCCCTGCGTTTACGCCTAACAAACCGTCGAGCGACCGGCCTGCCAACTCAACGCGCCCATGGCCTACGGCACCACAGCCCTGTGCACGCCCTGTAATGAGCGACGCAGCACGCCCCGGCAAAGTGCCCGCTCAGCCAGGCCCGGTAGTTTCTCATACTTGCCCGGGCTCCCGATTGCGAGTTGGCGCTCCTAACGAGCAGTCTGCGAACCGGTGGCCGCTGCCGCCTGTTTTGTTGCGAGGAGCAGACCGGCCCGCCATCCGGGGGCGCGGCCGTGCGCGGGCGGGTTGATGCTGTCCACCTGGTGATCGCTGCGGGCGAGCAGCCAGGCGATCAGCGAGTTGGAGTTCCACATTTCGCCGGTGTGCAACTCGTCGCGACCCCACGTCAGAGCGGGTACCTGCGGCACGAGGTCCAGCAGCTGCTGTGCGTGAGCGAGGTCGTGGCTGACTCTTTGGGGGCTGGCGACGGCCTCGCCTACATCTGGGATGACGCCATTGCGCCAGCGTCGTACCTCATAGCGAAAGAATGCGGAACGACCAAGCCAGCGAGATCCGACCGGGCCTTCGCACACGACACCGCGGTCGGCCGCCTCGCCCCCGCCCCACACCGGGGTCATCTCAATCACGAAGCGGTCGGCACCGAGGTGTACCTCGAGTGCGGCATGGTAGAGGTCGCGAACGGCCCGATGCTCGTGGCGGGCCACAATTGCCTCAAAGATGCGGCCGTTCCAACGAACCGAGTGGCCGCCGGAGCCCAGCGGCAGCCAGTACAGCATCACGCTCGCAGCGTCCGGGCGTCCGGTCACGACTGGGGGCATTTCAGACTCACCTCCACCGCAGTCAACCACGAAAGCATGGCTGGTAGGGGCGAAGTTCCCCTTCACATGTCCAACCACTCATCCTGCCGATGCCCGGTCGTCTTCGACCGCCTTGCCTGCGGCCAGGGTGCCGGCGCCTCCAACATCACTTCTACTATCCGTTTCCCACGGTCGAGCACTACGAGCAGGTGCTCACCGGTTGAAGCTCTGAGGTTGCCGCAAGCAGATCCTCCCCGACATACCTTGGCCAATTCGGCTGGGCCATCCGTAGGACAACCGCTGACTGCCTCGGCAACGATTTCTCTGAAGGCACCAGCAGAGCTCCCGCAATGCGTGCGCTGCACTGTTCGGCTGCTTCAGTCGCGATCCGCGGCGCCGGCGTCACCGGGTGCCAGAGACTTCGCGAACCAGTGCTCGGCGTAGCGACCGTCGTTGAAGGCGGGTACCTCCTGGTAGCCGAGGGCCGCATAAAGCCGGCGGGATTCGACCAGGTCGTGGCGAGTGTCCAAGCGCAGTACTGACAGCCTCTTCTCGCGCGCGAGACGTTCCACCTCCCGCATGAGGCGAGCGCCGAGTCCCCGCCCTCGCGCTGCAGGTGCCACGAAGAGACGTTTCACTTCTCCAATCCCCTCCGACAGGAAACACAGCCCCGCGCAACCCATCACCAGCTCACCCTGGTGAGCAACGAGGAAAACACCGGACGGAGACGTCAGGTCGCGGCTTGGGTCCTCGCGCAGTGAGGTGTCGATCTCTTCGTCGGTCGCCTGACGGCCGTAATACCTGCTGGCGACATCGTCGATGTAGGACCGAAGGATCTGGCTGGCAGCCGAAACGCTTGGCGCCACCACATCGATGTCCGCTGGTTCGCTCGAGAGGTCCACACCTTCAGTCTCGCTCACGCTCCGGCAACGCAGCTGCAGCGTTACTCTCACCGCTCATTACCGAGTCCCGTTCGCCGATCGCCCTACGAAGCGGCTGGACGAACTGCTCACCCGACAGGTGACCGGACTGGCCGGTTCGGCAACCGCCCGGGGACGAGGTCCAACTCCCGCCCAAGTCGGTCCCGAGACCTGGCGACAGCCACGGTCACTGCCTCGTGCACCCAAGCCGATCGGCTGAGCACTCGACCATGCTCGACCCGGTCATCGAGGAGTGCCTGTTCCAAGGCCGCCCGGGTTAAGACCTTCAGCGGGTGGTGGCGATTGAACCCTCGCCCGACCGACCTCACTGCCTGAGGCGCGACCCCGAGAGCGGCCCGCCCAGAGGCCCCCCGAGCGACGTGCAGCTCGATCGTGCGATGGAGCCACCACAGGAACCCCGCAGGGCAGTCCGGGTCGTGGTCTAGGTCTGCGACGTATGCCGCCCTCGCCAGCTGCCACGTATCGGGGTCCCAGTACAGCCCGGTCGCGACCTGTTCCCCGCTCACCAGATCTCTCTCCCCCCACGCCTAACACCCACACGGCTGCATTCCCGGTCGGGTCCGCCGGCTCGTCGCGTCGCTTTCCTCTGGATCCAGCATCGAGGAGCCGGCCGGTGGCCGCGCTGCCGACGCGCCGATCCCCTGGGTCCATGCGTGCACCCGTCCACAGCCTCACACCCGTGCTGTGGCTGTCCACAGGCGGCAATTCGCGGTATCGCGGCGACGGTCACAGCGAAAGAATAGCACTATCAGTTCGATCTATTCGACCTTAGGAGCACCCATGGACACCGCAACCACCACCGCCGCTGTCATCGAGGACGGCACCGGCACTTTCCAGGTCGAGCACATCGACCCAGCGCAGGCCGTCGTCGGCATCAATGTGCGAGCCGAGGCCCGCCTCTCCCCCGGCTTCGTGGCCAGTATCCGTGAGCGCGGTGTGCTTGTGCCCGTAGTCGGTCACCGCGACGAGCAGGGCCGCTTCGTTGTCCTCTACGGCCAGCGACGCATCCTCGCAGCCGCCCGGACCGGACGCACCAGTGTCCCCGCCTACGTCATCGACTGCCCCGAGGACGTTGACCGGATCATCGACCAGATGGCCGAGAACGACCACCGCGAAGGGATCAACACCGCCGACCGGATCGGCGGAATGAAGCAACTCGCTGCGTTCGGCCTGACCGCCGCGCAGATCAAGCGTCGCACCGCCCGCCCCCGCGACGAGGTGGACGCCGCCCTCACCGTCGCGCGCAGCGAACTAGCCGAGAAGGCCGCTCAGCGGTGGGACTTCCTCACCCTTGACCAAGCCTCAACCTTGGCCGAGTTCGACAACGACCCCGAGGCCGTGAAGGCCCTCACCGTCGCCGCCCGCGAGGGCCACGGCTTCGAGCACGCTGCCCAACAGTTGCGTGATACCCGCGACGACGACGCCGCCCGCGCAGCCGTCGCCGAGAAGCTGACCGAGACCGGGGTCCGCGTCGTCGAGCACCCCGGCTACGACGACAAGACCGTCAAGGACCTGGGCCGGCTGGCAGCCAAGCCCGAGAGCCGCGCATACAACAAGGGCACCCACGCGACCTGTCCCGGCCACGCTGCCTACGTGTCCATCCAACAGCGCTGGGACAAAGACGAGAAGGGCAAGCAGGTCCGCATCCGCGACGCCGAACCGGTCTACGTCTGCACCGACTGGCGCGGGCAGGGCCACGCGGACTTGTGGGACCGCGCCCCCGAGAAGCACAAGGCCAGCGACATGACGCCCGAACAGAGGGAGGCAGCCAAGGCCGAGCGCCAGGACGTGATCCAGTCCAACAAGGCGTGGGATACCGCCGAGCCGGTCCGGCGCGAGTGGCTGGCCACGTTCGTCACGCGCAAGGTCGCCCCCAAGGGCGCCGCCGCCTTCCTCGCTCACGTCCTGACCGAGCACAGCGAGGTTGTCCACGACATGGGCGGCGACCACCTCGCCGCCGAATGGTTCGGCCTCAAGCCCGCTGCCTACGGCATCACCAGCGGGTGGGGCAAGGTCATCGAGCAGGCAACCGAGCAGCGCGCCCAGGTCATCGCGGTTGCGCGGCTGCTGTCCGCGCTGGAGAAGAACACCAGCCGCGACTCGTGGAGACGGGTGTCCCCAGCCACCGCCCTCTACATGGGCACCATCGCCGCATGGGGCTACGACCTCGCCGAGGTCGAGAAGCGCGCCGCTGGGCTCGCCTCGACCAAGGCAGCCCGCCGACCCCGCGCCACCGCCGCGCCCGTTCCTGCGCAGGCGAGCAACCAGCCCGGCGAGGCGACAACAGTCACCAGCTGAGCCCCCCTCCTTGATTGTGGGGAGTTGATCCTGTGGACAACTCCCCACAGTCGAATAGATCGAATAGAGTTGACCTATTCAGCCAGACACAACCCGAAAGGACGAACCACGATGGCTCACTACATCGAGACCCACGGCTCGCAGGCAGCGGCGCTCTTCGCGCGCAAGGACCCGTGGCACCGGCTCGGCACAACCGTGCAGGGCGAGGCATTCACCGCCGAGGACGCCATGCGCCTGGGTCACCTGGGCGGATGGGACGTGCGCAAGATCCCCCTGACCGCCAGCGAGATCACCGAGAACGGCGTCACCACGATGCCCGTCCCCGGCTACGCCACCGTGCGGACCAACCCGTTCACCTCACGGCCGGAAGCACTCGGCGTCGTCGGCTCCGGCTACACGCCCTTGCAGAACGAGAAGCACGCCGAGTTCCTCAACCGACTCGCTGACGAATCGGGGGCCATCTTCGACACTGCGGGATCCCTTCGCGGGGGACGGCAGGTCTTCGTGACGATGCGTCTGCCCAAGTCCCTCATGGTCGGCGGCTGCGACCGGGTCGACCTCAACATCGCAGCGCTGAACAGCCACGACGGAAACAGTGCGTTCCGGCTCCTGATCACCCCCGTTCGTGTGGTCTGCGCGAACACCCAGCACGCCGCCCTGCGCGACCACGTGTCGAGCTGGAGCATCCGCCACACCCGCAACGCCAAAGCCGCCGTGCAGGCCGCACGGGAAGCGCTCGGCCTGACGTTCGCCTACGCCGAGGAGTTCGAGCGCGAGGCGGAGCGACTCATCAACATGACCATGACCGACGAACAGTTCCACCACCTCGTGGTCGCGTCCTTCGGCACCACACCCGAGGACGCCTCTGCTCAGGCCCGCAACGCTGCCCGTGAACGCTCGGGCCGGCTCTCCCACCTGTTCCACCACGCCGACACCCAGGCCGGCGTTCGCGGCACCGCGTGGGCCGGCTACCAGAGCGTGGTCGAGTACGTCGACCACTTCGCGCCCGTGCGCACCAAAGGCGACATGACCCAGGCCCGCGCGGCCCGGCTGCTCACCACCGATGAGCCCGCCCGGATCAAGCAGGCTGCATGGTCCGCACTGGTCCCGGTCTAAGAGGAAGGAGCACCGATGACAACTCACGCGATTGATGCCCTCGACCTGTGGCTGATCGACAAGGACGCCGAGGACCTGATCAAACCGCCGCCGGGCGTCGTCTATGACCGTCTCGGCTACGGGATCGTATTCATGGACGCACGCGGCCGCGACTTCACCATCGCCGACACCGGCCGCCATCTCGAGGCGTGGTGCGGTCAAGGCTCCGGACTCACCCCGGCAATGGCCCGCGACCTCGCAGCAGCCCTCGAGCGCTTCGCCGACTACGCCGACGGCGCGACCGTCTATGTGTTGACCGAACGCACCTGACCCCGCGAACACAAGGCCCCGGGCGCTCGACTCCGACTCCGCGCCGGGGCCTTGTCACGTCCGGGAGCGGTTCACCACAGCGGCAGCTGCTCCCCGCACAACGCCCGCAGACGAGCCAGGTCGGCAGCCGCCAACGCCGGGTCAAGCCTGACCAGGTCGCGCAGTTCCCGAGCCCGCCGCCGCGACCCACGCGGATCACCCAGCGGCGACCCGGTCCGATCTTTGCGGATCGCCCACTCGCGCCGGTTCGAGGCATACGAGGACGCGACCACATGCTCAGGGTGAACCCGCTGACACAGCGGGTTGTCACACCGATGCCCCAACACGGGAACGGCGGCCGCCGCCTCCACCCCATGGACAAGCGCGAACGCGAACCGGTGCGCAATCACCACCCGGGCCGGGGCGTACCAGAAGCGCCCATGACCACGGCCTGACACCGCACCCCGCCACCAACTGCACGACGAGCCGGGAACAGCGACGATCTTGTCGCGGTACCGGCCCACGACCTCGCCGTCGCGCAACGCTGCACCCAGCAGCGTCAACCCTTCTCCGTCCAGCCGCCTGGCACTCACGCGGGCATCACCTTGCCGTCGACACCTGCGCCACCGCTACCAGCAAGGTAGCCGGGACCGACTTATCGTCGCCCTTGGTTGCCTCGGTGTCACAGACCTCCCCCGCCACCTGCCGCAGCCGGGTCGCCTCCCGCAGCGTGACCTGCTCGCCACACCACCGCACCGCTTCCCGCAACGTCAAACCCCCCGCGCTGGTCATCTTCACCAACGCCTCACCGGCCCGCTTCTCGCACGCCAGCACGAGCGCGTCCCGCTCGGCCAGCGCCGTCACCACGGCCACCGCCAACCCGCTACGCCTGCGCTCCTGCTCGGCCCGCTCGGACCGCATCCGCGCCTGCGCATCCAGCGCCGAGCGCCGAGCCGCCTGCCGCACGCTCTGATTCGCCATCGGAACTCCTTCCATTGACACACGTCCCGAAGACCTAAAGCCTCACCAACCCCTCCCAGTGGACACCAACGCACCGACAATCCCAGATCCCACCACGCTCAACCCCACCCGCTGATCGACCGACGAACACGCCGCACGACCCTGTCCCCCCATCACAAACCACCGATCCACTGCCTCACACAACTCTTGCATTCCCGGTAGTTGCTCCTTCAACTACTGACCTCTCACCGCCACTTTCGCGGCTTTAGGGAGGTGTGACGATGTCCATCCACAAGTTGACTGCTGGGTCGGGGTACGACTACCTGACCCGGCAGGTCGCGGCCCAGGATGCGACCGAGAAGGGCGCAGCGAGCCTGGCGAGCTACTACGCCGAGAAGGGCGAGTCGCCAGGGCGCTGGGTGGGCTCCGGGTTGGCCGGCCTCGATGGCTTAGCCGAGGGCGACGTGGTCACGGCTGAGCAGATGAAGGCGCTTTTCGGCAGCGGACGGCATCCGCTGTCCGAGGAAATGCGGGCCCGGCTGCAGGGACCCGGCCTTACGGCGAAGGACTTCGACCTCGTCTCGCGTCTGGGGGTGCCGTACAAGGTGTATGCAGGCGACGTCAGTGCCTTCCGGCTCGAAGTCGCCAAACGGGTTGCAGAGCTCAATAGGCAGGCGGGGCTGCCCACTGCCACGCCCGGGTCGATCCAGGACCGTGCCCGTGTGCGCAGCGAAGTCGCTTCGGAGTTCTTCCACGCAGAGTTCGGCCGGGCGCCACGGGATGCTCGTGAGATAGCCGCGACGATCGCGAAACACTCTCGGCCCAAGACCACCGCGGTTGCGGGCTATGACCTGACGTTCCGGCCGGTGAAGTCCGTCAGCACGTTGTGGGCACTGGCTGACCCGAGCATGTCCGCGGCGATCGAACGCGCTCACGACGCCGCGGTCAAGGACGCCTTGGACTTCATCGAGTCGCACGCCCTGTTCACCCGAACCGGCACCAACGGTGTTAGGCAGGTGGACGTTCGCGGACTCATCGCCGCGGCCTTCACGCATCGCGACAGCCGCGCTGGGGACCCCTTGCTTCATACCCACGTGGCCGTTGCCAACAAGGTCCAAACCCTCGATGGTCGATGGCTGGCGATCGACGGGCGGGTCCTGTTCAAGGCCACCGTTGCGGCATCCGAGACGTATAACACGGCCATTGAGCGCCGCCTTGGGGACGCCCTCGGTGTCAGCTTTGCCGAACGGCCAGACCCTGACACGCGCAAACGTCCGGTCCGAGAAATCGTCGGCGTTGATCCCCGAGTTAACGCCCTCTGGTCCTCGCGCAGAGTGGACATCGAGGCGCGGCGCAAAGTGCTCGCTGCCACCTTCCAGCGTGACCATGGCCGCCCACCCACGCCCATCGAGTCCATCCAGCTCGCCCAGCAGGCCACCTTGGAGACACGGGCCCCAAAGCATGAGCCACGGTCCTTGGATGATCAACGTGCACAGTGGTTGCGGCAAGCCCGGGAGGTGCTCGGCGGTCAGCCCGAGGTCCACGCAATGCTGGCCAGCGTCTCGGGTCCCGTGCGCGCTTCAGGCGTCCACGTTGATGCCGCGTGGATGGCCCAAACCGGAACCCGGATTCTGGATGCCGTGCAGTCTCGCCGGGCTCATTGGCAGTCCTGGCATGTGCGCGCCGAGGCGCTGCGTCAGGTGCGCGGCACCGATGTGCCCACCGAGCATGTCGACCGTGTGGTCGACATGCTCGTCGACGAGGTCCTGGGCGGCTTGTCGACGCCCCTGACTCGCAGCGGTGACGGCATCAACGAGCCTGACGTGCTACGTCGGGCAGATGGCTCAAGTGTCTACACCGTGGCCGGCTCCGACCTGTTCACCAGCGCCGCAATCCTCGCCGCCGAGCAGCGCATCGTGTCTCGGGCGGGCCAGAGTGACGGACAGGCGGTCTCGCTCCACGCGGTCGACCTGGCCCTGCTCGAGTCGGCCGCCAATGGTCTAGCCCTCAATGCCGGTCAAGCCACGTTGGTCTCGGAGATGGCCACCTCAGGTGCGCGTGTGCAGTTGGCGATCGCGCCGGCCGGGGCCGGTAAGACGACCGCCATGGCCGCTCTGGCCGCAGCCTGGGCGGAGGGCGGCGGCACCATTGTCGGTCTGGCCCCCTCCGCCGCGGCGGCGGCGATACTCGGTGAGCAACTGCGGACCGCGACCGACACCATGGCGAAGCTCACGTGGAGCATCGCCCGCAACGACCTACCAGCCTGGGCCGAAGGCATCGGGCCGAGGACTTTGGTCGTCATCGACGAGGCCGGGATGGCCGACACCCTCTCCCTCGATGCGGTCGTCGAGTTCGTCGTCGCCCGCGGCGCGAGTGTGCGTCTCATCGGCGACGACCAACAGCTCGCCGCCATCGGCGCCGGCGGCGTCCTGCGCGACATTGCGGCCAACCACGGGAGCCTGCACCTGACCGAGCTCATGCGCTTCACGGATCAGGCGGAGGGGGCGGCGTCCCTGGCCCTGCGTGATGGCCTACCGGAGGCGTTGGGCTTCTACCTGGACCGTCAGCGGGTGCACGTCGGGGATCTGGCCACGATGACTGACGACGTGTTCAGCGCGTGGCAGGCCGACCACGCGGCCGGCCGGGACGCCATCATGCTCGCCCCCACCCGAGACCTGGTCTCCGAGCTGAACCAACGCGCTCGGGCCCACCGTCTCGACGGCCGCCCGGCAGGACCCGCCGTGCCACTAGGCGACGGCAACCAGGCATCCGTCGGTGACCTGATCATCACCCGCAGCAACGACCGGCGGCTGCGGACGTCGCCCACCGACTGGGTCAAGAACGGCGATCGGTGGAGCATTGTCAGGCTGCAACCGCGCGGCGCGCTGACCGTCCAGCACGCCCGGAACGGGCGCCTCGTATACCTCCCGGCCGACTACGTGGCTACCGCTGTCGAGCTCGGCTACGCCTCCACCATCCACACCGCTCAGGGACTGACCGCCGACACTGGCCACACTCTGCTCACCGGCGAGGAAAGCCGCCAACTGGCGTACACCGCAGCCACCCGCGGCCGCATGGAAAACCACCTTTACCTCGAGGTCGTCGGCGACGGCGACGTGCACAACGTGGTGCGCCCCGACCATGTCCACCCCCTCACCGCCACCGATCTCCTCGAGCGCATCCTGGCTCGCGACGACTCCCCCCGATCGGCAACCACGATGCGCCGGGAGGACGACGACCCGGCAACGCTGCTCGGCCATGCCACCGCCCGATATCTAGACTCCCTCTACGTCGCCGCCGAGCAACTCCTCGGCCCTTCCGGCGTTGCCATTCTTGACAATCAGGCCGACCGCGTCGTCTCCGACCTGACCACCGCACCCGCGTGGCCCACCCTGCGCGCCCACCTCATCCTGCTTGCTGTGCGCGGCGTCGACCCCCTCACGCAGCTGCGGGCCGCGGCCGGCCTACGCGAGATCGACACCGCCGGCGACGTCGCCGCCGTCATCGACTGGCGTCTGGACGACACCGGCCTGCGCAGCGCGGGAACCGGTCCGCTGCCATGGATTCCGGGTGTCCCCGAAGCCCTCTTCGAGGACGGCGAATGGGGTCCCTACCTCGCAGCCCGAGCCTCACGGGTCCGTGCCTTGGCGCAGGACGTCCGCGAGGCCACGCTCGTGGCCTCCACCCCGATGTGGGCTCGTCAGGGACAGGCCCGCCCAGGGGATGACCTGCTCGGCGACGTCGCCGTATGGCGCGCCGCTATGCAGGTCGACCCGGCCGATCGGCGCCCTACCGGCGCGACACAGTTGGCGACCGCAGCCGGGCGCTGGCAGCGCGGACTTGACGTCAGCTTCGCTCGGGACCGCTCCCCCGCATTGGCCGAATGGAGTCTGCTGCTGGACCGGGTCGCGCCCACCACCGGGAAGGACGCATTCGCCCCCTACCTGGCCGAGCGGCTCGCTGCCATCTCTCGATCTGGCCTGGACGCCCACACCATGGTGCGACGCACCCTCGCGGAAGGCGCCCTGCCCGACGACCACGCCGCGGCAGCGCTGTGGTGGCGGATCTGCGGGCACCTGTCCCCCGCCGTCGCGGCCCAGGTCGACGCCGACCACGCCCTGACCACCGCATGGACCCCCCGCCTGAGCGAACTAGTCGGCGTCGAGCGTGCCGCCGAACTCCAATCCAGCAGTTGGTGGCCGGCCCTGGTGACCAGTGTCGACCACGCCCTCGCACGGGGCTCCGCAGTCGAGGACCTGCTCACGGGGGCACCGACCCGCGACGGGGACGTCGACCCCTGCCAAGCCCTCGTGTGGCGCATCTCGGTCCTGTCCGATCCGCCCCCGCACCCCGACGAGACAGAGGCATGGCAAGAGCTCGACAGTGCCCCCGACGACATGTGGCAAGGCACCCCTCCTCCCTCTGACGCACTCACCCACGAGGACTGGCTCACACCCTTGGCTGAGCCACCCGCAGAACCTGACCCCTTCGACGAATACCCCGTCGACATTGACCCGACGGAAATCCTGGAGGAGGACACCGACATGTCCGTGGCCGCGACGCTGCACTGGGCTGCACGGACCCGCGAGTACGCCGGACCGCTGGATCCCAGCGAGCGGGAAATCTCCACCATGCTCGACCGTGCCTACGAGGCTGACACCGCCGCCACCAGTCCCAGACGGATCAGCGAACTCAATACCCAGGCCCAGGGGTACTTCTCCACTCACCTGCACGACGGGTGGGCGGGGTCCTACCTGCGCGACCGGTTGGGCACCCTTCTCGAGGACGACCCGGGCATCCGGCCGGGTTACGCCCCCGCCGGCTGGACCGGGCTGGTCACCCACTTGCGGGGCCTCGGGGCCGGCGACCAGGAGCTGAGCGACGCCGGTCTGGCCACAGTGGCCCGCACAGGCCGGCTCGTTGACCGCTTCCGCGACCGGGTGATGTTCCCGATCGAACACGACGGGCAGATCCTCGGATTCGTCGGCCGCCGCAACCCCGGCCTCTCGGACAAGGACAGCGCCGGACCCAAGTACCTCAACACCGCCGACACTGCGCTGTTCCACAAGGGTGCTCAGCTGTATGCCATTCACCCCGAATTGCTCACCGCGGGAGCCACCCCCGTCCTGGTCGAAGGACCAATGGACGCCTTGGCCGTCACGCTCGCCGGCGAAGGCCTGTACGTGGGCATGGCACCGTTGGGCACCTCCCTGACCGAGGCACAGGCCTCGCAGCTCGCCCACCTTGGCACGAACCCCATCGTGGCGACCGACGCCGACCTCGCCGGCATCGTCGCAGCCCACCGCGACTACTGGCTCCTCACCCAACACGGACTCGCCCCTCAAACCGTCACCCTCCCCCGCGGGTCGGACCCAGCATCCCTTCTCGCCGACCACGGCACCGCCGCAGTGCGGGACGCTCTGGCCGCAGCGACCCCACTGGCCGAGAAGATCCTGCGCGAACGCCTCGACGGTCTGACAGGGCATGAAGCTCTGAAGGAGGGCGTCATGGCTGCCGCCGCCGATGACCCCACCCGCTGGGATACCGCGGCCGACCTGATCGCCCAACACGTCCAGGTCCCAGTCGCCGCTGTCCGCCGCAATCTCGCCGGCGCCGTCCGCCGCTGGGACACCGACCCGCGCGCGGTGACTGCCGACCAGATCGGCAAGCTCAGCGAGGTCCGCGGACGGCTAGCCGCCCAGAGCGCCCGCATCGCCGCCGAACGCTGGATCCCGCTCGGGCAACAACTCGACGAGCGTCTGGTCACCCAGAGTGACTGGCCTGCACTGGCTGGCCTGTTCGAGCAGGCTGACGCCTCCGGCGTCGACGTCTCAGACCTCACCCAGCGCCTGCTCATCGACGCCCCCCTAGGTGAGATACCTGCCCAAGATCTGCGCTACCGGCTCGCTGCCCACCTGCCCGTCGAGGACCTGCACACCGACCCGACCCCTCCCACAAGGGCACGCTCACCTCAGAGCTCACCCCAGGACCCGCTGATCAGCAGCCGCCCGCAGCTCCGCAGTCCACGCCGCTGAATCGCGAGAGGGGCTCTGCTCTGACTGCGGTGTGACGATCCGCGTCCCAAGCCCGAAGGAAAAGCGTCCGCTCATGGCGAAATGAGTGTGTTCGGTGGACGAGTCAAAGTTCAATGATGTGCATACCTATGCGAGCCGTCACGTTCACACACCGCGCCTCCTTCTCCTGAGACGTGAGACCCGAAGCCCTGTTCGAGATGTTCCGAATGGCGCCCCCGTCCCGGGATCCTTCACGGACAAGGCAAACGGAACACACCCTTCTTGTGCAACCTTCGCGGGACTGCGTACCCGCATGAACGGTTCGTGGAACCGGGACGGCCCCCGGGCTGCCTGCTTGCCGTTGCTTCATTGATCCTTGTTCTCACGAGCAACCTTCGATGTATTCTGCCTGCTGCCGGTACCCTGACCGTATTGATGTCACCCGCCGGCTCGCGTCGGTCTCGAACACGATCGCGGTGCCAGTCGGGTCGCCTTGTCCTGCGAGTACCTCCAGATAGTGCCCACCGGGCACATAGACGTGTGCGCTGACCTGGACCCTCCCCGGATAGGTGGCCTTGACTTGAGCTTCGCTGTCCCCAATAGCCACGCCTGCATCGGTGCGCGGACTGCCTGCTGGTGAGGGACTACTTTCAAGATATCCAACGTCAAACCTCGTGATCGGCCCGTCCCACGTGATCCCCTCGACCAGGAACGTCACGTCGCCGAAGGGTTGCGCTAATTGAGGCTGGAAACATCCGTCAGTCCCGGACACGCCATGACTGGCGACTTTGGCCCCCAACACGCCCGCAGCTTGGGATGGGGTCATGCCGAGTTTGACGAGTCCCCAGTGGTCGAACCCGACGGTCGGAGCGTCGCCTGCCTTGGCGTCCGCTTTCAGTGCTGCGGCGGTTACCGCGATGGCGCTCTCGTTGTGGGTGATGTTGCCGTGCGCGCAGTCGCCGACCAGGCCTGCGACTGCGAGGAACTGCAGCAGCGCCGGGTCGGCGCTGCCTGTACCCAGGGCGTCCATGGCGGCGCTGTCGCTGTCCAGTCTGGCCAGGGCCATGCCCAGTCGCGGGCTTACCACGGTGGCCCCTAGTGTGGCCGCAAAACCGAACAGCCGGTCGGAGGTGACGGTGCAGGCCACCGACTCGATGTGGATGCGGCCGCCGAGCGTGGCGCTCTTGCCCTGGGCGCCGGACCCGATGTACCCGGCTTCGGAGTCCAGCGGCACGATCGTGTCCCCGCCCATGGAGATGTCATACAGGTGGTGGCCGAACAGCGTCCGGTCCACGGTCAGCACCCCTGCCACCTGGGTGATCGGGATCTTGTTGGCCAGGTAGGGCGGGACGGCGCAGCCAGCCAGCATCCCCACCGCGCCTTGGTGTAAGGCCAGGCACCGTGAGGCGTCGTGCTGGCCTGCAGCCCACGGGTTGAAACGCCCCCATGCCTCCATGGCGCGCCCGTACTGGGTGTTGCCCCAGGGCGAGCCGCCGTGGGGTGTGTCCAGGGTGACGACACCGCCGACCAGGTCGGCGATGGAATGGTGCTGCCCGAACTTGTCGATGACGGGAGTGCCCCCCCACGCCGGGTCGGCGGCAAAACGGGCGGCCAGCCCGCCCATGGAGTGGCCGACGAGGTAGACCATGCCGTCGCCGTGAACTGCTCGGTGAGCCGCGGAAAGGTCGGCGACGTACGCGGCCAGGCAGGCGGCGATCGGCGGCACGGCCGCCCACTGGTTGGAGTAGTCGTGGTAGCCGAACTGGAAGATCTTCCAGCCGTCGCCCAGCGGCTTCTTCAGAGCCTCCTCGGTGTCGGTGAGCGGCTTGCCGGTCCAGCCGTGCACCAGGACCACGGGGTGACTGCCGGCTTTCAAACCCTTGACCCTCGAGGTTCCTGCGTCCTGCCCGGCGCAGACGGGCGCCCCGGCAGCACCAGCGGGCGGCTGCGGGACCAGTGCGAGGATCAGCACGAGCGCCGCGGCCGCGACCAGAGCGCCCAGCCTGCGCCTCACGGCGTACTCCCGGCGGGGGCCGTCGCGGTGACCTTCCAGCCGCCCGCCCCCCCGCGTACCAGCAGGACCGTCCAGGTCGACACGTCACCGGCCGCGGTGGTGAGCGCCGCGCGCGCCGTGCCGGTCCCGTCGCCGTTGTCCCTCGAGGTTGCCGGGTCGATCCGCAGCCCTTTAAGCGCGGCCATCTCGGCGACGAACGTGGCCGGCACCTCCTTGCCCGCCGGCACCGCCACGAATTCGCTAACAGCCTTGGCCGACCCGCTTCGTAGCCCCGACGCGAGGGCGTCTGCCTGGGCGGGGGACAGCGCCGGCGCTTTCGTCTTCGCGGGTGTGCTCCTGGCAGAGGCGCCGGGCGTACCCGCAGCAGCGTGCGGGCGCGCGGCCGGCTGGGACGAACAGGCGCTCACCAGGAGCAGGCAGCACAGCAGCCACAGCACCGGCGACCTACGACGCCAGCAACCGCTCAGCCGGTTCGTCCCAGCCGCCACGCCCCGCTGACGCCGGCGCACTGGGGGACTCTGGGCGGCTCGCTGGGCGGGCCCTCCACGCTCCCGAGGCTGGTGGCGAAGGTCGAGTAGGAAAGATCGACGAGTGGCCAGCACGCGGCTAGCTTGTTGGCCTTTCACAGACGTGGACACTACTTCCCCATGTGCCCGGCCGGTAGAGGTCGCGGCCTCCCAGAACGCAGCTTCGCTTCGTTGCATTGTGGTGTCCGACGCTGGCTCGACCGGCCGGACAGAGAAGAGAATTTCGGGTATCCTTTCCGGCTCATGATCGGCTCCTTTCCCGTGTCCCCGAGACTCTCTCACCCCCGGCGTCGTAGTGAGAATCGCACAGGGCGTATCTACACGGCGACAATGAACGTGATGGTTCACGGAAACGGCCCGGTTAGTTCCCGTGAACCTCGCTGATCCTTGTCAGACGAAGATGAAGTGGGATGGCGGCGGAGATACGTCGAGCCATGTCGCCGCCGCCTG
>JBBRZQ010000100.1:0-16869 GCA_038236535.1 Actinomycetales bacterium
GAACCTCATCGACATGGACGTCACCGCGGTCCAAGGTGACCTGGTCACGATCCAGGACAAGGGCTTCACCCTGAAGGGAACGGCAACCCAGCCGGTCACCGTCGGCGAGAAGGTCCGGGTCGCGATACGGCCTGAGGATCTTCTGGCGGTATCAGCGACCGTCCCGGTTCGCGGGGGCAACGTCACCAGCGGCTTCGTGTCCGTGGTCGAGTACCACGGCCGGGAGTTCGCCGTCGGCGTCACCACTCCCGGCGGCCAGGGGCTGCATGTACGTTCGGACCACCCGCCGGTCGTCGGCAGCACCATCGAGCTCACCGCGGATCCCGCCAGGGTGCTCGTCTTCCCGACAGACCTGGCCATCCCGATCACGCTCTCGGCGCAGGAGAGGGAGCTCGCCGAGGTGCGCGGATGAGCACCACGGCGATCAGCACAGGCACAGCAGGTCAGGCAGGCAAAGGCCCGTCTGGCAAGTCGACCGCGAGCCTGCGCCATCGCCTGGCGGAGCGCGGGATCGACATCTCGCTGCTCATGCTGGTGCCGGCCCTGTTCTTCGCCGTCGCACTGTTCATCTACCCGTTCTCCTACGGGATCGGCCTGACCTTCCAGCCGTCGGCAGAGATCCAGCAGACGTGGGGCGGCGGCATGTTCGCCAACTACGTCGCGTTCTTCAAGGACTCGTTCCTGTTCGACTCTGTCTGGCTGACCATGCGGCTGGCGCTGCCGGTGGCGATCTTCAACGTGGCGGCCTCGATCCCGGTGGCCTTCAAGCTCCGTCAGCGCTTCCGCGGCAAGAAGCTGCTGACCACCCTGGTGGTGCTGCCGATCACGCTGGGCACGGTGCTCACCGCCCAGGGGCTGCTGATCTTCGCCGGCCGGCAGGGCTGGCTCAACAGGTTTCTGATCCAGATCGGCCTGATCGACCAGCCGGTCGCCTTCGTGAACAACTACTGGGGCGTCGTCTTCTCACTGGTCATCTCCGGGTTCCCGTTCGCCTTCCTGCTGATCTCGTCGTACCTGTCCGGCATCGACCCGTCCATCGAGGCAGCCGCCAAGGTGATGGGCGCGAACTGGCAGCAGCGGTTCCGGCGGGTGATCCTGCCCCTGCTGGCGCCGGGGCTGGCGACCACGTCCATCCTCACCTTCGTGCTCGCGTTCAGCGTCTTCCCCTCCGCCCGACTCGTTGGTGATGCGATGGGCTCGACCAGGGTCATGTCGCTGATGGCCTTCCGGGCGTTCGGCGAACAGAACGACTACCCGATGGCGTCCACCATCGCGATCATCATGGGCCTGATCGAGCTGGTCGTCATCGCGCTGATCCTGGTCTGGCGCTCGTCCATGTACAAGGGCTCGACGGGAGGCAAAGGCTGATGGCCACGCAGATGGTTTCCGGTATCCCGCAGAAGGTTTCACCTGACGCACCAAAGGCCCTGACGCCGGCTCCACCACCGGCCGGCAAGAAGAGGTCCGGCTCCCGGGGGCCTGGTGAGCGCTCGCTCGCCGCCTCCCCGACGACCTGGTTCGTCTGGGCCGGGATGGCCGCGTTCTTCATCTTCCTGATCGGCATCCTGGTCAGCGTGGTGGTGGACTCGTTCGGCAAGCCATGGTTCGACAGCTGGCTCCCCGAGAGCTTCTCCGCCAGCTGGTACACAGATGCCTGGAGCCAGTTCGGGATGGCCCACATCATCGCGGTCACCCTGATCGTGGCCCTGACGGTGATCGTGATCTCCGTCCTCGTAGGGGTCCCGGCGGCCTACCTGCTGGCCCGGCGCACGTTCCCGCTCAAACGGACGATCACGCTGCTGTTCCTGCTGCCGGTGCTGATGCCGCCGATCACCTACGGCATCCCGCTGGCCACCGTGATGTACAACTTCGGCCTCGGGCGCACACTGACCGCGGTCATCCTGGTGAACCTGGTGCCCTCGATCCCGTTCGTGATCATGACGATGACCCCGTTCATCGAGCAGATCAACCCGACGATCGAGGATGCGGCCCGGATGTCTGGCGCGAGCATGCGCAGGGTCTTCACCAGGATCCTGATGCCGCTGCTCGTCCCCGGGATCCTCGCGGCATCCATCCTGGTCCTGGTCCGAACGGTCGGCATGTTCGAGCTGACCTTCCTGGTGTCGGGTCCCTCGTCGGACACCCTGGTGGTCGCGATCTACCGCGCGATGACCGCAGCCGGCGGAGGCGAGGCACGCCAGCTCGTCTCGTCCATGGCCGTGGTCTACACCGTCACGATGATGATCATCCTGGTCGTCGCGCTGAGGTTCATCAGCCCGACCCAGCTCGTCGCCCGGGTCAAGGAGTCCCGCGAGGACTAGCCAAACCAGTCAGCCCCCGGCGCGCCTGCACCGCCTCCGTACGCGCTGCGCCCTCTGCGCGCTCTGCGCCGTCTGCAGAGATACCCCATTCAGCACAGGAACATCCCTGCACAACAAGAGCACCCGGTCAGCCTGGCTGCCCGGGTGCTCTTGTTCGTCGGTCGGTGAAGGCGGGGCCTACATCTGGCTGAACGCGGCCACGGCCGGGTCGGAGCCGATCCGGGCGTCTGAGTCCAGAGCGGTGATGGCGTCGATCTCGTCCTGGTTCAGGGTGATCCCGGCGGCGGCGAGGTTCTCGCTCATCCGCAGCGGGTGGGTCGACTTGGGGATCACGATATTCCCGGTGCCCAGGTGCCAGGCCAGGATGATCTGCGCGGCGGTGACACCCCGCTTCTGGGCGAGGGACCTGACGGCAGCCGAGTCCAGATCCTGACCCCGGCCCAGCGGGCTGTACGCCTCGACGGTGATCCCGGCGGCCCGCGAGCCGGCGGACAGGGCCGCCTGCTGAAAGGTCGGGTGGAGCTCGATCTGGTTCACGGCCGGGACGACCGTCGCCACCGCCAGCAGGGTGTCCAGGTGCTCCTGCAGGAAGTTGGAGACGCCGATCGCCCGCACCGCGTCCGCGGCGTAGATCGTCTCCAGGGCCTGCCAGGCCTCGACGAACAGCCCCTGGGAGGGCACCGGCCAGTGCAGGAGATACAGGTCGATGACGTCCAGGCGCAGGGCCCGGCGGCTGGCTTCGAAGGCCGCAGCAGCGCTGCCATGCTCGCCGTTGCGCAGCTTGGTGGTGATGAAGAGCTGGTCGCGCGGGATCCCGCAGGCAACGATGGCGGCACCGACGCCAGCCTCGTTGCCGTAGGCGGCGGCAGTGTCGATATGCCGGTACCCCGCCTCCAGAGCGTCCTCCACGACGCGCTGGGTCTCATCCCGGGGCACCTGGAAGACGCCGAAACCGAGCTGGGGAATAGTGACCCCGTTGTTCAACGTCACGGGTGATACGACAGGCATGACAGCTCCAGGTGCTCGCGGAAAGGGGGTACTCCCACCCTAGGCACTCCAGCGGATCCAGCCGAAATCGGGCCGACTCGGGCCCGCAACCGCCACCGGACGGAGACGTCTCCCCTAGCCATCCCCGATCACGGGGGCTATCCCGTTTTCAGTGAGCGCGGACCCTCTCCAACCGCAATGATTGCTTGTGCAACTGCCGCTTCTCATGCTGCAGAGATCAAGAAGGGGACAGATGTCAGAGCCGGTCTCGGTGGCTGGACCGCACCTGACGGACCCCGCCGTGCTTGTCGCCCTCACCGCGCTTACCGCTCGGGCGTACGGCTCGCGGGTCACCTTCGACGGGCAGCGGTTCACCGTGCAGGCCACCCACTTGGTCGCCCGGGCCGCGCTGGGCGCCACGAGCCGGGACATCCTGGTATCGGAGATCACCACGCTGGTCCTGAGCAGCCCCAACGGGGTCAGAAGCGGCACGCTGACTGTCGGGACCGCCGGCGGACAGCTGCTCATCCGCTACGGGGGCAGGCACTCAGCCAGTGTTGGCGCCATCCACGAAGCCCTGTCCGACGCCGTGACGCGCAAGCCGAGCAGGCTCCCCACGGATCCTCGCCTCAGGTGACCTGCGACGTCTGTACGAACTGCCGGGTCGCCAGACGGGTGGGCTGGGACCTAGACGGAGTGGAACTTGGCCCGGGCACGTTCGGCCCTGCGGTGGGCCGCGACCTCCTCGCGGACCAGGTCCGCCGCCGCCAGCTCTTCACGGAAGGCGTCCAGGGTCCCATGCCGCACCGCCTTGCAGGCCCGGCACTCCCCGGCGTCGACGCTGACGGCTTTTGACTCCGCGGGCACCGGCCTCTCGAGGAAGGGGTGGCCCCCGCCGTCGAAGATCGGCAACCCCGGGTAGGCCGACCTCGCCCACTTCACGAAGATGCCGTCCCGGACGACCATGTATCCGCCTTCCCACATCGCCACCAGGAAGTCGCGCTCCGGCCGGGCCTGGATCTCGCCGTTGAGATAGGCCTCGTACTCCTCGGCGTCCATCGGCGAGGGGATGACCTCCACCTGGTCACCGGGCAACACGCAGCCCAGTCCCCTACCCAGTGCTTTGGTCTGGCCGCACCGCCAGCCCCCGTGAACCGTGTCGTAGCTGCCCATGCGACAAGCCTAGGCGGGGCCCGGCCACCGGATGGGTGCTTTCGGGCGAACCAGTGGCGACAGTGAACCCGGCGCTCAGCCGAGCCGTGCGAGCACCGCCCGGAAACCAGGGTTGAGGTTGGCGCGTCGGGCGACGGGCCGAGGTCGAGCCCCTCGCGCCGGGAGTGACGCGTGGGTCAGAGGCCCTGCCAGGGGGGCTTGGCGGCATAGGTGCTGCGGAAGTAGTCGCCCAGCTGCAGCCGGCTGGCCGCGGCGTTGTCGATCAGCACGGTGACGTGGGGGTGATGCTGCAGGATCGTCGCGGGCCACATCGCGCTGACCGGGCCCTCGAGCAGCTGGTGGATGGCGCTGGCCTTGTGCCGGCCGGTGGCGATCAGGATGATGTGCCGGGCCGCCATGATGGTGGCCAGGCCCTGGGTCAGGCAGTGCTGCGGGACCGCGTCCAGGTCGCCGTCGAAGAAGCGGGCGTTGTCGGCCCGGGTCTGCTCGGTCAGGGTCTTGATCCGGGTCCGCGAGGCCAGCGACGATCCTGGCTCGTTGAAGCCCACATGCCCGTCGGTGCCGATACCCAGGATCTGCAGGTCAACCCCGCCAGACGCGGCGATGTCGGCCTCATAGCCGGCGCACGCGCCGACGATGTCGGTGGCCAGGCCGTCCGGCCCGTGCACCGCGCCGGGGGTGAAGTCGACCCTCGAGGTGAGCTCATGCCGGATGACGTTCAGGTAGCGCTGGGGGTGCCCGGCCGGGAGGCCGACGTACTCATCGAGGGTGAATGCCGTTGTCCCGGCAAAGGACAGCCCATCGTCGACGTGCCGCCGGACGAGCTCGTCATAGATCGGCAGCGGGCTGGACCCGGTCGCCAGGCCGAGCACCGCGTCCGGGCGGGAGCGGACCAGCTTCTCGATCGCGCCGGCGCCCAGCTGTGCGAGCTCTGCTGGCCCAGTGATCACCGCTTCCATCAGGTGACCCTCCCTTGCTGTTGGTATCGGGGGTGATGGTTCACTGGTGGACCACCGCGCCGGCGCGCAGCACCTGAACGACGAACAGGTCGTTGTCGGTGATCACGATGTCCGCCCGGCAGCCGGCCTCGAGGGCGCCGATCCGGGGATCACCCAGCACGGTCGCCGGGGTCGTCGAGGCGGCCAGCACCGCGTCCCGCAGCGGCACTCCCCCGGCCACGGTGGTCCGCACGATGTCCATCAGGTGGGCGGTCCCGCCGGCGATGGCGCCGCCCTCGGTGAGCCGGGCCACGCCCCCGGCCACGGTGACCTCCAGCGAGCCCAGACGGTATGCGCCGTCCGGCATCCCTGCCGCGGCCATCGCATCGGTCACCAGCGCCACGTTCTCGGCGCCTACCAGCTCGAACACGCTGCGGACCATGTCGGGAGCCACGTGGGTGCCGTCCCCGATGAGCTCGACAACGAGGTCGCCGCGCCCGGCTGCTGCCAGCAGCTCGGGGATCGGGCCCGGGTCCCGGTGGGTCAGCGGGCGCATCCGGTTGAACAGGTGGGTGGCCGTCGGGCGCGGCGACCGGCGGGCAGGGTTCGCGTCGAGCCGGGCACGGGCATCGGCAACGGCAGCCCTGGTCCGGGTCAGGCTCGCATCGGTGTGTCCGAACGACGGCACCGCGCCGGCGGTGACCAGGGCGTCGACCACTCCGCCGTCGCCCGAGATGCCGGCGAGCTCCGGGGCGACGGTCATCGTGACCAGGTGCCCGTGAGCGGCACCGGCGAGCTCGCGGACCAGGTCCGGGTCGGCTGCCTGCATCAGGTCTGGGTCCTGGGCGCCACACAAGGCAGCCGCCAGGAACGGTCCCTCAAGGTGTATGCCGGCCAGCTCGCCGGACTCTGCCAGCACCGTGAGTACCGCCACCCGCTGGCGCAGAGTGTCCGGGGACGCGGTGACCAGCGACCCGACCAGCGTCGTCGTCCCGTGCCGCAGGTGCTCGCGGATGGCGACCCGGGCCTCGTCGGGGGTGCTCACATCGGGGAAGCCTGCGCCACCACCGCCGTGGTTGTGCAGGTCGACGAGCCCGGGCAGAAGCGTCAGCGGGACCGGCTGGGCCTCCGGCCCGTCGGGCCAGCCTGCTGGTCCGGCCGCGGCGGCCGGACCGACCCAGAGGATGGTGTTGCCGTCGATGACCACGATGCCGTCATCGATCATGGCCATCGGGGTCACCACGCGGCCACGCAGATAGCGGGGCGATCGGTCTTCGGTCATCGGGTCCTGCTCCTCGGTCATGGTGTTCTCCTCTTCGTCGAAGCGTGCGCCGATGGCACGAGCTCGAAGGTCGCGGTCATCGCGTGACTCTCACCGGGTGCCAGGCTGACGGCCGCGTCGCGGATGTTGGACACCTCGAGGCACAGCATGTTCTTCCACTCGTCATCGGCCAGGTCCGGCAGTCGGGCAGCCTTGCCGGCCCACGGGTTCCAGACCACGGTCGTCGCCGAGCCGTCCTTGCCGATGACCACGGATCGGCCCGCACCGGGGTCCCGGACGGTCGCTGACGCGGTCCCGGGATAGACCCGGTCGGTCTCGGCCGTGAACCTCACCGGGCCTGGCTCACCGTTCATCAGGGCGGGCCCGGACAGGCTGTCCGCGAACGCCGTCCGCTCGAGTCCGGCGACCTCGGTCTCGCGGATGTCGCGCACCCCGAGATAGGTGTGCAGCGCCTCTTCGTAGGACAGCATGTCGCCGCCGGTGTTCGTGACGGCCAGCCTGAGCGTCAGAGCGGACCCGACGACCACGGTGTAGAGCGCCTCGAACGCATGCGGCCAGGCTGAGGCGCCCACCGCCTCGTGATCGGTCAGCCGCAACCGCAGGGTGACCTCCTCGCCATCGTCCAGCGCTCCGACCAGCGTCCAGTCAGAGAGCCGGGCGAAGCCGTGCGAGGGCGAGCCGGGGTGAGCGGCCCGAGCACCGAACCACGGGAAGCAGATCGGCACCCCGCCACGGATCGGTGCCTCGACGGCGAACCGGCTCGCCGAGCTCACGAACAGCACCGGGTCGCGGCCCCGGGGCGTCCAGTCCGTCACGGTGGCGCCGTGCAGGTAGATCTCGGCCCGCGCGGCCGGCCCGTCCACTCGCAGCACCGGTAGCCCGCCGTTGCCGGTCTCCAGCCGGACGCTCGCCGGAAGGTCGCTCATCAGTCCTGCACCCGTCCCAGGACGGCGTCCGAAAGCGCGACCAGGTCAGCGGCGGCCGAGTGCGCGCCGGCGGCGAGCAGGATGCCGGACGGGTGGCTCGTGGTGACACCGACGACATGTCCGATACCTGCGCCACGGGCGGAGGCGATACCGGCCGGGGAGTCCTCCACTGCGACCAGACCCTCTGCCGGCAGTCCGAGCAGGTCCGCACCGAGGCGGAACGGCTCAGGGTCGGGTTTGCCCGGTGAGCAGTCCTCGGCGGTGACCATCGGGATCCTCAGGTCCACCCCCAGCAGGTCGAGGACCGCGCGGACCCACCAGCGCCGCGCCGAGGTGACGATGGCGACCGGCAGTGCGGCCTCGGCGCAGGCGATGATCAGCCGTGCCGCGCCGGCCACAGCCGCAGGTCGCGCCGAGGTCTGCCGCAGGGCGTCCAGGACCCCTTCGGTGAGCGCAAACGGATCTTCGCCCGTCCAGGGACCCGGCAGGGCGGCGAAGACGTCCGGCGCCCGGCGCCCGGAGAACTCCCAGATGACCTCGTCCTGGACCTGCCAGCCCCGGCCGGCGAAGTATTCCCGGTAGGCCGCCTGGTGCACCCGTTCGCTGTCCACCAGGGTGCCGTCCAGGTCCAGCAGCAGGCCGGCACCCGGCCGGGCCAGCAGGACGTCGGCCTGGCCGACGATCACGGGCACCCGGTCAGGCCCACTCGAACAGCGGTTCGCCGGCGCGGACGAAGGCGCCGGGCTCAGCCAGGGCGGTCAGAGTGCCCGGCGTGCCCTCCAGCGCGACCACCGGGCACAGCGGCGAGCGGCCGCCGGCCTCGATCTCGGACGGGTTCCAGCTCACGATCACCTCGCCGGCAACCACCAGGTCACCCTCGGCGACGTGCGCCGTGAAGCCCTCGCCGCCGAGCTGGACGGTGTCCAGCCCCAGGTGCACGAGCACCCCGCGGCCGCCCTCGGCCACGATGACGTAGGCGTGCGGGTGCAGCTTGAGAATCGTGCCGGCGACGGGCGCGATCGCGGTGACCACGCCATACCGGCTCGGGTCGATGGCGAGGCCCGGCCCGACGATATCGCCGGCGAAGCCCTGGTCGGGGACGTCGGCCAGGGGAAGGACGGTGCCGGCAACCGGTGCCAGCACGGTGAGCGGAAGGGCCATCAGCGAAGGTCCTCGATGTCTGAGGCGAGGGTGTCGGCCTCGGGACCGACGATGACCTGGATCGCCTTACCGGAGTGGACGACACCGTACGCGCCGGTGGCTTTCAGGGCTGCGTCGTTGACCAGCGACGGGTCGATGACCTCGACCCGCAGGCGGGTGATGCAGGGCTCCAGGTCGACGATGTTCGCATCCCCGCCCAGCGCTGCGAGGATCTGCTCTGCCTTGCTCATGCCCATGGGGGCCTCCTAGTTGACCGACGCCGACCGGTGTGTCGCGCGCCAAGAATGTTCACATCAGCTCTTCGAGATCAGTGGCCAGGGTGTCCACGCTCGGACCCACCACGACCTGGACGACATGCCCGGCGATCATCACGCCGTGCGCCCCCGCGGCCCGAAGCCCGGGCGCGCTCACCAGGGCCGGGTCGCGCACCTCGGAACGCAGCCGCGTGGTGCACGGCTCGATGTCGATGATGTTGGCGACCCCGCCGAGGGCCGCAAGGATGTTCGCCGCCTGGCTGTTCATGCGTGCACGCTCCCGTTCATCGCAGGACCCTGGTCGCCGGGGACCCCGGCCTCAGTCTGCGCCCCTTCGTCAGGCCGCCCGTCGTCAGCCTGCCCCCCGGCAGAACGGCCATGACCATCGGGGGCCGGGCGCGGGGTCAGGGCCGGCTTGGGTGCACGCAGCGGGACCCAGAGCATGTAGCGGTCGGCCCGGTAGGACGAGCGGGAGTAGGAGCAGGCGATCTCGCCGGCGAACGTCCGCCGGGTCAGCCGCAGCACCGCACGACCGGTGGGCGGGCCAGCCGCTCAGCATCCTCCTGGTCGACCTCTGTTGCCGCCACGGTGTCCTCACCCCAGTCCGGCTCGAGGCCGCGCGCCCGCAGCTCGCCATAGACGCTCTCGGGGGGGCCGTGGTCGAACAGGTTCGGCGCGAGCCGGCTCGGGACCCAGGTCTGCTCGATCGCCATCGGCTCGCCGTCCGCGCCGCGAACCCGGTACAGGTAGAAGACCTGCTCACCAGGCAGCAGCTCCAGTGCATCCGCGATATCGGGTGAGGCGGTGACCTCCTCGGCGGCGAGCACCGTGGACGAGGGCACCATGGCGCGCCGGCGCATCTCCTCGCCGAACGAGGACAGGCGCACCTCGAGGTCCAGCTTGGTGGGGGCCACGAACGTGCCACGGCCCTGCTCGCGCTCGAGCAGCCCGTCGACCACGAGAGCGTCCACTGCCTGGCGCACCGTCATCCGGGACACCCTGAAGCGCTCGCACAGCAGCCGTTCGGACGGGATCGCGTCACCGACCGCGAGCTCGTGGGTGACCAGCGAGCGCAGGTAGTCACGAACGCGAACGTATTTCAGCACTGGCCGGCCTTCGTCACCGGCGTCACCGAGCCGCTCGAGTTCTCCTTCATGTTTGTCGCCTACCCGCTCTACGTGATCCACGCGCTGCTGACCGGCACCTCGCTGGCCCTGGTGAACGCGCTCGGTATCCACGACGGGTTCGGCTTCTCGGCCGGCGCGATCGACTTCCTGCTGAACTTCCGGATCGCCCAGCAGCCCGTGCTGCTGCTGCTCATCGGACTCGCCTACGGGGTGCTGTACTACTTCCTGTTCCGCTTCGTGATCGTGAAGTTCGACCTGCACACCCCCGGGCGTGAGGTCGATGGCGAGACGACCGACCTCAACAACGTCCTGGTCGACCAGGCCGACGACGAGGTCGCTCAGCCGGTCACCCCGCCGGACCGCAGCCCGGGCAGCGCGACGAGCGAGCGACCGGCATCAGCGCCGGTCGGCTGACGAATCGCCCGGGCGGGGACAGGTCCCCGCCCGGGCGAGCGTCGTTGCACCTTCACAGGCAGAATGGCGGCATGCGCAACGTTCATCGACTGACGCAGGATCTCCCGGCCGGATACCCCCGCAGCTACGAGACTGCGATCCAGCTGGCCGATGGGCGCAAAGTCAGCATCAGCCCGATCCTGCCGTCGGACGCCGGTGAGCTGGCCGAGGCGATCCGGACGGCCGATCGCCAAACTATCCGCGCCCGCTTCCTGGGCGGGCCGCCGCCCCTGACCGAAGCGGTGCTGGACGGGCTGACCCGCCTCGACTACGTCAACCGGTTCGCCCTGGTGGCACGCAGCGGGGGCCACGGCGTCGCCATCGCCCGCTACGGCGTCCTTCCGCCATCCGACGGCGGACCGGGCATGGCCGAGGTGGCCGTGGCAGTGGCCCCTCAATGGCGCAGGGTCGGCCTGGCCACCGTGCTCGTCGAGATGCTGGCCAGACGTGCGCTGGAATGCGGGATCACCGACTTCACCGCGATGTTCCTGGCGGACAACCGCCCGGTCACCGAGCTGGCCCATGACGGGCACGCGCGGGTGGTGATCGCCGAGGGCATCGCACAGCTGCACGCAGCGCTCACCGCTCCTCACCCGGACTGGCCAGATCTGCGACCGTCCGGGAACAGGCACCAGTAGCATCTTCTGGTCCCGACCCCGCCCCTGCGACCCCGCTCTCTGCGACCCGCTCAGGTATCTCCGCCTATATCGCGTTTCATCCGGAAATGGGACCTTTGGCCTAGCGGCGCGGCGAGGATCATGAAACCTTGGGGTTGCCAGAGTCCCGACACGCGTCGGGGCCGGATTGCCGAGGTGTCCTGATGATTGAGTTCAGCGTTCCACCCAACTACGTCCCAGGCTCGCACGAGAACCTGACAGATGACGTCTTCAACTATGCCGAGCAGTCGCCGGAGCGGGCTTCCTTCCTCCGGCGGGAGGGCAGTGACTGGGTCCCGGTGACCTACCAGGAGCTTGCCGGGCAGGTGACCAGGCTGGCGGCCGGGCTGATTGCCTCCGGCGTTCACGCCGGCGACCGGGTCGTCCTCTTCTCCGGCACCCGCTACGAGTGGATGCTGTGCGACTTTGCGATCTGGACCGCCGGTGGCGTCACCGTCCCTGTGTACGAGACCTCTTCGGCTGAGCAGGTCGAGTGGATCCTGTCCGACTCAGGGGCGGTCGCGGCTTTCGTCGAGACGGCGGCCCATGAGGCCACGGTGGCCAAGGGGCAGGTCAACCTGACAACGCTGCGCGACGTCTGGGTGATTGACTCCGGTGGCATCGACACGCTCAGCACCCTGGGCCGCGACATCTCCGACGAGACCGTCCAGGAGAGCCGCCAGGCGGTGACCAGCGACACCATGGCCACCATCATCTACACCTCCGGAACGACCGGACGGCCCAAGGGCTGTGTGATCACCCACGCGAACCTGCTGGCCTACATCCACAACATCTGCACGGCCGAGGGTGTCCAGGAGCTGGTCTTCAACCAGGACACCAAGACGTTGCAGTTCCTCCCGCTCGCCCACATCCTCGCGCGTTCGGTCGAGCTCTGCGGGGTGCACAACCAGGTCATGCTCGCACAGACCAGCGACGTCAAGAACATCGTCGCGCAGCTGGTCGACTTCAAACCGACCACGGTGCTCTCGGTGCCGCGCGTCTTCGAGCGGATCTACAACACGGCCAAGCACAGGGCCGAGGCCGACGGCAAGGGGCGCATCTTCGGCCTGGCCGATGCCACGGCGATGACGTACAGCGAGTCGATCGACACCGGCGGCCCGAGTCTGCTGCTGAGGCTGCGCCACACGATCTTCGACCGGCTCGTCTATGGCAAGCTCCGCGCGGCGATGGGCGGCGAGGTCCGCTGGGCGGTCAGTGGCGGGGCACCGCTGGGGGCCCGGCTGGGCCACTTCTTCCGCGGGATCGGGATCACCGTGATCGAGGGCTACGGGCTCACCGAGACCTGCGCGGCGGCAACCATTAACCTTCCGGCCAAGCAACGTATGGGCTCAGTCGGGCGCCCGATCCCCGGGTGCTCGATCCGCATCGCCGACGACGACGAGGTGCTGATCAAGGGCGGCAACGTCTTCCAGGGCTACTGGCACAACGACGAGGCGACGCGCGAGGTGTTCGACAAGGACGGCTGGTTCTACACCGGTGACCTCGGCAACCTCGATGACCAGGGCTACCTCACGATCACCGGGCGCAAGAAGGACATCCTGATCACCTCCTCGGGCAAGAACGTCGCCCCGACGGTGCTCGAGGACCGGCTGCGCTCGCACTGGCTGGTCAGCCAGTGCGTGGTGGTCGGCGACCAGCGTCCGTTCATCGGGGCCCTGATCACCATCGACCCTGAGTCGTTCGGCCCCTGGAAGGAGCAGGCCGGCAAGCCGCCCACTGCCAGCGTGGCCGATCTGCGCGAGGACCCGGACCTGCTGGCCGCCCTCCAGCCGGCGGTGGACGACGCGAACAAAGCGGTGTCCTCCGCTGAGGCGATCAAGAAGATTCGTGTGCTGACCAGCGACTTCAGCGAGGAGACCGGTGAGCTCACGCCCACCTTGAAAGTCAAGCGACACATCGTCCTCAAGTCTTTCGGCAATGACGTGGAGGCGCTCTATCGCCGATAAACTGTAGAGGGCGCATCGGCAAGGAGGGGTGCCGTGACAACTAAAGTGCCGAGCCAGACTCCAGAGAGTCCGGTGTCGCCTGAGATCCCGCCGTCGTTGTGGGCGGATCTCGACGGCCCCGTCCACTACGTCGACTACGGCGGGCCGGACGACGGCCCCCTGATGATCTGTGTCCACGGGCTAGGCGGATCGCTGGTCAACTGGGCAGCGGTGGCCCCGACACTGGCGCAGACCTGCCGGGTCCTGGCCCTGGACCTGGCAGGGTTCGGACGGACCCGTAGCCACGGCCGGTCCCCGACGGTGCACGCCAACCAGCAGCTGCTGCACCGGTTCCTGACCGAGGTGAGCGGGTCCCCGGCGATCCTGGTCGGCAACTCGATGGGCGGTCTGATCTCGGTCCTGCAGACCGCCGCCCACCCCGATACCGTGGCCGGCATCGTGCTGATCGACCCTGCGCTGCCGGTCGGGCTGTCCTCTCGTCCCGATCCGCGGGTGGCCGGCATGTTCGGCCTGTATGTCGTGCCGGCCGTGGGGCGCAGCATGGTCTCCAGGCGCCGCTCGGCCAGCTCGGCCGACGAGGTCACGATGGCCCTGATGAGGTTGTGCTGTTCGGACCCGGCGCGGGTCCCAGACAGCATCGTCCAGGCGCACCTCGACCTTGCCAGGGAGCGGCAGGAATACCCCGACGTCGACGCCGAGCTCATCGTGGCCACCCGCTCACTGCTCTGGGTGCTGGCCAAGCGTCGGCTGCACGCATCGATCCTGCGGGACATCTCGGTACCGGTGCTGCTGCTGCACGGTGACCAGGACAGGCTGATCCCGATCGCGTCAGCACGGTCAGCAGCGGCGGACAACCCCACCTGGCGGTTTGAGGTGGCCACCGGGGTGGGTCACGTTCCTCAGCTCGAGGTGCCCGAGTGGACCCTCGCGCACATCCTGGACTGGCTGGAGACCGACGGGCTGGCCGCTGCGTACGCGGCGAGCCCGGACACCCGGCACATCTGACCCGAACGACCCCAGGCCGTATCCGCCCGAAGCCGCTTCGGCAGCGCCCTCAGCTCTTGCTGGCGATCGGGGCTAACACTGGAAGCTGGCCACGACGGAGTCCGGGGACGGGGAGTTGCGGACGACGATCTGCTGCAGCGAGCCGGTCTCGAGGATGATCTTCAAGCCGGCCGGTGAGAACGTCGCCGCGTTGAAGACGTTCCGGGCGAGCAGGGGGTTGGACAGAGCCTGTGTGAACGCGTCGTTGGCGACCATGGTGGTCATCAGCTCACCCATCATCACGTAGTCGGGGTAGTCCTCGGCGAAGATGCCGACGTACCACTCGAGCTTGTCGATGTCACCGTAGAGCTCCTCGAGGCGCTGGCGAACCACTCGATCCGAGGTCAGCTCCTCGAAGCTGGTGAGGCGGCTGAGCCCATACGACTCGCGGTAGTCGTTGAACGATCGCAGCCGCGCGTTGCGCATCAGGGCGATGGTGCGTTCCTCCATCGAGGGATGGTCCGGCGCCGAGCGGTCGACCAGGAAGGCGGGGGTGTTCAGCAACCCGATCTTGCCGGCCCGGGTCAGCGAGCAGAGCGTGATCAGTGAGTCGAGCCCGCGGGAGATCACCAGCGGGTTGTTGTTGAGGAAGTCACCCGGATCGAGCCGGTCAGCACCCTCGCCGATCCAGTCCGGCACCAGGGAGTGCCAGCGGTAGAGCAGGTTGAACTCGATCGCGATCCAGTTGGGACGGTTCCACCGCTCTTCGTCGGCGATCAGCGGGACGGCCTCGATCGGGAAGTCGAACGGGCTGATGTGCTTGATGTAGTCCTCCACCACCAGCTTGAGCAGCAGCACGATCATGATGTTGCGAGTGGTCTCGAACAACCGGTCGTCGTCCCAGTCCGGGTACTCCGCCTCCAGCAGGCCCGCGATCCGGTTGTGCTCTCGCAGGAAGAGCACGTTCATGATGGTGTTGCCGATCGTGGAGTTGCCATGCTCGAGCCCGACCGCGAAGACAGAGTCCTTGCGGTCGTCGGGGGCGTTGCCCAGGATCGTGTCGATCACGAACCGCTCGTCGAAGAGGCCATCGAACTCCGGCTTGAAGACCAGGGGCGCGCCCGGTTTGCGCGGCTGGAAGAGGAACACGGGGTATTCCGCACCGTCGATGTCCTGGCTCTTCAGCCGGCCGCGAGTCAGCGACCGAAGCATCCGGGTCTGGTCGGCGCCCAGGCCATAGATCTGGCAGAGGTCGATCTCCTGGGTGGACGTGTTCTTGCGGAAGTCCTCACGGTTGGTCCGTAAGAAACTGTCGGTGAACCACTGCGCGAAGAACATGAAAAGCACGCTGGTGTCCGTCGACCTGACCTCGTGCTCGCGTCGGTACAGGGAGGTCACCTCGGCCTGGCTCGGCAGCATCCCCATGGCATCCGGGTCTTCCGGCGGCAGGTGGCGTCCGGTAAAGGTGCGATCGGTCAGGCTCAGCCAGGTCGTGTAGTCACTGGCCATCGACAGCGCACGCGGACGCAGAGTGGTCGCGTAGGCGTAGTAGTTGATCACGAGCTTGCTCAGCGTTCTGCGCAGCGGGGTGATCCCGGCCAGAGGCTCGATCAGCCGCGGCAGCTGCCGGCTCACCACCGAGGGCAGCACCGGCGCTCTGACGCCGAGCCGCTCCAAGGCGCGCGGAAGGGGTTTGGTCAAGGTCGAAAGCGTTGGCAGAGCAAGCATCGTGTCCCCCACTGGTTGCTCGAAGGCGTTCACCAGATGACCCGGAAATGGGACTCTATGGGGTAGGCGCGGGCGTTGTCGAGGGCTCCCGGCACCCAACCACCTCACCAGGGGCGACCTGCTCCTCGATGGCCGGGCAGGTACCTGGGCTCACTCACCTCCACATCGTCATCGACGTCTCGACGAACGCATGAGATCTGCACCCACAAGGCCTATAAGGGGCACCGAGTGACGCTAGGCAGCATCTATGCGGTTGTCCGAACGCTCATGACGTCTTCTCTCGCGGGGAACATTCCGGGGAACCTCCCTGCACTGTTCTCGCCGCATGATCGCGTCGAGGTCCTCAGGTTCGCGCCCGGCGAGTCGGCTTGTCCATAAGACCTTCGTTGTAGGACCTCGCGGCTGGCTGTCGACCGACGGGCTGGCTTCAGGCGCAGCGACGACAGGCGTTCGCCGGGTCGGCTACCCGACCTGCGCGACGAGCTCTTCGGTGGCCGACTCGATGCCGTCGCAGAGCACCTGAAGGTCGGGCACGGCGTCGTGGTCACCGGTCACCCCACAGGTCAGGCGGCCGGCATACGAGGCGATCCCGATGGTGATCCGGATCTCCGAGCCGATCGGGATGTAAGGGAACAGCTCGGTCATCCGGCGCCCGAGCAGGTACAGGGGCTGCCGCGGACCCGGCACGTTGGTGGTCATCGTGCTGATCGCCCGCTGCGGGAGGCGGGCTGCCGCGCGGGCGCACACGGCGAACAGCGTGCCGGGCAGCAGCTCGGCCGCGTTGAGCATGCTGTCGACGCCCAGGGCCATCCCGCTGGGCTTCAGCGAGGAGAGCTGGCGGGTCACCGCAGCCAGCCGCTGAGCTGGGTCTGCGACGCCCACCGGCAGGTTGGCGAAGACCGCCGACACCTC
>JBBRZQ010000101.1:0-16757 GCA_038236535.1 Actinomycetales bacterium
CTTGTCGTCGTCGGTGACGTCCCCCTGGAAGTAGCGGTCCTTGGAGTAGGACTTACCGCGGCCGCGGGACTGCATGGCGCCGAGGGAACCCATACCGCGATAGGTCTTGAACTGCTTGCCGTTGATGAAGACCAGCTCGCCGGGGCTCTCTTCGCAGCCGGCCAGCAGCGAACCAAGCATCACCGTGTCCGCGCCGGCGACGAGAGCCTTGGCGATGTCCCCGGAGTACTGCAGACCGCCGTCACCGATGACCGGGACCCCGGCGGCCCGGCAGGCAAGGGCGGCCTCATAGATGGCAGTCACCTGCGGGACGCCGATACCGGCCACCACGCGGGTGGTGCAGATCGAGCCGGGCCCCACCCCCACCTTGACCCCGTCGGCGCCGGCGTCGACCAGGGCCTGAGCGCCGGTACGGGTGGCCACGTTGCCCCCGATGATGTCGACGTGCGCCGCCGCAGGGTCGGACTTCAGGCGGCGAATCATGTCCGTGACACCCTTGGCATGTCCATTGGCGGTGTCGACGATCAGCAGGTCCACCCCGGCATCGACCAGTGACATCGCCCGCTTCCAGGCGTCGTCGAAGAACCCGATGGCTGCCCCGACCCGGAGCCGCCCCGCGTCATCCTTGGTGGCCAGCGGGAACTGCTCGGTCTTGACGAAGTCCTTGACCGTGAACAGGCCCCTGAGCCGCCCGGCCTCATCGACCAGCGGAAGCTTCTCGATCTTGTTGCGTGCCAGCAGGGCCAGCGCGTCGATCTTGTCGACCCCCACCCGTGCGGTGACCAGCGGCATCGGGGTCATCACCTCGCGGGCCGGACGGGTGAAGTCCGTCTCGAAACGCAGGTCGCGGTTGGTGATGATGCCGATCAGCACGCCGTCGTCGTCAACCACCGGCAGGCCCGAGATGTGGAACCGCCCGCACGCCTCGTCGACCTCGGCCAGCGTGGCGTCCCCGGTGGTGGTGACCGGGTCCGAGACCATGCCCGACTCAGAACGTTTCACCAGGTCGACCTGCCTGGTCTGGTCCTCGATCGAGAGGTTGCGGTGCAGGATGCCCAGGCCACCCTGACGGGCCATCGCGATGGCCATCCGCGACTCGGTGACCGTGTCCATCGCCGCGGAGATCAGCGGCAGCTTCAGGGAGATGTTGCGGGACAGCCGGGCAGAGGTGTCGACCTCGCTGGGGATGACTTCGGTGGCACCGGGCAGCAGCAGCACATCGTCGAAGGTGAGGCCCAGAGCGGCGAACGGTGCGCCAAAGGGAGCGGGAATCGCAGACTCAGAGGCGGCCGGTGAGCTCATTTTCCGAGTCTACGGCAGGCGCGCTGCCGGACTGGACGAGCGACGTCCTCCAGCGCCTCTTGTCAACCCCCCACATATCACCTTTCTTGTCAATTGCCCAAGTCACCACTTAAAACCCTTGTAGGACACCCTTACACGCGCGTACCGTCCGGAACACGCGGGCAAAAGCCTCAAATTGCTCGACCCTTCACCCTGGGACGAGTTCGCGAATCCGACGATTCGTCGGATCATCGAAGGAGGCACCCCCTTGGCCACTGTTTCTCGCTTGCCCGGGCCTGTTGCAGATCTCTGGCAATGGCAGCTCGACGGCTCCTGCCGGCGTGAGAACCCTGACGTATTCTTCCACCCCGAAGGTGAGCGCGGACCCGCTCGTCGCAGCCGGGACAGCGCCGCCAAGGCTGTCTGCATGGGCTGCCCGGTCCTGCAGAGCTGCCGGGAGCACGCGCTCCACGTCCGCGAGCCGTATGGCGTCTGGGGCGCGATGACCGAGTACGAGCGCGAGGCCTCATATCAGCCAGCGCCTGTCTTCCCGGCGGCCAGCTGAGTCACCCGGCCAGCTGAGTCACCCGGCCGGTTGAGTCACACTGTCGGGGTGAGCAATGCCATCGACGTTCCCATCACCGGCGAGATGATCCGGCTCGGCCAGCTGTTGAAGCTGGCTGGTGTCGCCGACGACGGCGGCCAGGCGCGGACCCTGATCGAGGACGGCCTGGTGAGCGTGGACGGCGAGGTTGACCGCCGACGTGGGCGCCAGGTCCGGCCCGGCTCGGTGGTCGACCTCGGCGAGACGCAGATCCGGGTCAGCTCTGCCTGACCGGCACCCCTGCCTGACTGGTACCCCGGCCTGACCGAACCGCCGCACCACCGCTGTCGGGGGATACGGCATCCAGACGCAGCGAAGGCCGCAACCCGAGGGGCTGCGGCCTTCGTCGTGCTGAGCGTGCTGGTCAGGCTGGGTCAGTGACCGTGGCCGTGACCCGTTCCGCCGTCAGCCGACTCCTCCTGGACCTTCTTCTCGACGACGAGGGTGTTCGTCGTCAGGATCATGGAGGCGATCGATGCGGCGTTGCGCAGCGCCGAGCGGGTGACCTTGACCGGGTCGATGATCCCGGCCTTGATCAGGTCGCCATACGCACCGGTCTCGGCGTTGAGGCCGTTGCCGGGCTCCAGGTCGCCGACCTTGGACACCGCGACGTAGCCCTCGAGGCCGGCGTTCTCGGCGATCCAGCGCAGCGGCTCGGCTGCGGCCTTGCGCACGATGTTCGCGCCGGTGGCCTCGTCACCCTCGAGATCGAGGGTGTCGAGCACCGAGACGGCGTGAACCAGAGCGGAGCCACCACCGGCGACGATGCCCTCTTCGATGGCCGCACGGGTTGCCGAGATGGCGTCCTCGATGCGGTGCTTCTTCTCCTTGAGCTCGACCTCGGTGTGCGCGCCGACCTTGATCACGCAGACACCGCCGGACAGCTTGGCGAGGCGCTCCTGGAGCTTCTCGCGGTCCCAGTCCGAGTCGGTGCGCTCGATCTCGGTCTTGATCTGGTGAACCCGACCGGCCAGCTCATCCTTGTCGCCGTCGCCGTCGACGATCGTGGTGTTGTCCTTGCTGACCACGATGCGGCGGGCGGTGCCGAGGTCTTCCAGCTTGGTCGAGTCGAGCTTGAGGCCGACCTCCGCGCTGATGACCGAGCTGCCGGTCAGGACTGCGAGGTCCTGCAGCATCGCCTTGCGGCGGTCGCCGAAGCCGGGAGCCTTGACCGCGACGACCTTGAGGATCTCGCGAATCCGGTTGACCACCAGGGTGGACAGCGCCTCGCCGTCAACGTCCTCGGCGATGATCAGCAGGGACTTCTTGGCCTGGGCGACCTGGTCCAGGATCGGCAGGATGTCGGCAACGGCCGAGATCTTGCCCTGGGTGATCAGGATGTAGGCGTCCTCCAGGACGGCTTCCATGCGCTCGGGGTCGGTCACGAAGTACGGCGAGAGATAGCCCTTGTCGAACTGCATGCCCTCGGTGAACTCGAGCTCGGTGATCGCGGTCTGCGACTCCTCGACGGTGATGACACCGTCCTTGCCGACCTTGTCGAACGCCTCGGCGATCAGGCCACCGATGATCGGGTCCTGGGCCGACAGAGCGGCAACCTGAGCGATCTCTTCCTTGCCCTCGAGCTCACGTGCGGTCTCGAGCAGGCGGGCGTTGACGGCCTCGACGGCGGCGTCGATGCCACGCTTCAGCGAGGACGGGGCCGCACCGGCGGCAACGTTGCGCAGGCCTTCCTTGACCATGGCCTGCGCCAGCACGGTCGCGGTGGTGGTGCCGTCACCGGCGACGTCGTTGGTCTTGGTGGCGACCTCCTTGGCGAGCTGTGCGCCCAGGTTCTCGTACGGGTCCTCGAGCTCCACCTCACGGGCGATCGTCACGCCGTCGTTGGTGATGGTCGGGGCGCCCCACTGCTTGTCGATCACGACGTTGCGACCCTTCGGGCCGAGCGTCACCTTGACAGCGTTGGCGAGCTTGTCCACGCCACGCTCGAGCGACTTGCGCGCCGCGTCATCGAATTCCAGCGTCTTGGCCATGAGCCTTCCCTAACTACTAAACGGTTTATGGGTGTTGCCTGGCTAGCTGCCGGTGGCAACAGGTCGGCATACGGTCGGTATGCCGTGGGGAACTGCGGGGTGCTGCGAACTGCTGCTGCACGCTGTGGAACGACCTTCGGTGTATGACGCTGCCCCGGCACGCGCCTTCAGGGAAGGCGCGTCGCCGGGGCGCGTCATACGCGCAGGTGCAGGATCAGCGGACGACAATCGCGAGGACGTCGCGCGCCGACAGGATGAGGTACTCATCACCGTCGTACTTGACCTCGGTGCCGCCGTACTTGCTGTAGATGACCTTGTCGCCAACCGCAACGTCGAGCGGGACGCGGTTGCCGTTGTCGTCGATGCGGCCGGGGCCGATGGCCAGGACTTCGCCCTCCTGGGGCTTCTCCTTGGCGGTGTCCGGGATAACCAGGCCGGACGCAGTAACCTGCTCGGCCTCGCTGGACTTGACGACGATGCGGTCTTCGAGGGGCTTGATGGAAACCGACACGTGTGACCTCCCCTTCGGGAATGTCGAAGATGGACAGGAAAGACCGCTGAGTGCGGCCTGTGGTGCGATGAATCAGGCGATAGGTATGCCGGCCTCCGTCGCGGGGGCGACCTGCTCACTGCTCGCAGTTAGCACTTGCACATGACGAGTGCTAATCAGAATCTAGGTTGCCGGTTAGCACTCGGTCAACTTGAGTGCCAGAAACAGCCACGCCACGGGGCCGGGATGAGCGTCCGGCTGCCCCCGGGCCCGCCCGAACATGACGAAGGCCACGGACCGGTCGACACACTCACCGGCCCGTGGCCCGTCGCTCAGAACTGGCTGGGCAGCATCAGCCGTGTGCGGTCACCGCCGCGAAGGCGTTGACGATGCCGTGCCCGTAGAACCCGTTGTCCTGCTTCGGTCCGGCACAGAACGCCTCCGCCTTGACCACCGCACCACTGACCAGGATGCGGGTGTACGCGAACAGGCGGGGCGTCGGGCAGGCCTGCGCCGTCGCCGTGGAGAGCAGGTGAGCCCGGGTGCTCGCGGGTGCGAGACCCAGACCACCGTGGGCCCGGTCCGTGTGCCCGAACCTGCTGACGATCAGCGCCGCCACACCGACTGCGTGCGGCGCGGCCATCGAGGTGCCCTGCAGGTACTGGTAGTACGCGCAGGTCGAGCCCTTGCAGTCACGAACCACGAACGGGCTGTTCGGAGTCCCGTCGGGGTTGAGATCACCGTTGAGCCCGGCCAGCGACGCCGGGTATGCGGCGAGCACCAGACCGAGGGGGTCACGGGTGTTACCGGGTGTGTCGTAGGCGTCCCCGCCCGGGGCCGCGATGTCGGTCTGCTCGGTCCCGTAGTTGGAGTAGTAGGCCTTGCGCTTGCTCGGCCCTGTGGAGCTGACCACGACGACTCCGTTCGACTCCGCCGGCACCGAGATGCAGGAGTTGTCGATCACCCGGACCCGCTCGTTGCCCGGCGGGAAGTCAGGGCTGGTCGCATCCGCCACCGGGTTGCCGAGGTCGGTGGCCTCGTTGCCCGCGGCGGCGATGGGGAGCACTCCGTGGGCGATCGCGTAGCTGATCGCACGCTGGGTCGCCTGGCGGACGACCCTCTGCTCGGCCTGCTCAGCAGGCGAGTCCGCCGGGTTGTTCACGCAGTTGAACAGCCACGGGTCGGTGTAGAAGCTCATGTTGACCACGTCGACGCCGATGTCGCCGGCGTACACGAGGGCCTCCAGGGTGGACTGCAGGAAGAAGTATCCCGAGTCCTGCCCCGCCCGGATGTTGACCAGGGTGACATTCGGGGCGACGCCTGCCATGCCGAGGCCGTTGACCGGGGACCCGATGGTGCTGGCCACGTGCGTGCCATGGCCATCGTCGTCCTCGTTGGCGGGGTCCACGCAGCTCGGGTGCTCGCACGGCCCGTCGATGGAGGGGATGTCGGTGACGAAGTTGCGACTCAGGGCCGCGTCGAAGTTGGGCGCGATGTCCGGGTGGGTCCCGTCGATCCCGGTGTCGATGATCCCGACCTTCACCTTGCGGCTTCCCGGGTTCTTGGCGTAGGAACCGCTGGCCGTCGCGCCGATCTGACCCATGTCCCACTGGCGGCTGGCCAGCGGCTCCGGCACCGGGGCGCCGGGCCTGGCCGCCGAGGCAGGGGCAGTCGAGTCCGACTGGCCTCCGGTGCCCCTGGCCGCGGCCCGATCAGAGGTCAGCCGCTCGATGTCGCCGGCTCTGGCGCGCTGCTCCCGGGGTGCGACACCGATGACCCGGTCCCGGACGGCTCCGACGACAGCGCCGCTCGCGTCGACCTTGGTGGCGAACTGCGGGTCGGCGCTGGTCGCCAGGGCGAAGCCGATCTTGTTCTCCCTGACGACCTGGCCACCGGCCCGGACGATTGCCGCTCGCGCGACTGCCGGGGCCTGCCCTTCCTTGTACAGGACGACGAACTGACTGCCTCCCGCGGCGGCCGTCGCAGAGCTGACGGCTCCGACGGGACCGGTCTGCCCCAACGGCGCCGCGCTCACGGTCGCCGGGGCGATCGCGCCCGTCATCGCCAGCACTGCGGATGCGGCCAGGCAGGCCACTAGTGGTTTTCTACGCATGACAACTCCAGCCCGAGCCAACGTCCTTGTCGGCTCTAGTGGCCTGAACCGTAGGTGCCCGCCTCAACTTGTGCAAACCAGAAATGTGATGCCTGCCACACGGCGACCAGCGACGACGAGGACGAAACCACCCACGACTGGGTTCATCGTCCGGCAGCGCAGGCAGCTCAATGGGGCGGATCGGCGGCTCTCACTCCCAGCCGGCCGTCGCCTCACCGAACCGGCTCACGCCCTTGCGCGCCGCGGCCTTGCCCTGTTCGAGGAAGCTGGCAACCAGCAGGGCGCCCAGACCCACCGCCGCGATGAGCAGCCAGAGGCCGGCCCCCTGCCAGCTGGGCAGCAGGCCCACCAGGGGCACTGCGACCAGCACGACGCAGCTCGCCAGCACTGTCAGCCCACCGGTGGCCACCCGGCGCCGGACCTTGGTGACCAGGCCCCAGCCCAGCACCACGAGGCCCAGGGCTGTGGCGAGCACGGCATACAGCACTGAGTCGGTGACTGCCTGCACGAACGACGGGCCTATCAGGAAGGCCACCCCGGTCAGCTCCAGCACCACGATGTCAGTGCTGGCCACCGGACCGGCCTGCTGTCTGCGGTCGCGCCGCCACAGCTCGACCACGGTCAGAGTTGCCAGGCCGATCGGCATAGCCCCCTGAAGGTTGTCAGCCTGGGCCGACGAGCTGAACGCCAGCCAGGACGCGCAGGCCAGGATCGGGGAGAGGATCTGAGCCACGATGGTGCGGACCACGACGCCGACGGCGGCTGCCTGGAGGGCGGACGCCGCCAGGCCCGCAGCAAGGTACATCCGGGTATCGGTCGACGGCGACGAGACCGCGACCGCGATCGCGCCCACATCCAGGGCCACGCCGAGGAACAGGACCTGGGTACGCCACTTCTGTGCCAGCCCGCGGACGAACAGTGACAGGGACAGCACCGCACAAACCGCTGAGAGCCCGGCCAGCACCATGACCTGGACACCCGCGCCGGCCTGGCCCGCCTGAAGGGCCTCCGTCACCGAGACCGCGACACACACCATGCCCAGGCCGCTCAGCCAGGTCTCGGCCAGGGGCTCGGCGCCGGTCAGCAGGGCCACGGCCACCAGCAGCAGCCCCGCGGCCACGGGCCACCCGGGCTGCGCATCCGGCGGGTGCCAGCCGAGGAGCGACGCGGTGGACCCGGCAACGAAGGCCGCGACGGCCACTGCCATACCGCCCCACACCAGGGACCAGGACCGCTCGAGAAGGCGGAACCGGGCCACCAGCGCCGCAGCCATGGCCAGCACGCCGGCACCGACCGCAGTGACGTCGATGGACTGCTGCAGGGGCCACGACAGCCAGAAGGTGGTGACCTGCCAGGCAACCAGCGCGGCAAGCGCCCCGCTGATCTGACACAACAGCCGGACGCGGCCCTCCGCCGAGAGCGCCAGGGCGGTCAGTGCGGCCGAGAATCCCAGCAGAGCCAGCGCCAGCCACCCGTCTCCGGCGTTGGCGGCGCCGGCCAGCACCAGGCCGGTGCCGATCGCGGCTGCAGCGGTCGCCACGGCCGGGACCCGGCGCAGGCGAACCGCCACCAGCAGCGACTCCAGCCCCACGGCAACGAAGGTCGCACCCCACTGCCGGCTGCCACCTTCGGCAAACAGCGCCGTCAGTGCGACCGGGGCTGCCGTGACGAGCAGCGGGACATCCCAGCGGGCCCACCAGAGCGGCCTGGCATCGGCCTTCACGGTGAAGGATGAGATCAGGTGAGCGGCCGCCAGGAGCCCCAGCGCAACCACCACCGGGATCCATGGCCGCACGTCGATCTGACCGCCAGCCAGCAGCACCACCGCACCCCAGCCGACCAGCGCGGCCACCCCGGACAGTGCCCCCGCTCCGGCCAGGGCGGCAGTCGCCAGAACCGCCCCCGCCGCGATCACGCTCACCCAGCCCGCCTGCTGACGGGTCAGCAGGAGGTAGGCCAGGGCCACCCCTGCGATCAGCTCAGCGGCCCCGATGACCACCGGGCCCAGGCTCGAGGAATGAGCCGGCGAGGACCGCGGAGCCCAGGCCCGCCCGTGCAGGTCCGCCGCAGCCCCGCCCACGAGGAGCACGCCGCCAACAGTCACCCAGGTCATCACCACGGTGGTCTGCCACGGCAGCCGCCCGAACCACGGCCACACCTGCGCCGCCAGCAACCCGGCCAGCGGAGCACACACCAGCCAGGCAGTCCAGGTCATCACCGGCGCCCGCCGTTGCGGACGCAGCACCACTATCGAGACCACCAGCGCGCCCAGGGCGACACACTGCGGAAGCCGCTCCCAGGCCACCGCCGACCCCACCAGCGCCGCCACGAAGCCGGCCCACTCGGCCGTAGCCCCGAACCGGTCAGGAAGCCGGAGCCAGGTCGCCGCGGCATACGCCAGGGCGGTCACTGCGGGCACCAGGAAAGCCCACGGCTCCCCGAAACGCAGGACTCCGCCGGCATCCAGTGCCAACGCCACCGTCAGCGGAGCACCCAACGCCGCGAACCCCACCGGGAGCCAGACAAGCCACCCGCCGATCCGTCTGAGCGCATCCCCGACGGGTGAGGCTGCCAGGCCATCCCTGACGGCCGTCACGATCCACCCGGCTGTGGCGAGGCCCACGGCGACCACCAGGCTCCACCGCCCCTCTGCGGCCGACATGACGGCTAGCAGACCAAGAACATGTCCGGCAAGCCCCACAGCCGAATCCGCGCCTGCCGTAACCGCTCCGGCAACCCGGCCGATCAGGTGAGCAGCAACCACCATGGCCAGCCCGGCCACCGCCAGCGCACCCGCTCGCACCAGGTCCGGGGCATCAAGGGTCGCGCAGGCCGTGAACCAGGCCGCGGTGAAGATCGTGGTCACCGGCCACGCCCTCCAGACGCCCGGGATGGGGCCGACGAGGCTGACCAGCCCGATCAGGACGAGCGAACCAGTCACCAGCCAGTGCTGGGTGGTGCCGAGGTCTTCGGCCGAGACCGCCATGGCAGACAGTGCCATCAGCGTCGCCACAGCCCGCCACCAGACAATCCAGAAGGTGTCTTCGGGATCCCGGCGCAACACCGGCCGGGCAGCGGGGACCGTCGACAGGAGAACGACTCCGGTGCCGGCGGCCAGTGCGGCTGGCCGGCTTGTTGCCTCCGCCAATGCCACCAGCGCGAGCAGTGGCAGGACCGCAGCAGCCAGGTCGAGGGCGGTAGCGGCGTCCGGGAGCTGGAAGGGCACCATCCGACGCCCCAGGGCCCACACGGCAGCAAGAGCCAGGGCTGCAGTTGCCCAGCGCGGGTCCGGCCAGGTGCAGGCCAGCGCGGCTGCGGCGCCCACGGCCGGCAGGACCACCGCCCAGACCGGCCGGCGAGCAGCCGCGGCCACCTCGGTGACGATCACGAAGACCAGCGCTGCGGCCAGGGCTGCCGGTGCCGAGCCCACTCCGGACTCCACCGCGGCCCACCAGACGGTCGCCCACCAGCACGGCTCGGCAAGTCCCAGAACGGTCACCGGCAGCCGCTCCCGGAGGAGCTCGAGGGCGGTCAGGATCAGCAACCCCGAGATGAGGACAGACCCCGTCGGCCAGCCCTCTGCCGCCCAGGTCAGCAGAGCCAGCAGAGCCACCACGAGCAGGCTGGGGCCGGCGATGACGAGGGTGGGGCCGGCAAGGACTGACTGCGGACGTGAACGCGCCAGGGCGAGGGTGACCACGAGCGCCGCCGCAATGGCCGCGACCTGCACGGCGGTGGGGGTCGCGACGCCCTTGCCCACCGGAATGGCCCGCCCCACCCCGAGAGTGGCCATCGCGACCGTCAACCACGTCATCGGCGCCACCAGGTAGCGCAGCGCGCTGTTCAGGTGCCTCATCGACCACCACGCGTAGCACGCCGCGATGAGCCCGGTGAGCGCGGTCAGGACCAGGACCAGGGGTATGCCGTGAGGGTCCGGCGGGAAGGCCACGCCGTCGACCAGCGTGGTGGCGACCATGATGGGCAGCAGCAGTCCGCCCATCACCTCCAGGGCGCGACCGACGATGAGGGCCTGGCGTCGCAGCAGCATGGCGCCCGCGGCGAACGGCGCGATGGCGATGAGGAACTCGGCCAGCGGGCGAAGCACGGGGGTGACGTCCCCGAACGCGAAGACGACGAGGCCGAACACCCCGACGAAGAACATCAGCACGCCCAGGTAGGCGAGACCGTGAACGGCAAGGTCAGAGCCGATGGCCTGACGCGAGCGCTCCCACCACCTGGCGAAAGCCGAGTCGCTGCTTCTGCGCGCCGGTTCGGGCGCTGGCCCGTGGGCCTGGGCCGGCCACGGCGGATACGGCGGATACGGCACTGCCTGCGAGGGCGGAACAGGCATGACCGCCGAGGGCGGAACGGGCAACGCCGGTGCTGGCCCTACGGGCATGACCGGCGTTGCCCCGACGGGCATGACCGGCGGCGATGGAGTGGGGTCGGGTGCGGGCGAAGGTGCCGGTTCACGTACCGGTGCCGGTGCGCGTGATGTCGTCACGCTGTCCGGGCGCCAGACGCCACTTGCCTCGTCCTTCAGCTGGCGGAGCAGCGCTCCCAGCCCGGCATCAGCCTGGGGCGTGACCACGCCCATGGCCCTGGCCTCGGGCAGGAACACGCGGTCGATGAAGGTCAGGTGATCCAGGTCGGAACCGTTAAGAGACTTCCGCAGGGGGTGCGGGTCCGAGGCCACAGCCGTCCCGTCCCAGACCCATGAGGTCCACTTCTGCCCGGTCCAGAACCTGAGCTCCGCGCGGCCCGTCGGGTCCCGGAACCAGCCTGAATTCGGGGCAGCCCCCCGGTCGCTGCCCATGTTCTGGAGTCTGCCACCCCCAGGACCACGACTGAACAGAGGCCAAGGTCCCCTGATCGAAGGACCGGGCCGGCGCACGGCAGGTGATCACCGGCGACTGCCCACCCTGGCCGATGGGGGAGGATGAGTGCCATGGATCTCGCCGCGGTGACGAAACTGGTATCAGGCGAGGGCTGGGGTCTGCTGCAGTCACTTCCCCCATATGACGAGTCCGCCGCGCTGTCGCTGGGCGAGGGACTGCGCCAGGCCGGGTTCGACGCAGATCTGGTCGCAGCGGCTCTGACTCAGTCCCGCCTGCGGGCCAAGGGCCACGAGAAGTTCGGGGAGTTCGCCGACGGGATGCTGTTCACCGCCGACGGGCTGGAGCAGGCCACCCGGCTGGAGATCGCCGCCCGCCACGCGCAGCGGTTCCGCGGGGCCGGTATCGAGCAGGTGTTCGATCTCGGCTGCGGCATCGGCGCCGACGCCATGGCCTTCGCGGGCCTGGACCTGAAGGTGACTGCCATCGAGGCCGACGAGGTGACCGCCACGATAGCCGGGGTCAACCTCCGGCACTGGCCCGGAGCCTCGGCGTTCATCGGGACCGCGGAGGGAACCCAGCTGCCCGGTGGTGAGGGCGCCCGGCATACCGGCGCCTGGCTCGATCCGGCGCGGCGAAACCCCGGCGTCACGGACGCCCGCGGCAAGACCCAGCGGGTGTTCAAGCTCGACAACATCTCCCCGACCTGGTCCACCGTGCAGTCGATCGCCCGTTCGCTGCCCGCCACCGGAGCCAAGCTGTCGCCCTCCTTCCCGCACGCTGCGATCCCGGCCGGCACCGAGGCACAGTGGACCTCGCTGCGCGGCGAGGTGCTCGAGTGCGCCCTCTGGTGGGGCCCCCTGGTCAGCCGGCCGGGGCGATCTGCCCTGGTGATCGGCTCGAAGGGACGGTCCTGGACGGTTCGTGAGGCCGATGCCGGTGGTGCCGGTGGTGCGGTGCCGGTGGCGTCGTCGCTGGGGCAGATCGGTGCCTGGCTGTATGAACCCGACCGGGCCGTGATCAGGGCCGGGCTCACCGGGGCACTCACCTCCGCTGTTGACGGCTACGAGCTCGACTCGGGCGTGGGCTACGTGACCTCGGAGCACTGTGTCGACGTCGGCTATGCCCGGCGGTTCACCGTCGATGAGTCGATGCCGTTGAACATCAAGGCGCTGCGAGCCTGGCTGCGAGACCGCGATGTCGGCCGGGTGACGATCAAGAAGCGCGGAGTGGTGCTGGATGCCGACGAGCTCCGCCGCCAGCTGCGGCTGTCGGGCTCGGGCGAGATGATCCTGGTGCTGACCCGGGTGAAGAACCAGCAGGTATGCCTGGTCGTCCGTCCCGCCTGACCGGCCCCCGCCGGCACGTCGCCGGGCCGGCAGCGATCCAACCAGCGGGTCGTCCGGCCGGCACGCCGTCGAACACCCTCGTCAGGCAGGAAGCTGGGCATGGCAGCGAGTGATCCGCTCCCGCCACCACTGCTCACGTTCCGGCGGCGCCTGCCAGCGCTCGAGCAGGCCCGGCTCGACGGTGAGGTCCCGCAACCTGATCAAGCCCGCTTGAGGAACAAGCGAGTCGTTGGTGACGTCGCCGGACAGCAGCTCAACGGTGCTCAGCCCGCAGGCGAAGGGCAGCTCAGGCAAGGCCGCGGCCAGGGCCAGGCCCGCGCGGATGCCGACGCTGGTGTCCAGGGCGCTGGAGACGACAGTCGGGAGCCCGCACTCCCGGGCGATCGCGAGCGCAGAACGCACGCCACCCAGCGGGGCGACCTTCACCACGATGACATCAGCGGCCCCCTCTCGGGCCACCCGCATCGGGTCGCTGGCCCGACGGATCGACTCGTCAGCGGCCACCAGGACGTCGATGCCGTTGCTCGCCAGAGCAGCTCGTAACGCGGCAAGCTCCTCGACGGTGGCGCACGGCTGCTCGGCATACTCCAGCCGGTAGGCCGAGAGGCTGCGCAAAGCGTCGACCGCGTCGGTGACCGTCCAGCCTCCGTTGGCATCCACCCGGATTCGCGCGTCAGGTCCCATCACGTCGCGCACCGCGGCCACCCGGTCGAGGTCGTCGCGGAGCCGCTGACCCCGCTCGGCAACCTTGACCTTGGCCGTCGTGCACCCGTCATACCGGGCCAGGATGCCGGCGACCTCTTCGGCAGGAACCGCGGGCACCGTCGCGTTGACCGGGATGGTCTCGCGCACTTGGTCCGGCCAGCCGGCCCACGCTGCCTCGAAGGCAGCGGCGAGCCATCGGGAGGACTCACGGTCGTCATACTCCGGGAACGGCGAGAACTCGCCCCAGCCGTGCGGACCGCGGATCAGCACCGCCTCGCGGACGGTCACACCCCGGAACCGGACCCGCATCGGGATCTGCACCACGAACATGGCGTCGAGCACGTCGACCAGGGCGGGCACCAGCCCGAACGGTGCGGTCACCTGGCCGACCTCACCGGGCACGCAGGGACGATGACGACGTCATCGAAGGCCTGGCAGATGGTCTGCCAGGCCAGCACCTCAGCCCACCAGCGTGCCTGGGCCGCGACGTCGCGGCAGTCGACGACCGCGCAGTACCAGCGCAGTGACATGGGCCCTCCCAGGGCTGGTTCGATAACGACAACCGGAAAAGGACAACCGGGATCGACGTCCAAACTAGACCGGCGCGCCGACAACACGAGCCGAGCCGTCCAGTGGAAAGGGATGCGGCATATTCTCGCTGACGTGAGCGAACAGAGCGTGAGCGAGATCTTCGACCCATCCGCGTGGACCGTCGTGGAGGGTTTCGACTTCACCGACGTCACCTACCACCGGGCGATCAGCACAGGGGCGGTGCGGATCGCGATCAGCCGCCCCGAGGTACGCAACGCCTTCCGCCCGCACACCGTCGACGAGCTGTATCGCGCGCTGGACCACGCTCGGATGTCCCCCGATATCGGCACCGTGCTGCTGACCGGCAACGGTCCCAGCAAGAAGGACGGCGGCTGGGCCTTCTGCTCCGGCGGGGACCAGCGGATCCGGGGACGCAGCGGCTACCAGTACGCCGAGGGCGAGACCGTGGACACCGTCGACAAGGCGCGAGCTCAGGCCCAGGGCGGGCGCCTGCACATCCTGGAGGTGCAGCGCCTGATCCGCACCATGCCCAAGGTGGTCATCGCCGTGGTCAACGGCTGGGCGGCCGGTGGCGGGCACTCCCTGCATGTCGTTTGCGACCTGACCATCGCCAGCCGCGAGCACGCGAAGTTCAAGCAGACCGATGCCGATGTCGGATCGTTCGACGCAGGCTATGGCTCGGCCTATCTCGCCAAGATGGTCGGGCAGAAGTTCGCCCGCGAGATCTTCTTCCTGGGCCGCACCTACTCCGCGCAGGACATGCAGCGGATGGGTGCGGTCAACATCGTCGCCGACCACGCCGACCTCGAGGCCGAGGCCCTGCAGATGGCCAAAGAGATCAACGGCAAGAGCCCGACCGCCCAGCGAATGCTCAAGTTCGCGTTCAACCTGACCGATGACGGACTGATGGGCCAGCAGGTCTTCGCCGGTGAGGCCACCCGGCTGGCCTACATGACCGACGAGGCCGTGGAGGGCCGGGACTCGTTCCTGGAAAAGCGCGACCCCGACTGGTCCCCGTACCCCTACTACTACTGAATGGGCGCATCACCGCAGGTCAGAGGGCTAGTGGACCTCGCTAGTCCGCACAGAGTCCGCAAGAGCTGCAGTCCATAGATCCCCGGCAGCCGACCACTGTGCATAGAACCGCTCGAAGGTCACCGACCCGGCCCTCGGGTCGACGTAAGTCCCGGTCACGAGCGAGGCGGTGACCTCGTTGAGCCACTGTTGCGCGTCCACCTTGCGGTCGAAGTGCTTGGCGTGCTCCCTGTCCACGTCGTCCCGGTAGCGCGCCCGCCACTGGCCGTTGCCGCGCTTCATAATGCTGGCCATGACGGAACCTTCCTCTTGCTTTCAGGTGTCTTGGGCAGAAAACCGCGGGGGCGGGCCGACTCAATCGGGCTCGACTACATGAATCCGGAAGTGGCCATTGTCATGTCGTAGCACCCTTCTGCGACAGTGGTCGTCGACGATCGTGCTTGCCTGTTTGGATCAGTCGACGTGTGAGCCGTCGTCCCTGCTTTGCTGGTGAAGCCAGTCGGTGACGTCGTGGCGCCAGCAGCGCACGCCGCGGCCGACTCGGAAGCTGAACGGTCCGGTGCCGAGGTGGCGCCAGTAGCGCAGGTGGCGATGGGGGCGCGGACGATCGCGGCGACCTCGCTGATAGTCAGCAGCTCGTCTCCTGCGGGCGGCCGGTCGTTCGGCTGGCTCTGGTGGGTCATCGTGGGCTCCTTCGTCGTGTGGCTGGGTACGTGCCCTAAGCGCGGTTCGGCCCCCGGTGGACATCTGGGTGTTGCGTTCTTTCCGCGGTGTCCGACACGGCAGAAGTCTTGCGAACAGACGTACCCTGATTCGTACCCCCTGGGGCTTCAATCGGGGGGAACGTAGCGAGTTTGCGCGCGTTTGCGCAGGTCAACGCACGTACCCCACTCGTGAAGGATTTCTTGCTGGAACCCCTTGTCGGCGGCTCTTTCCTACCCAGATGCAGCCCAGACCATCAACCGCCACAGCGGTCGTGCGGAACAGCTGTCCTCGTTCCTGGCCGCGAGCACCCCGGGGGCACGCGCCCAAGAGTGCTTGAGGAGGTGGGAAGTACCAAGAAAGTTCGGACGGCACCGGCACTGGGGAGCTTGGAGGCGTCTGGGGTCAACACCGGGATTTGCCGGATGTCCGGGTCGTCCACATCTGTCGGCGGGCATCATCTGAGCCAAGGTTTCCCTAAAAGGATCAGAAGCCATGAGCACATTCACTGACAACCTGATCCCGCTCAAAGGTTTCACCGACGACCAGCAGTACGCGGGCTGGACGCCATCGGCCAAGGCCATGGGGGGGCTCGGATGCCACGTTCTCGCCGACCGGCGCATCGAAATCGAGCCCGGCATCTGGCTCTCGGCCGATGTCTACACTCCGAAGAAGCAGGGCCGCTATCCGGCCGTCATCTCGTTCTCCGCCTACACCTACGAAACCCACACTACGGGCATCCCTACCGGCACCAACGAGATCGGCTCGCCGCCGGTCTTCACCGACCGCGGGTACTGCCCAGTGATCGTAGAGCGCCGAGGGATGGGACGTTCCGACGGCGAGCAGGTTACGTTCCTGGATTCCCAGGATGTTGAGGACCACGTCGCGGTCATCGCCTGGGCGGCGTGGACGAGCTGGACCTGCGCCGTCCGTGCGTGGAAATCCAATTGCCCAGCGTGACCAGGACTCCAGACATAGATGACAGCCGGGAGTGCGCTCCGGTCGTGTGACCTGCGGATTCTTCGCTTGCGTGGGTAGTCTTTGAGTCCCTTTCTGTGAGATAATCTTTACGGCTATTGATGGAGATCTCGAGGGGGGAA
>JBBRZQ010000102.1:0-16691 GCA_038236535.1 Actinomycetales bacterium
AAAGCTGTCGTGCAGCACGAACGCGACACGCTCCAGGGGGGTGAGTCGATCGAGCACGACTTGGAGGGCGACGCCAACAGTCTCGGCGAGCGCGACCTCGTCGGCCGGGTCGGGCGCGGTCTCGGCCACCTCGATCTCGGCCCTGGGCGAGGGGATCCTTGCCCGCAGCCGGTCCAGGCACAGTCGGGTGGTCACGGTCGTCAGCCAGGCAGGCAGGCTCGCGATGTCTGCATCCGTTCGGTGCAGCCGCAGCCACGCCTGCTGCACAACGTCCTCTGCCTCGGCACGGTCGCCAAGCACACGGGCGGCAAGGCGCAGCAGGCGTGGTCGCTCCGCCTCGAAGATCTCCGTTCGTTCCATAGCGCTCACCCTTCCACTCCGGATCCTTCCCCATTGACGCACGATCCAGGCCGAGTGTGACCACGCGTCTGGATGCGACTCTGCCTCGGGAGGCATTCGCCGACCACCACGGACCGAGTTCGCCCACCCGGGAGCCCTTGATCACCCCCGATCATCGATCCGCTACTGGCAAAGCGGGGTTAGATGCACCTGTGTACGGCTTGGATAAGTGCCTTCCAGCGTGGGTCACCGTGCGGCCCGATGGTGCGCATCAGACTGCAGACGTCACCGAAGCCGATCTCGTGCTCAGGGTCGGCGATGCCGAGCCTGCCACCGCGATCCCGAGCAAGGGCCTGCCTGCCTCTCTCGGGACTACAGTGGCTTCTGATGAAGCGGGCCACGGGAACTGCGATCGCCGTCGAAGGGGATAACGATGGGTCTGCGTAAGCACGGGCTTGACGGGCCGACATTCCAGATGCGCGAGAAGGTGTTCGCGATCGGTGACGACTTCTGGATCGAGGACGGCGACGGCAACAAGGTCTACAAGGTCAACGGCAAGGCGGTCCGGCTGCGTGACACGTTCCTCCTCGAGGATGCCCAAGGCAACGAGGTCTCCAAGATCCAGGAGAAGAAGCTCAGTATCCGCGACAAGATGACCATCGAGCTGGGTGCGACGAAGGCCACCGTCCACAAACGGCTCGTCGGCATCCGTGACCACTACATCATCGAGGTCCAGGGCGGCGAGGACCTGAAGGCCCACGGCAACATCGTCGATCACGAGTACGAGATCGAGCGCCACGGGGAGAAGGTCGCCGAGGTATCGAAGAAGTGGTTCCGCGTGCGTGACACCTACGGCATCCAGCTGGCCCAGGGCCAGGACATACCGCTCATCCTCGCCATCTCGGTGTGCGTCGACGAGATGGCCCGCGGCTGAACACGGCGGCCTGGCCCTGCCAACCCCAAGTCACTGTGGCTGGACTGGCTGGCCTTGATGTGTCTGGGATCGTCGAGCTGACACGACAACGGCCAACGGCCACAGGGCCTGTGATCCGGCAGCCACGCGTTCGGCCAGACCGATCCTCTGGCCGCTGACGAGCTGCTCGACGAAGAACCAGACCAGGGGCGCCAGGAGCGTGCAGGTGGCGACGGCGGATGCTTGCGGCCGAAGAAGGACGGGGAACGTTTGCCCCGGCGTAGGTGGGTACTTCCAGGCGAAGGCGGGCCACACTGCGAGTGAGACGAAGGCGGCGGCTGCTGCGGCGGTGTGCGCTACGGAGGAACGGTCACCAGCGGGCAGCGGAAACGCCGCCACCAGGAGGGTGGCCACCCCGCCCAGTCCCAGGACAACTCTCCCGGCTGCCCGCGCGCAGCCAAGGGCGCTGGCTGTAGCGATGTGCGAGAGGCCGACACCGACCAAGGCACCGGTCATCAGCCATCGGTGGGGAGTGTCGCGTGCCGCGAGGTCGCTTATCGTGCGCATAGTGGCGTCAAAGTGCAACGGCTGAATGCCTGCCGCCAAGGTCCAGCCCCCGATGAGCAAGAGGGGCGCGGCCATGGCGGATACCAGTCCCCACCATGGCACGCGACGCACGAAAGAACGGTACGTCACGGCCAGCCGGGCAACCACGGTGAGGTCGTCGCCCGGCGCCGTCAATGTCCCCCGTGGACCGATCGCTGCCCGAGACAACCGTCTACCTGTTCTGCGGAAGTCCTCATCCGCTGAGGGCGGACGCCACGGCAGGGGTCCGTGCGAGTGCGTAGGCTGTTCGCCGTGGAGCTGACCCCCGCGTCGCCGAGAATCGCCTACCAGGGCGAGCCCGGCGCCAACTCCCACGTCGCCTGCCAGCAGGCCCGTCCTCACCACCTGCCACTGGCCTGCGCGACGTTCGAGGACGCCTTCGCCGCGGTCAGCGACTCCACCGCCGAGCTCGCCATGATTCCCATCGAGAACTCAACGGCGGGACGCGTCGCCGACATCCACCTCCTGCTACCCGACTCTGGACTGCACATCGTCGGAGAGCACTTTCTGCCCATTCACTTTGGACTGCTCGGCGTGCCCGGGGCGCAGATCGAGGCGCTGCATTCGGTGCGCAGCCACATCCACGCCCTGAGCCAGTGTCGCAAGATCATCCGCGAGCTCGGCCTGACGCAGATCGTCTCGGGCGACACGGCAGGCTCAGCCCGCGAGGTCGCGGCGGCGGGCGACCCGACCCATGCGTCATTGGCCCCGGTGCTGGCCGCGAAGATCTACGGGCTTGAGGTGCTACAGGCAGATGTCGAGGACGAGCCGCACAACGCCACCCGCTTCGTCGTACTTGCCCGCGAGGAGCTTCGCCCGCAGCCCGGCCCGCACGTCGTCACCAGCTTCGTGTTCAGCGTCCGCAACTTGCCTGCGGCGCTCTACAAGGCGCTCGGCGGATTCGCGACCAACGCCGTGAACATGACAAAGCTCGAGTCCTACATGGTGGGCGGGGCGTTCACCGCGACACAGTTCTACGCCGAGGTCGACGGCCACCCCGATGACCCCGCACTGGCCCGCGCCCTGGAGGAGCTGGCCTTCTTCTCCCGTGAGCTGTTCGTGCTTGGCGTCTATCAGGCGTCACCGTTCCGGGTTGAGAGCGACCGCTTCAGATAGGGGACCGTCAGCGGAGCACGTGACGGCGCCGCTCACCGCCCTGATCATGGCGTAGCGGGATCGGCGCACGGCCCTTCTTCTCAGTCTGTCTCCCAGGCGGTTGCCGGTGCTTCGCTGCACCTCCACGCGAGCAGAGCCGTGGGTCAATGAGTCCGACGACGCCTGAAGACCCCGGTCCGCGCCTTCTAGAGTGCATGGATGACCTCGCAGGCGTACCTCTCCGAGCTGTTTTCTCTGGGCGACCGGGTCGCCGTCGTGACCGGTGGTAGTTCCGGCATAGGTCGAGCCATCGCCGCGGCCCTCGCCCGGGCCGGGGCGGGCGTCGTGGTCGTGGCGCGAAGAGAGGCGGAGCTGGCCGCCACGGTCGGCGAGCTGGAGGCGCACGGCTGTCGGGCAGCCTGGGTGAGCGGGGATCTGAGCACCCGTGACGGCGTGCGTGCCGCGGCCAAGGACGCAGCTGAGGCTTTCGGGGAGCCAGATATCCTCGTCAACTGCGCCGGAGTCAACGTGCGTCCGCCGATGAACGAGGTGGGCGAGGATGTCTGGGACACCACGATGGCGGTGAACCTGGAGGCGCCGTACCTGCTGGGACAGCGTTTCGGGCCCGGCATGGCCGAACGGGGCTTCGGGCGGATCATCCACATCACCTCCCAGCAAGGCCATCGCGCGTTCGTCCAGAGCGGCGCCTACGGTGTCTCCAAGGGCGCATTGGAGTCCCTGGCCCGCTCACAGGCCGAAGCATGGTCGCCGTATGGCGTCACCTGCAACACGCTGGTGCCAGGATTCGTGATGACGCCGCTCAACGCGCGACTGTCATCCTCCCCGGAGACGGTGGCTGCGCTGGCGGCACGCACCATGGTCGGACGCAACGGCCTGGCCGAAGACTTCGCCGGCGCAGCGGTATTCCTGGCGAGCCGCGCCTCCGCCTACCTGACGGGGCAGGCGATCTTCGTCGACGGTGGGCTCTCCGTTCACTGAGCCGTATCGCCGTATCGCCTCGGATCCGTCTCGCAGACCGCTGGAAGCCCAGGGTCAGGTCAGCACGCCATGCCCGATGTCCGGAGTCAGATGAACGACCCAGGTGGCCGGGGCGGCATGAACATCGTATTGAGGCAGGACTCCCGGTCCGCAGGACGCTGTGCCCAGGCCGGCCTGGGCACGGTCGAGATTGACGAACACCATCTTGCGGGCACGCAGGTCACTGGTGTGACGGGCTGCGTCGAGGTCTTCGCTCGTCCAGCGACGGACGGTCAGGTCAAAGGTCGGCTCCCCCTCGATCCGCAGGCCGGTCGCCTGCCCGCGCAGTCGCGCCCAGCGCACGCCGTGGCGATTCCCGTTCTCCTGGGGATAGACGTAAGGGGTCTGCAGCTCCTCGACGCTGCGCCGGTAGCGACCGATGACCACAGCCTGGCAGCTGTCGGAGTACGCCTCGCCAGGCCCTCCTCCGAACCACTCGACGTCGTCGATCCCGGCGGGCAGCGCCATCCGCAGGCCGAGCCGCGGCAGGGGCTGGGCCCAGTCGCCCTCGGGCTCAACGCTGACCCGCAGTGACAGTGCTTCTCCGTCTGAGGTCCAGTGATATGTCGCGAGCATGGCCAGGTCGGTCGCGGCGGGGCCGACCCGGGTGCGCAGCACGAAGCCGTCAGGGTCCCACTGCTGGTCGACGACCCGATGGCAGAGGCGATGCAGCCCCAGAGCGCGCCAGCCGGCCTCCACCGGCGTGCCATGGGTGCCATGGTCGTTGTCAGTCGGTGCACGCCACAGGTCCAGCCGCGGGCCGTCGACTGCCATCTCCCCGACGCGTGTCAGCAGCCCCGTGCGTGAGTCAAAGAGGCCCCGGTCCAGCGCTCCTCGTCGCGCTGGGCGGGTCGGTGAGGGGCTGATCATCGCCTGGCTCACGGCAACCTCGTGGCCGGCCTGCGCCCAGGCTGTGTCCTGCGCCAGGACCGCCCGGATGGTCAGCCATGACTCGCCGCCGAACGGGGCCAGGGTCGGCAGGCCCACGGTGGCCTGGCTGTGGGCGGCGATCGGAGGAACGTCGAGCTCACCCACCCCCATCGCGACGCCGTCGGCCTCATGTGCCCAGAGGAAACGCAGCGTCGCGGTGTCCGCGAAGTCCAGCAGGTTGGCGATGGTGACCTCTCCCGACCCCACCCCCAGGCGCAGCGGCGCCACTACTGCCTTGAGCTCGACCAGGCCTGGTGACGGGGTGCGATCGGGGAAGACCAGCCCATCGGCGACGAAGTTGTCATCGTGCAGCGGTTCACCAAAGTCCCCGCCATAGGCGAAGAACTCGCGGCCGTCGCCGGTGCGCGCCCGGATGCCGTGGTCAATCCACTCCCAGACGAAACCGCCCTGACATCTCGGGTACCTCTCGAACAGCTGCTGGTACTCCAGCAGACCGCCCGGCCCGTTGCCCATGGCGTGGGCATACTCGCACAGCAGAAACGGGAGGCCGCGCCGGTGCTCGTCCAGGCTCGGGTCCGTGGTGAGCGGCTCGGCGAGCCTGCCGATGGCGTCGACCTCGTCATGGGTGGCATACATCCGGCTGTACACGTCGGCGTACCCGCTGTCCCAGTCACCTTCATAGTGAACCGGCCGGCCGGGGTCGCGTTCTTGGGCCAGGGCCGACATCGCAGCCAGGTTCTGCCCGTGACCCGCCTCATTGCCCAGCGACCACATGATGATGCTGGGGTGGTTCTTGTCGCGCTCGATGGTTCGCTGCATGCGGTCCAGCAGAGCCGGCTGCCACCGGATGTCGTCGCTGGGGTTTCGCCTCCACGCGTTCAGCTCAAAGCCGTGCGTCTCGTAGTCGCACTCGTCGATCACGTAGAGGCCGTACTCGTCGCAGAGGTCCAGGAAGTCCGGGTGGGGGGGATAGTGGCTGGTTCGTACCGCGTTGATGTTGTGCCGCTTCATCAGCAGCACGTCGCTGAGCATGTCATCGGCGGTCACCGCCCGGCCGCGGTCGGGGTTCCACTCGTGCCGGTTGACGCCCCTGATCAGGATGCGCCGGCCGTTGACCGTCAGCAGGCCGTCGAGCACTGTGACCGTGCGGAATCCGATGCGCAGGGCGATGGTCTCCCCGCCGGCGCTGAGTGTCCCGTCATAGAGGCGCGGCTGCTCGGCCGACCAGGCCTGGATGCCGGGCAGCAGGTGAGGACCCTGTGCCGGCACCTGATGGAGCGCGAGCTCCGGGATGGTGAGCAGCGCGGGGACGTCGGTGGCCACGCGCAGGGTGCCGATCCCGCTTGTCTGGTCGAAGTCGGCGTGGACGAAGAAGTCGTCGATGGCGCCGGGCGGCCGGGCGATCAGGCTCACCCCGCGGAAGATCCCGGACAGCCACCACATGTCCTGGTCCTCCAGGTAGCTCGACGGCGACCACTGGTGCACCCGCACCGCCACGACGTTCGGGCCGGCGCGCAGGTGTGAGCCGACCTCGAACTCGGTGGTGAGCCGGCTGCCGGTCGACCAGCCGAGCTCGACCCCGTTCAACCAGAGCGTGAACGCCGAGTCGACGCCCAGGAAACGGAGGACGGCCTGACCGCCCGGCCAGTCGGCCGGGAGCTCGAACAGGCAGCGGTACTCCCCGGTGGGGTTCTCGTCCGGTGGGTGGGGCGGGTCCACCGGGAACGGGTAGCGGACATTCGTGTATGCCGGGCTGCCGTGGCCCTGGAGCTGCCAGTGACCGGGGACCTCGATCAGGCCCCAGTGCGCGTCATCGAACCCGGGGTCCTCGAACCCGCCGGTGACCAGGTCGGCCCGCGGGACGAGATTGAACCGCCATTGCCCGGCGAGGTCGAGGCGGGAAACGTCCGACGCAGCGTGCGCACGCGGGCGGCGCCTGCCGGCACCCGGAAGGAACGATCTCAGAGCCAGCTCGGTCGACGGGATTCCGGTGGAGGTCATGACGCTCACCATAGTTGCGCAGCTGATCGTGCAACGCGGCATACTCACCGCATGCATCTGGACCCCCAGGAACCCGAGGCCCGATCGTGGGAGCCGCTCGACGACGTCGGGCTCGCCGTTCGCCTGCGAGCGCTGCTTCCCGCCGGTGACCAGGCCCTGGTCCTGGTGGACGGGCGGTCGGGCAGCGGGAAGACGACCTTCGCCGAGCGTCTGGTCCGGCTCCTCGACGGCGAGCTGGTGCACTCTGACGACATCGCCTGGCACCATGACCCGATCGACTGGGCGGACCTGCTGGTCGACGGCGTGATCGCGCCGTGGCGTCGTGGCGCGGCGGTGTCCTTCCGGCCGCCGGGCTGGGTGGCCAGGGGCAGGCCGGGCGCAGTTGCGGTTCGGGTCTGCGCCCTGCTCGTGGTTGAGGGAGTCGGGGCGGGCCGGGCCGGTCTGGCCGCCGGCGCCGACCTCGTCGTGTGGGTTCAGTCGGACCGCGACGAGGCTCGCCGGCGCGGTCTTGCGCGCGACGTCGAGCTCGGCCGGTCACCTGGGGAGGCTGCCGCATTCTGGGACGACTGGATGCATGCCGAGGATCCGTTCCTGGCAGCCGACCGGCCATGGAGCAGGGCGTCGCTCATCGTCAACGGCACGCCGCCGGCAGCGATGCCAGCACGGACGTTCCTGGCTCCCGGACCGCTCGGCGGCTGAGCGGAGCACGCTCGGTGAGGAAGCCAAGACTGTCCTTCAGGAAGGTCGGCCCCTGCTGTCTGCTGCCGGGCTAGCGCTGCCAGACCGTGGCGATGTTCTTGCGGTAGCTGCGACCGAAGACTCCACCGATGATGGACAGCACCGGGCCTGGCACGTCGCGCCTGATCGCGTCCATCTCCTCGGGGCTGGCGCCGTCGGTGACCCAGGCGAAGAACCGGCCGCCCTGGGCAGGGCTGACCTTGCCGAAGGCACGTCCCATGGCCTTGATCTCGGGTGTGTCCTTCTTCTCCAGGTAGAGCGGCTCGAGCTCGGCCTCCTCGTGCTCGAGGTGCGCGACGGTCACCGTCTGGAGTCGCTCGAACGCCGCGAGCGCTGCCGCCACGTCGTCGATGCTCGCGGCACCAGTGAGTGCGGGCACCGCCTGTCGGACATCGACGATTGCCGCGGTCATCGCGTCGTGCTCAGTGTCCATGGTGGTCAGCAGGCTCGGGCTGGCCCCCACGGCTAGCAGTGCGGGCCAGGCGATCTTGTGCTCGCTGGTGTGATGCTCGGTCAGCTGGTCGTCGAAGTTGGCCCAGGCCCTGGCGAGCTGTCTGCCTCGCTTCAGGTCGCCGGGCGCAAAGCTGGACAGCGCACCGGTGAAGCGGGTCAGGTCACGTCGGAAGGCGCCGTGGATCACCTTGTTCATGCTCATCTCTGCCATGCCCACGAGCCTAGTTGCGAGTTCGTGCCGGGGCACCCCCTCCGCTTCGGCCCGGCCGCATTCCCCGGCGGCGGCTACGGCCGGGGCTGGACGTCGGGTGCGCCGGCCGGCGCCCGGTCGGCCCCTGAGGGCCAGCGCCGGGACACCCTGACGGCGATCAGCAGATACCAGAGCGAGGCCGTCACCAGCACGGCATACGACAGTCCCTCTGCGGGGACGACGATCGCGGCCAGAGCAGTGGCGGCGACGAAGACGATGTTGAAGAGGGCGTCGTACAGGACGAAGACACGGCCCCGGTAGATGTCGGGGACCACCCTCTGGATGGTCGTGTCGACGCAGATCTTGACGCCCTGGGTGGTGATGCCGAGCCCGCAGGCAGAGGCGACGATGGCCCAGCGGGTCAGCAGCGCGGCGGGGAAGACCTGCATCAGCGAGGCGAGGATCCCCAGTGCGGTGAGGTAGTGGCGCATGCCGAAACGCCTGGCCAGCGACGGCGTGGACAGGGCGGCGACGGCGTACCCCAGCCCGGAGGCGGCGACAACGACCCCGAAGCCGGCCAGCCCGGTCCCGCCGTCAGGCCCGTCGAAGTGCCGGAAGAGCAGGACCGTGCCGACGATCATCACGCCGTAGGGGAGCTGGACCGCGGCGACCACGCTGAGCGCCAGCCGGCCGAGCGGTGGCAGGTGCCGCGCTGCGTCGTCCAGTCCGCGGACGACGTTGCCGAGCGCCTTGCGGGCTGCGCTGTCGATGCCGCTGAGATCGGGGCCGAGGAACGGGAGACGCCAGGCGAGGAGGGCAGCCAGGAGGTAGGCCATAGCGCCGACGACCAGTACTGTCCCATCGCTTTCGGAGATCGCGTGGACAGCGCCTCCGAACGCGAGACCCGCCAGGTAGGCGATCGTGCCGCAGGTGGGCGATACGGCATTGGCCATCACGAGGAGATCGCGAGGGACGACGTGAGGCACGCTCGCGGACAGCCCGGCGAGCAGGAAGCGGTTCAGCGAGAAGGCGGTGAGCACCAGCAGGTAGAAGGCCCAGCCGAGATCGCCGGCGACCACGAACACGGCGATGGCCAGAAGCAGGATCGTGCGGAGGGCGTTGCTGGCCATCAGGATCCGGCGCCGGGACCACCGGTCCAGGAAGACCCCGACGAACGGCCCGAGCACCGTGAACGGCAGCAGGATCGTCGCGAAGGCCGCGGCGATGGCGCCCGCGGTGGGCGCCCGTTCGGGGGAGAAGAGGATGGTGGAGGCCAGGGCGACCTGGAAGACGCCGTCCGACCCCTGGGACAGCAGTCGCACCGAGATGAGCCGCCGGAAACCCGAGAACCCCAGCAGTGCGGCGAGGTCCCGGACGAATCCCATCAGTGAAGCCTAGCCAAGCCAAGCCACAGGTCCCACCTTCGCGCTGTCCGCCCCCGGTGTGAGGGTCATCTCGGCCGGTTCGGGTTGCGTCTCGTTGCGGTCAACTTCGATACTGGCGGTGCCAGCTCACGTCGGATCACGCAGTTGCCCGGAATCAGGCCATGGTTGCCCGGCCTCCAACGCGATCATCAGGGAGCACGCCACCATGACCATTCGCCTCGTTGCGATCGGTGACAGCACGGTTGAGGGTCTTGAGGACCCCGGTCCCGACGGCAGCTACATCGGCTGGGCCGACCGGTTTGCCGGCCACCTGAACGTGATCCATCCCGGCCTGCTCTACGCCAACCTCGCGGTGCGCGGCCAGACGGCGCGTGAGGTGCACGAGACGCAGCTGCGGCCGGCGCTGGCCCTGTCGCCTGACTTCGCGGTGGTGGTGGCCGGGGTCAACGACGTGCTGCGGCCGCGCTTCGACCGCGACGCGCTGCGAGATGACCTGTTCGCGATGCACGCGGTGCTGGCCGCCACCCGGGCCAAGGTCATCACCTTCACGATGCCGGACATGGCGCGCGTCGCGCCTCTCGCCGTCGTGCTGCGCCCGCGGCTGGAGTTCCTGAACTCGGTCACCAGGGACTGCCGGGATCGCTATGGCTCCATCGTGGTCGACCTGGCCGCTGAACCCGCCGCGAGCCACCCCGCGTTGTGGCACACCGACCGGCTGCACGGCAACAGCGAAGGACACCGCCGTATCGCGGCCGCGCTCGCCGAGTCGGTCGGGTATGACGTGGGGGACTGGCGCGAGGAGCTGCCGGCCGAGCCGGCGTCGGGCCGGCTTCGGGTCACCCTCGGCGAGGTTGCCTGGCTGGGCTCGCACCTGCTCCCCTGGGTCTGGGAACGCGCCCGCGGGCAGTCCTCGTCCGACGGGCTCACCTGCAAGCGACCCGAGCTCCTGCCGGTCACCTGACCTCGATGCGGTGCGGCGTGAGGCCCCATGAGGGCCCCATGCGCCGTCCTCCCATCCGGGAGACCGCCAAGTCAGGCAAGGCTTGGCTATGGTGTACCCCCGTCAGTTGCGCGATAATTCCTGAGCCTGTACTCACAGGCGGACCCTGTCCCGGACACGCAATCTCGGAGGTAGTGCCATGCGTCACCAGCCCCTTGCCTGCATTCTTTCCCCTGATCTGCTGCACAAGCTCGCCCTGGAGTCCACCGACGAACACCGGCCGGCCATCCTGAACACCCTCGAGCTGGACCACAGCTTCCGGCTCCGTCGTGCCGAGGCCGCGGCCCGGCAGATCTCCCGGCCGCTGGGCTCGATGACGGTCGGTACCGGTGGCACCCCGAACCGGACGATCTACGACCAGGAGCACTCGACGTCCACCACCCCCGGCACGATGATCCGCAAGGAGGGGCAGGGCAAGGTCAGCGACGCCTCGGTCAACCGGGCGTACGACGGCTTCGGGCTCACCTACAAGCTGTACTGGGACATCTTCCACCGGGACTCCATCGACGACCAGGGGATGCCCATCGAGGGTCTGGTCCACTACGGCGACGCGTATGACAACGCGTTCTGGGACGGCGCCGGGCACATGTTCTTCGGTGACGGCGACGGCCAGCTGCTGGTCGACACCACCAAGGGCCTGGACGTGATCGGTCATGAGCTCACCCACGGGGTGACCCAGCACGAGGCGAACCTGACGTACTCCGGCCAGTCCGGTGCGCTGAACGAGTCGCTGTCCGACGTGTTCGGTTCGCTGGTGAAGCAGTACGCCAAGAAGCAGAGCGCGGCGAAGGCCGACTGGCTGATCGGCAAGGACATCGTCGGCCCCAAGCTCGCTCCGGCGTTGCGGTCGATGAAGGCGCCGGGCACCGCGAACCAGTACGACGACCAGCCGGCCGACATGGACCACTACGTGCACACTTCTGCCGACAACGGTGGCGTGCACACGAACTCGGGCATCCCCAACCATGCCTTCTACGTCTGCGCGACCACGCTCGGTGGCAAGGCCTGGGAGGCGCCGGGCAACATCTGGTATGACGCGTTGCAGGATCCCAAGGTGACGCCCCGGACCACGTTCACGATCTTCGCCGGGGTGACCCTGCGGATCGCCCGTGCGCAGTACGGCACCACCAGCAAGGAGGCCCAGGCCGTCAAAGCTGGCTGGGATGCCGTCAAGGTCCGGGTCCGCTGACCTGATGCCAGATATCTCGAGCCTGCGGGACCGGCGTCGCTGCGGCCCGCGGGACCGGGGTGCGGGCCACCCGGGGACGCTGTCGTGAAGGTGACGCTGGTGCGCAGCGGCGGGATCGCCGGTCTCAAGATGGTCGCCACGGTGGACTCGGCCGACCTTCCTGCGGATCAGCGGGGCGTCGTCTCCACGCTGCTCAGCCAGGACCTGCGGGGCTCCGGGGCGAGTCCGCCGGGTGGCGCGGACCAGTTCAGCTACCAGCTCGAGATCCAGCAGGGTGATCGCACGGTGCACCGCAGCTGGGCCGAGCCGGAGGTGCATGAGACTGTACGGCCGCTGCTGGCGACGCTGACCCGTCAGGCCAGCCCCTCGCGCTGAGACCGGTCGCAACGAGCGCACGCCAACCCGGCGTGCGCTCGTTGCGGTCCGGGGCCGGGTACCTGGTGCGGTTCCTGGCGCCGGTGGCGGGAATATACCCACGTGGGGTATGGTTTGCGGAAGAGGATACCCCCTATGGGTATCGGTCCTGAAAGCGAGGGAGTGACGACCGTGGATACCACCGAGCCGGGCTACCACTCGAACAAGGATGCCCACCTGAAGCGTCTTCGCAGGGTCGAGGGTCAGGTCCGCGGCGTTCAGCGGATGGTCGAGGAGGACACTTACTGCATCGACGTGCTGACCCAGATCTCAGCCGCCACCAAGGCCCTGGAGGCGGTCGCCCTCGCTCTGCTCGACGAGCATCTGAGCCACTGCGTCACCGACGCCATCCACACCGGCGGCGACACGGCCTCGGACAAGCTCAGGGAAGCCTCGGTCGCGATCGCCCGCCTGGTGCGTTCCTGAGACAGGCCCAGATGACTAGACAAGGCCCGGGCACCACCAGCCGGCCAGACACCAGCCGGTTCAACCGGACGACACCATCATCAAGGAGAACATCATGAGCACCCAGACCTTCGCCGTCACCGGACTGACCTGTGGGCACTGCGTTGGTGCCATCACCAGCGAGCTGAGCGTGCTGGCCGGTGTCACTGACGTGCACGTCGACCTGGTCGTCGAGGGCACCTCAACCCTGCGGGTCACCGCGGAGCAGGAGCTCTCGGACGACGAGGTCGCCATGGCGCTCGACGAGGCCGGGGACTACAAGCTCGCGTCCAAGTGACCCGAGCCACCCGCTGACCTGACCCAGACCCGCGCCTGAACTCGCGCAGGAGACAAGGACCATCATGAGCACCACCGCCGACCAGATCGCGCCGGACCGCAGTGTCGAGCTCGTCATCGGCGGGATGACCTGTGCCTCCTGCGCAGCCCGGATCGAGAAGAAGCTGAACAAGCTGGACGGCGTGGTGGCCACCGTCAACTACGCCACCGAGAAGGCCAAGGTGACCTATGCCGGGACGGTCACCCCGCAGGACCTGGTCGCCGTGGTCGAGGCCACCGGCTACACCGCCGATCTGCCCGCCGCGAAGGTCAGCAGTGCTGACGCGGGGCCCGGGGACGACGAGCCGGACGACAAGGAGGACGAGGTCTCCCGCCTGCGACAGCGGCTGATGATCTCGGCAGCGCTGAGCCTGCCCGTGCTGCTGATGTCGATGATCCCGATGCTGCAGTTCGACAACTGGCAGTGGCTGGCGCTGACGCTGGCCTCGCCGGTCGTGGTGTGGGGTGCGTTCCCCTTCCACCGCGCCGCGTTCACCAATGCCCGTCACGGCGCGGCGACGATGGACACGCTGATCTCGGTGGGCGTCAGCGCCGCCTGGCTGTGGTCACTGTGGGCGCTGTTCTTCGGGGGCGCCGGGATGGCCGGCACCAAGATGGCCTTCGAGCTCATGCCCTCACGGGACAGCGCCTCCAGCAATATCTACCTCGAAGTCGCCTCCGTGGTCACGGTCCTGATCCTGTCCGGCCGTTACTTCGAGGCGAAGGCCAAGAAGCGCTCCGGGGCAGCTCTGCGAGCCCTGCTCAACCTGGGCGCCAAGGACGTGGCAGTCATCCGCAACGGCGCCGAGGTGCGGATCCCGACCGACCAGCTCGTCGTGGGCAACATCTTCAGCGTCCGCCCGGGCGAGCAGGTGGCCACCGACGGGATCGTCACCGAGGGCAGCTCGGCCGTCGATGCCTCGATGCTGACCGGTGAGTCCGTGCCGGTCGAGGTTGGCCCCGGCGACGCCGTGGTCGGTGCCACCGTCAACGCCGGCGGGCGCCTGATGGTCCGGGCCACCCGGGTCGGCGCGGACACCCAGCTGGCCCAGATCGCCCGGCTCGTCGAGGACGCCCAGAACGGCAAGGCCGAGGTCCAGCGGCTCGCCGACCGGGTGTCCGGGATCTTCGTCCCGGTCGTGATCCTGCTGTCCCTGGCGACGCTGTCCACCTGGCTGCTGACCGGCCACTCCGCCACCGCAGCGTTCAGCGCAGCCGTCGCCGTGCTGATCATCGCCTGCCCCTGCGCCCTCGGGCTGGCCACGCCGACCGCCCTCCTGGTGGGCACCGGCCGCGGCGCGCAGCTCGGCATCATCATCAAGGGCCCGCAGGTGCTGGAGTCCACCCGCCTGGTCGACACCATCGTGCTCGACAAGACCGGCACCGTGACCACCGGCCGGATGAGCGTCGCCGCCGTTCACGCCACCACCGGTGAGACCGCTGCCGAGGTGCAGACCTTTGCCGGCGCGCTCGAGGACGCCTCCGAACACCCCATCGCCAAGGCCATCGCCGATGCGGCCAGGGCGGCTCGGCCGGCCATGCAGGGCACCCTCGCCTGGTCCGCCACCGACACCTCGCTTCCCGCGGTCGAGGGGTTCCACAACCACGACGGCCGGGGAGTCACCGGTGTCGTGAACGGCCGGGCCGTGCTGGTGGGCCGTCGCAGCTGGCTCGAGCAGGAGTGGTCCATCCAGGCCCCCGCCGACCTGGTCGCCTCCGCGGAGGCCGCGGAGGCCGACGGTCAGACTCCTGTCTGGGTGGCCTGGGACGGCGCCGCCCGCGGCGTCATCACGGTGGCCGACACCGTCAAGGACACGTCCGCCCAGGCGATCGCCCAGTTCCGCACCCTGGGGCTCCGGCCGATCCTGCTCACCGGCGACAACGTCCGGGCGGCCCATGCGGTCGCCGCCCTGGTCGGCATCACGGCGCAGGACGTCATCGCCGAGGTCCTGCCCGCCGACAAGGTCACCGCCGTCAAGGCGCTGCAGGCCGAGGGAGCCATCGTCGCGATGGTCGGAGACGGGGTCAACGACGCCGCAGCGCTGGCCCAGGCAGACCTGGGCCTGGCCATGGGCACTGGCAGCGACGTGGCCATCGAGGCCTCCGACCTGACCCTGGTCCGTGGCGACCTGCGCTCGGCAGCGGACGCGATCCGGCTGTCCCGCTCCACGCTGAAGACGATCAAGGGCAACCTGTTCTGGGCCTTCGCCTACAACATCGCCGCCATCCCGCTGGCTGCCCTCGGCCTGCTGAACCCGCTGATCGCCGGCGCGGCCATGGCCTTCAGCTCGGTGTTCGTGGTCAGCAACAGCCTGCGGCTGCGCCGCTTCTCGCCGCTGAACTCCACGGATCGGCCTGCCGCCCGCTGATCGTCAGCAGGGTGGGCCCTCTGCCGGGGACGCCGGCGGGGCCCTGGCAGGGACTGCTACCGGGTTCGCTGGGCCTTACGCAGGCGTGCCCGGCGAGCCTGGTACTGCTCGAGGTCGATCTGGCCGCTGGCGAACGCCTCATCCAGCACCCGCAGCGGGCCGTCGTCGTGCGGCTCGCCGGGCAGAACGGCCCGGCCGCCGCGCTCGCGGATCAGCGCGATGCCGGCCAGCACCGCCAGTGTGATGACCAGGCTGATCGTCGCGGGTATCACGATCGAGCCACCTCCTGGATGCCACTTCTGCCCATCAACGCCAACATCCCCTCTTCCCGGTCACTCGCTGTCGTCTCGGACGCCTCCCCGAGTATGCCGTTGCCAACGCGTGTCAGGCCGGAATGAGCGCCGCCGGCACGTCGTGTCGTTCGAGGTCTGGCGTCCCCTGTGGGCAATGCACGAACTTGCCAGAGGCGGCTCTGTGGTGAGCCATCGCGGTACCTCGCCACTCTTTCCGGGACCTCACACATGCGCCGTTTGCTCACGCTCGTCCTGCTTCCGTCCCTGATAGCTCGGCATCGTCCTGATGCCCACGCCGGCCGGTGCCACCGAGCGGCACGTGCCGACGGTCGCCACAGAGGTCACCGCCAGTGTGGTCACGACGAAGACCGTCAGCCTGCGGGGAGGGTCGCAGTCCGTGGCCGCCTACTGGCGCGGCAGCCCCGGCGCGCGCGTTACTCTCTCGTTCTCCCAGGACGGCACCCACTTCGCCGCGCCGGTCGACGCTGGCCGTGACGATCTCGGGCTCCAGCGGCGTAACGGCATGACCTACGGGGCGATCCACGACGCGCGCGGTGCCCTCGCGGTCCGGGTCGTCACGAACCAGGCCCTCGCACGCCTCACCATCCTGCGGATGTCCGACGGAGCCGTGACGACCCAGCGGAGCGCAGCGACCCCGGCGGCGTCGGCCGCGACCACCCAGCCGGTGATCGAGTCCCGGGCCGGGTGGGGCGCCGACCCGCTGAGCCTGACCTGGGCACCGCAGTTCTCGCCGACCAGGAAGCTCATCGTGCACCACACGGACACCATCAACACCTACCTGGACAAGGCCGCCGCCGAGGAGCAGATCCGCAATATCTACTACGTCCACTCGGTCACCGAAGGCTGGGGCGACATCGGCTACAACTTCATCATCGACAAGTTCGGCACCATCTACGAAGGGCGATACTCCCGGGTCTATGCCGGTGTGAGCCCGAGCGGCGACGACGCCAGCGGGAACCGGGTGACCGGCGCCCAC
>JBBRZQ010000103.1:0-16626 GCA_038236535.1 Actinomycetales bacterium
CGGTCCCGGCACCGCGACCGTCTCGACGGCGGGGGGGGTGCTGAGCAGCGATCCGGAACCACCGTCACCATGACCCGGCAGGGCCACGGACGCAGCCGAGTCCTGACGCGAAAGCGGCGCGAGGGGTAGCAGGCGCCGACGGTCGGACGGCACGTGCGAAGCAGGCTTCTCACCGGCCAGGATCGCGGTGAGATGCCTGGACATGTCTGTGTAGGAGTCGAAGCCAAGCACGGCGTCAGCCTCGGGGAGCTCGGCGGCAAGCTGCTCGCCATACCGCTCGGCCAGACAACCCACGGCCACCACCTTCTGGGTGCGGCCCGTTCCCTTGAGCCCGGACGCCTCCAAAAGCGCGTCGATGGAGTCCTTCTTGGCCTGCTGGACGAAGCCGCACGTGTTGATGACCGCCACGTCGGCATCGGCTGCATCCTCGACCAGCAGCCAGCCCTCGGAGGCCAGGCGACCGGCGAGCTCCTCAGAGTCGACCTCGTTGCGCGCGCAGCCCAAGGTCACCAGTGCCACGCTGCGGCGGCTTCCGGTAGCTGGCGAGAGGGTGGAGGTCACCTGCTCAGAGTAGCGGGGATTTACCGGCCACCCTGATCGTCTGTGCTGCGCGTGCAGTCAGACGATCAGGGTGGCCGGTGTGGCGGATGGTCCTGGACGAGTCGGCGAACCCTCAAGGAGGTTGAATCAAGCGACAGCGCTCTTGGATCGTGTCGCGGGGCCAGGAGAGCGCCTACCGGCGAACCAGCGCGGGCCTGGTCACGGGCCTGCCAACGGCGTCACCCGCGGACACGATGCTGAGCAGGCGCGAAGCGGTCACCTCGTCCACCACGAGGTCGGTAACGACCCCGGAACGCAGCGCGGCGAGCAGTGGGACCACCTTGTTGTCCCCTGCCACCACGCAGACCCGGCGGGGGACGCGGAGCAGCTCTTGCGGCGTCGGGCCGGTCGCCCGCGCATTGATCGCGACGTCCCGGTAGCTGCCATCAGCCCGCAGGAAGACGGTGCACACATCGCCCACCACACCCTCCGTGCGCAGCGATCGGACGTCATCGTCATCCAGATACCCCGCCGCGTACACATGGCTCGGGATTGCGCCCGCAATCGCACCCACGGAGAAGAGGGCGATGTCTGCACGTTTTTGCATTTCAAGGACGCGACGCACGGAACGCTCACGCCACATCGCAGCCTTGGTCTCGGGGTAGTCGAAGAATGCGGGCACCGGGAAGTGATGCATCACGGCGTCAAAGGCCACGCCGAAGGTCGAGATCAGATCGGTGGTGTAGGCGACCCCGCTGGTGAAGTTGTTCGCCGCTCCGTTCAGCTGGACGACGGCACTGCCCCGGGTCGGCTTGTGCCCCAGGCAGCGGCCAACGGCCGCGAGCGTCGTCCCCCAGGCAATCCCCATGACCATGTCTGAGTCGAACCACGACGCGAGAAGCTTCGCCGACGTGCGGGCCACCTGTTCCAGCCGGTCGATGTCATTGGTCGTGTCGGGCACCGGCACCACGTAGGTCGCGACCCCGAAGGTCGCACTGATGCTCTGCCCCATCCCGGGCGCCCGGGAGCCCTCCGGGCGCAGGGTGATCTCCACCAGTCCCGTGTCACGGGCGTGCTTAAGGAGCCGGGAGACTGTCGACCGGGAGGTGCGCAGGTGCCGGGCGATCGCCTCCATCTTGATGTCCTGGAGGTAGTACATGGTCGCCGCCCTCAGGGCATCCTGCTCTCCTTTGTTCACCAGAATCTTATTTTGCACATACGTGCATTGTATATGTCGCTCCATTAACTACATGCGGCAGTATGTGAATGTCGCCTTCTCGACACCCCGACGCCACCGCCGGGGCCGGCCGGTGGCACGTGGTCCCCCAGCGGCCACGGGGCGAGGAGGACAACGGTGAAGACGACTGCACTCACGGCCCAGACACGGGCGACCGCTCTCGACGCGCTCGAGGCGAGCACCACCACGGGCCACGAGCTCGACATCCTGGTCATCGGCGGGGGTGTCACGGGCGCCGGAGTCGCCCTCGACGCCGTGACCCGAGGCCTCAAGGTCGGCATCGTCGAGGCCCAGGACTGGGCCGGCGGCACCTCGAGCCGCTCCAGCAAGCTGGTCCACGGCGGGCTGCGATACCTCCAGATGCTCGACTTCCACCTGGTCCGCGAGGCGCTGACCGAGCGGGACCTGTTGCTCACCGAGCTGGCGCCACACCTGGTGCGGCCGGTCTCGTTCCTCTACCCGCTCGAGCACCGCATGTGGGAGCGGGCCTTCGTCGGGTCGGGCATCGCGCTCTACGACCTTCTGGCAAGCATCAACGGTCGCCGCCGCGCGCTGCCTTTGCACAGCCATGTGACCCGCCGCGGCCTGGAGAAGCTCTTTCCGGACCTGAAGCACGAGGCGGCAATCGGCGCCGTGCGCTACTGGGACGCCACCGTCGACGACGCCCGCCTCGTGACAACGATCGTCCGCACCGCAGCGGAGTACGGTGCTGCCGCCGCGTCGCGCACCCAGGTCGTCGCCATGTCAACCACAGAGGGTGGCACGGTGACCGGCGCCACCGTGGAGGACCTGGAGACCGGACGTCGCTTCGAGGTGCGCGCCCGCCAGGTCATCACCGCGACCGGGGTCTGGACCGAAGAGACCGAGACCCTGGCCGGGACCGACGGCGGACTGCGCGTGCTCGCCTCGAAGGGCATCCACATCACCGTCCCGCGCGACCGCATCGCTGGCGACACCGGCCTGATCCTGCAGACCGAGAAGAGCGTCCTCTTCGTCATCCCGTGGTCCCGCTACTGGGTGATCGGAACCACCGACACCCCGTGGAAGATGCAGCTGCAGCACCCGGTGGCAACCGCCGCCGACATCGACTACCTCATCGACCACGCGAACACGGTGCTCGCGCGCCCGATCTCCCGCAAGGACGTCATCGGCACCTGGGCGGGCCTGCGCCCGCTGCTTCAGCCCGGGACCAAGGAAGGCACGTCGTCGGCCAAGGTCTCGCGGGAGCACACCGTTGCGGCGCCGACCCCTGGTCTCACCGTCATCGCCGGCGGCAAGCTCACCACCTACCGCGTCATGGCCAAGGATGCGGTCGACTTCGCCCTGGGCGGTCGCGCCCACTCGCTGCCGTCGATCACGCACACCATCCCGCTGGCGGGGGCAGAGGGCCTCAAGGTGCTGCAGCGCCAGGCCCCGACCGTTGCCCGCCGGTACGGTTGGACCCAGGCACGGCTGGACCACCTGCTGCACCGGTACGGCTCGCTCCTGCGTGAGCTGACCGAGTCCGTCGACGCCGAACCGAGCCTGGGCGAACCTCTGCAGGGCGCCCAGGCCTACCTGCGCGCCGAGATCGCCTACGCGGTCACCCACGAGGGCGCGCTGCACCTCGACGACGTCCTCATGTACCGCACCCGGCTCAACTACGAGCAGTCCGACCGCGGTCTGGGCGCGCTCGACGAGATCGCGGACATCATGGCCCCATTGCTCGGCTGGGACGGCGAGACCCGGACCCGGGAGATCACCGCCTACCGTGAGCGCGCCGAGGCGGAAGCCGCTGCCGAGCTCCAGCTGGACGACGAGTCCGCCGAGCAGGTTCGTCTGCAGGCCGTGGAGATCTCTCCCGTGCACAGGCTGCCCGCCTGAGACTTCCGTACGACTCGCCGTACACCGGCGGACCTTACGGAGAAACAGGTTCTGGGCGGCACCGCCCGGAGCAACATGACAACGACGTCACAGAAACGAGGCAAGCAGTGAGTCCTATCGCGAATGCGTTCGTGTCCGAGATACTCGGCACAGCTGTTCTGATCACGCTCGGTGCTGGTGTGGTAGCAACCGTGCTCCTGCCGAAGAGCAAAGGCTTCAACGGCGGATGGCTTCTGATCAACTTCGGGTGGGGCTTCGGCGTGATGGCCGGTGTCTACGTCGCCTTCAAGTCCGGCGGCCACCTCAACCCGGCGGTGACCATCGGGCTTCTGGTAGCTGGAATCGACTTCGCCAAGGGCATCGACCCGACGGTCTCCAACATGCTCGTGTACTGGGCCGGCCAGATGATCGGAGCCTTCATCGGCGCCGTGGTGGCGTTCCTCGCCTTCAAGAAGCACTTCGACGAGACAGACTTCGAGACCAAGGAAGCGGAGGCCGCCAGCAAGCTGGGGATATTCGCGACCGGCCCGGCCATCCGGTCGTACGGCTGGAACGTTGTCACCGAGTTCATCGGCACCTTCGTGCTGGTGTTCTGGGTCGTCGTGAGCGGCAAGACGCCGACTCAGCTCGGCCCGCTAGCCGTGGGTCTGCTCATCGTCGGCATCGGCGCCAGTCTTGGTGGTCCCACCGGGTACGCGATCAACCCTGCACGTGACCTCGGCCCCCGCATCGCGCACTTCATCCTGCCGATCAAGGGCAAGGGCAAGAGCGACTGGGCCTACAGCTGGGTTCCGGTTGTCGGGCCGCTCCTCGGCGGTGTGATCGGCGGCCTTGCCGGAAGCTGGTACGCCGGCTGAGCTGCAGCTAGCCCGTCCACCAGTCGGGCGCACCGCGGATCGCGGTGCGCCCCGAACTGGAACGCAGTTCACACGCACCTGGACCCCATCGGGGCGGGTGCAGCAGTCCACCATGACAGCGCCTCACTATTACACGGAGGAATGACAAACCATGGCTCAATACGTACTCGCAATCGACCAGGGCACCACGAGCTCCCGGGCGATCATCTTCAACCACGCCGGCACCATCGTCGAGACCGCACAGCTCGAGCATGAGCAGATCTTCCCGCGGGCAGGCTGGGTCGAGCACAACGCCGACGAGATCTGGGTGAACACCCGCGAGGTCACCGCGAACGTGCTCGCCCGCGCGAACCTCACGTTCGGGGACATCGCTGCGGTCGGCATCACCAACCAGCGTGAGACCGCTGTGGTCTGGGACAAGACCACCGGCACGCCCGTCTACAACGCGATCGTCTGGCAGGACACCCGCACGGCGAAGATCGCCGAGGAGCTTGGCGCTCTGGGTGGCGGCGCGGACCGGTACAAGGACCGCGTCGGGCTCCCCCTGGCCACCTACTTCTCCGGCCCGAAGATCAAGTGGATCCTCGACAACGTCGAGGGTGCGCGCGCGAAGGCGGAGAAGGGCGACCTGCTGTTCGGCAACACCGACTCCTGGGTGGTCTGGAACATGACCGGCGGGGTCGACGGCGGGGTCCACGTCACCGACCCGACGAATGCCTCACGCACGATGCTGATGAACCTCGACACGCTCACCTGGAACGAGGAGATCGCCGCGGAGATGACGATCCCGATGTCGATGCTTCCGGAGATCAAGTCGTCCTCGGAGGTCTATGGCAAAGGCCGCCCTGGCGGTTTCGTGCCCGGCGTCCCGATCTCCGGCATCCTCGGCGACCAGCAGGCCGCGACCTTCGGCCAGGCGTGCTTCGAGGTCGGCAACGCCAAGAACACCTACGGCACCGGCAACTTCATGCTGCTCAACACGGGCACCACGCCGATTCCGTCAAAGAACGGGCTGCTCACGACCGTGTGCTACAAGATCGGCGACCAGCCGACCGTGTACGCGCTCGAGGGCTCGATCGCTGTCTCCGGCTCCCTCGTCCAGTGGTTGCGTGACAACCTCGGGATGATCAGCTCGGCGGCCGAGATCGAGGAGCTCGCGGCCACGGTCGAGGACAACGGCGGTGCCTACTTCGTGCCCGCCTTCTCCGGCCTGTTCGCCCCGCACTGGCGCGCCGACGCCCGCGGCGCCCTGGTTGGCCTGACCCGGTATGTGAACAAGGGCCACATCGCCCGCGCCGTGCTCGAGGCCACCGCATTCCAGACCCGCGAAGTGCTGGACGCCATGAACGCTGACTCCGGCGTGGACCTGACCGAGCTCAAGGTCGACGGCGGCATGGTCGTCAACGAGACGCTCATGCAGTTCCAGGCCGACATCCTCGGCGTGCCCGTGATCCGACCGCAGGTCGCCGAGACGACCGCGCTGGGTGCCGCCTACGCCGCGGGCATCGCGGTCGGCTTCTGGTCTGGCGAGCAGGACGTCATCGACAACTGGGCTGAGGACAAGCGCTGGGAGCCGTCCATGGACGACGGTGAGCGGGACCGCCAGTACCGCCTCTGGAAGAAGGCCGTCACCAAGACCCTCGACTGGGTCGACGACGACGTAAAGTAGCCAGCCACCTTGGTAGCCCAGCCTCACACCAGGTTCGGGCGCTGACCGACGATGGTGGTGACTCGCGACGACGCCCTCCCCTTGCGGGGTGGGCGTCGTCGTGGTTGGTCCTGCGACAGAGCCTTCGAAAGGGCCCAGCAGTCCCTGATGCGGTTGAATGACAGCATGCCCGACCTCTCGCCAGACACCATTGCCCCAGATACCCTCGCCCGCGTCACCGAACTGCTGCGAAGGCACCCGCTGATCGACGGGCACAACGACCTCGCCTGGGAGGCACGCGAACAGTCAGGCTACGACTTCGACCGGCTGGACCTCTCGCGCCGGCTGGGCACCACGCACACCGACCTGCCACGGCTGCGGGCCGGCGGCGTCGGCGCGCAGTTCTGGTCGGTCTGGGTACCCTCCTCGCTGCCCGATGGCACCGCCGTCATCCAGACCCTGGAACAGATCGATGCCGTCCACCAGATGGTCGCCCGATATGGCGACCAGCTGGGTTTCGCGCGGACCGCCGACGAGCTCGAGGCGGTCTTCGCCTCGGGCCGCATCGCCTCGCTGATGGGCGCCGAGGGCGGACACTCGATCGGCTGCTCGCTGGCCGCGCTGCGGATGCTGCACGTGCTCGGGGTCCGATATCTGACACTGACCCACAACGACAACGTCCCGTGGGCCGACTCTGCCACCGACGTGCCGGCCTGCGGGGGCCTGTCCGCCTTCGGCGTCGAGGTGGTCCGCGAGATGAACCGGATCGGCATGCTGGTCGACCTCTCCCACGTCTCCGCCGACACGATGCGCGATGCGCTGCGGGTCAGTGAGGTGCCGGTGATCTTCTCGCACTCCTCGGCCCGCGTCGTCTGCGACATGACCCGCAACGTCCCCGACGACGTGCTCACCACGCTGGGTGAGCAGGGCGGCATCTGCATGGTGACGTTCGTGCCCGACTTCGTCTCCCCCGCTGCAGGCCAGTGGCGCAAGGAGGCCTCACAGGCGGCCCTTGAAGCCGGCGTGAACGTCACCGACTACCTCGCGTTCGACCTGTTCGCCGAGACGTACCGCAAGAGGCACGCCAAGCCGACCGCCACGATCGACCAGGTCGTCGCGCACATCGAGCACGTGCGCGAGGTCGCCGGCGTCGACCACGTCGGCATCGGCGGCGACTACGACGGCTGTGCGGACCTGCCGATCGGTCTGGAGGACGTCAGCGGCTACCCGCGGCTCTTCGTCGCCCTGGCCGACCGCGGCTGGTCCTACCAGGACCTGACCAAGCTGGCCGGCGGCAACATCCTTCGGGTGATGCGTGCGGCCGAGGCGGGCGCCCGAGACCTGCAAGCCACCCGCGGCCCCAGCCTGGCGACGTTCGAGGCGCTCGACCACGCCTGACCGAACACCTCTGAGACCCTCAGGGTCGCACCGTCAGATCAACCTGCCGTGGACTGGCCAGAGCACGGCAAGACGCCGGCTGACCACCGGCGAACATCGTTGCCCGGCCACCGGTCGAGCGCTGGCGTCAGGATCCGCAAGGATTCCGTCAAGAACCCGTTAAGCACGTCGACGCAACGCATCTCACCATCAAGACTTCCCTGGTGGCCATCTCAGGCCACCTGATGGATGGAGTCATGGAATGCCCGATCTCGTCTTCGTGATTCTCACGGCTGCTTTCTTTGCGCTCGTGTCGCTCATCGTCAAGGGGGTCGAGCGGCTGTGAGCGTCGAGAACGTGGCTGGGCTGGTCATCTCGGTTCTGCTGCTGGGCTACCTCGTGGCGGCCCTGCTGTTCCCGGAGCGTTTCTGAGATGTCCGACACCGCGGCAGGACTCCTGCAAATTGCTCTGCTGGTTGCCGCTCTGGCCGCCTGCTACCGGCCGCTCGGCGCCTACATGGCCCGGACCTACACCAGCGAGCACGACACCCGTATCGAGCGCCTCCTGTACCGGTTGATGGGGGTTGACCCGAAGGCCGAGCAGCGCTGGCCGGTCTACGCCCGATCCCTGCTCGCGTTCTCCGCGGTAAGCGTGGTGTTCCTGTACGGCCTGCTGCGGGTCCAGTCGCACCTGCCGCTGAGCCTTGGCTTCCCCGGTGTCTCACCGGACCAGGCGTTCAACACCGCCGCGTCGTTCGTGACCAACACCAACTGGCAGTCGTACTCCGGTGAGTCGACGATGGGCCACCTGGCTCAGATGGCCGGGCTCGCTGTCCAGAACTTCGCTTCTGCTGCGGTGGGCATGGCGGTCGCGGTGGCGCTGATTCGCGGTTTCGTCCGGTCTCGCACTGATCAGATCGGCAACTTCTGGGTCGACCTGATCCGGGGTTGCCTGCGCATCCTGCTGCCGCTTGCCGTCCTGGGAACCATCGCTCTGATAGCCGCCGGCGCGGTGCAGAACCTCTCCTCCGGGACCGACGCCACGACATTGGCCGGCATCCACCAGACCATCACCGGCGGGCCGGTGGCCTCCCAGGAGGCCATCAAGGAGCTCGGCACCAACGGCGGAGGCTTCTACAACGCGAATTCCGCGCACCCGTTCGAGAACCCGAACCCCTGGTCGAACTGGCTGGAGATCTTCTTCCTGCTGCTCGTCCCGGTGGCACTGACCCGCACCTTCGGGCTGATGGTCAAGGACAGGAGGCAGGGATACGCGATCCTGGCCACGATGACAACCCTGTGGGGTGCGATCCTCGCCGGCGTGTGGTCTTTGGAGGCCGCCCACCCCGGGACCGCGCTCAAGCTGGCCGGAGCGGCGATGGAGGGCAAGGAGACCCGATTCGGTGTGGCCGCCTCCTCGCTGTTCGCGACGTCGACGACCGGCACCTCGACCGGCGCGGTCGACTCGTTCCACTCCTCGTACACCGGGCTTGGCGGCGGCCTGCTGGTCTTCAACATGGGACTGGGTGAGATCGCCCCCGGTGGCACCGGCTCCGGGATCTACGGGATCCTCGTGGTGGCGATCGTGGCCGTGTTCATTGCCGGGCTCATGGTCGGACGCACCCCGGAGTACGTGCACAAGAAGATCACAGGCCGCGAGATCAAGCTCGTCTCCTTGTACATCCTGGCCACGCCCGTGCTCGTGCTGGCCGGAACCGGGCTGGCGATGGGCCTGTCCGCCGCCCGGGCCTCCATCCTCAACCCGGGACCGCACGGCCTGTCCGAGGTGCTCTACGCGTTCATGTCCGCAGCCAACAACAACGGTTCCGCGTTCGCCGGCCTCTCGGTGAACACCAGCTTCTACAACGTAGGGCTCGGCCTCGTGATGCTCGGGGGCCGGCTGATTCCCATCGTTCTCGCCCTCGGGCTGGCCGGGTCGCTGGCACGCCAGAGACTGGTCCCGGACACAGATGGCACCCTGCCCACCCATACCGCCCTGTTCGTGTTTCTGCTCGCCGGCGTGATCATCATCGTGGCCGGCCTGACCTACTTCCCCGCCCTCGCGCTCGGCCCGCTGGCAGAAGGCCTGTGATGTCGACAACCACCAGCGGCCGCGAGCCCCACACCTCCCCCGAAGGACCGCCCGACATGTCAGCTGCCACCCCCGATGGCGACAGTGCCCCCTCGCGGGGCTCGAGAGTGGGAGCGGGGTTGATGGACCCGAAGATGTTCCTCACCTCCTTCCCGGACGCTGTCCGCAAGCTCGACCCGCGTGTCATGGTGCACAGCCCGGTCATGTTCGTCGTTGAGGTCGGCGCTGCCGGGTGCACTGTGCTGGCCATCTCCTCGCCCACGACCTTCGCGTGGTGGATCACGGTCTGGCTGTGGCTCACGGTCATCTTCGCCAACCTGGCCGAGGCGGTGGCCGAGGGCCGCGGCAAGGCGCAGGCTGCCAGCCTGCGCCGGGCCAAGACCGAGACGATGGCCCACCGGCTCCTCGGCGATGGCAGGCAGCAGGATGTCCCCGGTCCTGAGCTCACCCTGGGGGACCGGGTGGTCGTCGTGGCCGGGGAGATCATCCCGGGCGACGGCGACGTCGTCGAGGGTGTCGCCAGCGTCGACGAGTCCGCGATCACTGGTGAGTCCGCACCCGTCATCCGGGAGTCCGGCGGGGATCGCAGCTCGGTGACCGGCGGCACCAAGGTCCTGTCCGACCGCATCGTCGTAAGGATCACCGCCAAGCCCGGAGAGAGCTTTATCGACCGGATGATCGCGCTCGTGGAGGGTGCGTCCCGTCAGAAGACACCCAACGAGATCGCCCTGAACATCCTGCTCGCCAGCCTCACGATCGTGTTCCTGATGGCCACGGTGACCCTGCAGCCCTTCGCGATCTACTCCGGTGCCCAGCAGTCGCTCATCGTGCTCGTCGCGCTGCTGGTCTGCCTCATCCCGACCACGATCGGGGCGCTGCTGTCGGCAATCGGCATCGCCGGCATGGACCGGCTCGTGCAGCACAACGTGCTCGCCATGTCGGGGCGCGCCGTCGAAGCGGCCGGCGACGTGAACACCCTGCTCCTGGACAAGACCGGGACCATCACCCTCGGCAACCGGCAGGCCGCCGAGTTCATCGCGGTCCACGGGGTCGACAACGACGAGCTGGCGGACGCCGCCCAGCTGTCCAGCCTGGCCGACGAGACCCCCGAGGGGCGATCCATCGTGGTCCTCGCCAAAACGGGGTACGGCCTTCGGGAACGGCCCGCGGGCGAGCTGACGAACGCGACGTACGTGGCATTCACGGCGCAGACGCGGATGAGCGGCGTGAACCTCGACGATGGACGGCAGATCCGCAAAGGCGCTGCTGCCGCAGCCATGAAATGGGTCCGCGACAACGGCGGACATCCCACCGATCAGGTGGGTTCCATCGTGGACGGCATCTCCACCGGTGGCGGCACGCCTCTGGTCGTCGCCGAGCTTGTCGAGGGTCAGCCCGCACGCTGCCTGGGGGTGATCAGCCTCAAGGACGTCGTCAAGGAGGGGATGCGCGAACGCTTCGACGAGATGCGCCGGATGGGCATCCGCACCGTCATGATCACCGGCGACAACCCGCAGACCGCCAAGGCCATCGCCGACGAGGCCGGCGTCGACGACTTCCTGGCCGAGGCCACCCCCGAACAGAAGATGGCGCTCATCAAGGCCGAGCAAGAGGGCGGACGGCTGGTCGCGATGACCGGCGACGGCACCAACGACGCACCGGCCCTGGCCCAGGCCGACGTCGGCGTGGCCATGAACACCGGCACCTCGGCCGCCAAGGAGGCCGGCAACATGGTCGATCTGGACTCCAACCCGACCAAGCTCATCGAGATCGTCCAGATCGGCAAGCAGCTGCTGATCACCCGCGGCTCACTGACGACATTCTCCATCGCCAACGACATCGCCAAGTACTTCGCGATCATCCCGGCCATGTTCGCAGGAGTGTTCGTCGGCCTGGGCACCCTGAACATCATGCGGCTCTCGTCACCTGAGTCGGCGATCCTCTCGGCGGTCATCTTCAACGCCCTGATCATCATCGGGCTCATCCCTCTGGCGCTGCGAGGGGTCCGGTACACGCCCTCCTCAGCGGCCCAGATGCTGCGCCGCAACCTGCTCATCTACGGCCTCGGCGGCATCATCAGCCCGTTCATCGGCATCAAGCTCATCGACCTGCTGGTGTCCCACATCCCCGGCATCAACTAGAAAGACAGGCCACGACACCATGGCAACCCCCATTGCGCGGACCGTGCGGCAGTATGGCGCGGCCCTGCGGACCCTGCTCCTGCTCACCGTCATCCTTGGCCTGGCCTACCCCCTGGCCATGACCGGCTTCGCGCAGGTCGCCTTCGGCCACAACGCCAACGGTTCCCTCGTCCACCGTGGCGGCACCACCGTCGGCTCCACCCTCATCGGACAGGCGTTCACCCGTCCCGTCCTGAAGGACGGCCAGCCCACCAAGGACTCCGAGGGCAACGCCGTCGTCGAGGCCGACCCGAGGTACTTCCAGAGTCGACCCTCTGCGGCCGGACAGGGATACGACCCGACTGCCAGCGGCGCTTCCAACCTAGGCCCGGAGAACAAGGACCTGATCGCCTCCGTCAAGGACCGCCGGGCAGCCGCCGCGGCTCTCGACGGCGTCAACCCGGCCCGGGTCCCCCCCGACGCGCTGCTAGCCAGCGGCTCAGGCCTCGACCCCCAGATCAGCCCTGCCTACGCCGCCGAGCAGATCGCCCGTGTCGCGCGGGTCCGCGGCCTGAGCCAGACCCAGATCCAGGTTCTGGTCACCCAGAACACCCAGAACCGCACCCTCGGATTCCTGGGCGAACCACGAGTCAACGTCCTCAACCTCAATCTCGCCCTGGACGCGGTGGCAGGCCGATGACCGAGCTCAGCAGCCGCGCCGACACACAGCGCCGCCTCCCGTCGTGGAGCCGGAAGTGGTTTGATGCTGAGGTGGAGACCAAATGGATGGAGCGCCACCGGCCAGCGGTCATCACCGCTGCGGCGATCACGCCGATTGTCTGCTGTTTCCTTCTCTGGGTTTTCCGGGACAGTGTCCGCATCACGGACACGACGGCAGCGACAGCCGCCCTGGTGCTGGTCCTGATCGTGGTAGCGGCGGCTGCCACCGGTGACAGAGTCGCGGGAATCGCCGCGGCCCTGTCGGCCGGCGCCGGTTTCGATGTGTTCCTGACGCAGCCCTATCTGCGCCTCACGATCCACGACCCCAATGACGTCGAAGTGACCGTGCTGCTCGTCCTGGTAGGGGTTGCCGTCACCGAGATCGCCCTGTGGGGTCGTCGCCAGCAGGCACGCGCCAGCCGCCGGACCGGCTACCTGGACGGAGTGCTCGGCACCTCGAGCATCATCGCCCTGCGGGACTCGTCGCCGGAGTCCCTGGTCAGCCACGTAGCGAACCAGATCGTCAAGGTCCTCGACATCGATGAGTGCAGGTTCATCAGGGGCCCCGGACCGGGACCACAGGACGTGAGCATCAATCACGATGGCGAGGTGACCCGCCGCGGCCACATCGTCAACGTCGGGCGCGAGGGGCTTCCCATCGATGAGCTGATCCACCTCGTCGTCCGGCAGGGCGACCGTGTCCACGGACAGTTCGTGCTGACGTCCGCGACCCGCGTGGTGCACCCATCCGATGTCCAGCTCAGGGTGGCGGTTCTGCTCGCCGACCAGGTGGGTGCCGCCCTCACACCCGCCGGCTGACGTGCGCCCGGCCTGACGGCGATCACGGCACGGACAGAGAGGCCAGAATCGCACCATGGCACACGGACGACTACGAATCTATCTGGGGGCGGCGCCAGGTGTCGGCAAGACCGTCGCCATGCTCGGCGAGGCCCACCGCCGGCTCGGGCGGGGGACCGACGTGGTCGTCGGCCTCTGCGAAACTCACGGGCGCAGCTACACAGCGGAGCAGATGAAGGGCCTGGAGGTTCTTCCACAACGACAGATCGAGTATCGCGGAGCGTCCTTCGGCGAGCTTGACCTCGACGCGGTCCTGGCCCGCGCACCACAGGTGGCGCTGGTCGACGAGCTGGCGCATACCAACGTGCCTGGCTCGCGCAACACCAAACGGTGGGAGGACATCAACGAGCTGCTCGAGGCCGGGATCGACGTCATCTCCACGGTCAACATCCAGCACCTCGAGTCCCTGAACGACGTGGTCGAGTCCATCACCGGGGTGAGGCAGCACGAGACAGTGCCGGATGACGTGGTGCGCGCTGCCGACCAGATCGAGCTGGTCGACATGACCCCCGAGGCGCTGCGACGTCGAATGGCACACGGCCATGTCTACGCCGCCGACAAGGTGGATGCCGCCCTGTCCAACTACTTCCGGCCCGGCAACCTGTCAGCCCTGCGGGAGCTGGCCCTCCTGTGGATGGCGGACCGGGTGGACGAGGCCCTGGAGCGCTACCGACACGACCAGGGAATCTCGGAGGCGTGGCCGACCCGCGAGCGCATCGTGGTGGCCCTGAACGGCCAGCCCGAGGGCGAGACCCTGCTGCGCAGAGGTGCCCAGATCGCCTCACGTGGCGCGGGGGGAGAGCTGATGGCAACCTACGTGGCCCGCTCGGACGGCCTGGTCGGCGCCGATCTCTCGACGATCGCCGCGCAGCGCAAGCTCACCGACGAGCTCGGCGGGACCTTCCACACGGTGAGCGGCGACGACGTGGCCAGGGCCATCCTCGACTTCGCCAAGGGAGTCAACGCCACCCAGATCGTGCTGGGCGTGAGCCGGCGCGGGCGCCTGCAGACCGTGCTGTCCCCTGGGGTAGGTGACATGGTGGTCGCCGGCTCGGGCGAGATCGACGTCCACCTGGTGTCACACGACTTCGCCGGCAAGGGGCTGGGCAACAGTCTCGCCAGAACGGGTCCCCCCGGCCAGGGCCATCGATCATCAGGCTTCGCCTTCGACTCCGGGGACGACCTCAGCCGGCGAAGCCTGATCATCGCCTGGCTGATGGCCACCGTCGGACTGGCGCTGGCCGCCTGGCTGCTGGTCGCCACCCGCCAGAGCCATGACATCACCCTGGCGATGCTGGCCCTGATCGTCCTGACCGTGGGATGCGCGCTGACAGGGGGAGTGTGGCCGGCGCTCTTCTGCGCCGTCGCGAGCAGCCTGGTCCTCAACTACTACTTCACCCCGCCGGTCCACACCTTCGCGATCACCGACCGGCAGGACTCCGCCGTGCTGGTCGTGTTCGTGCTAGTAGCCGCGGCCGTCGCCTCAGTCGTCCACCTGAGTGCCCGACGCGCCGCGCGGGCGGTGGCAGCCGAACGCGAGTCGCGCATCCTGGCACAGCTCGCGCGCTCGCTGCTGGGCGCTACCGATCAGCTGCCCACGTTGCTGGACCAGGCGCGTCACACGTTCGGGATGGACTCCGCGGCCATCGTCCGGCGTGACCTGGTCCGCTCACCCTGGGAGATCCTGGCCAGCAGTGGCCCCTTCGAGGTCAGCCAGGTGCGCGACGCACAGGTCCGGTCTCCGCTGGACGACCTGACCGAGCTGGTCCTCTGCGGGCCGGTCATCGAGGCCGACGAGGCACGGCTGGTCTCCGCCTTCGCCTCGCACGCGTCAGCGATCCTGAGCCGTGAGGAGCTGATCCGCCAGGCCAGGGAGGCACGAAACCTCGCCAAGGACAGCCGGACCCGTACGGCACTGCTAGCTGGCGTGTCCCACGATCTGCGAACGCCCCTGGCAAGCATCAAGGCCGCCGCCTCCAGCCTGCGTCAGGACGACATCACCTGGTCCCCCACTGACGCGGCCCAGCTTCTGGAGTCGATCGAGGAGTCGGCCGACCGGCTCAACGCGATGGTGGGCAACCTGCTGGACATGTCAAGGCTGCAGACCGCCTCGGTCACCGTCCACCTGCAGGACCTGCACCTCCTGGACGTCCTCAACCCGGCCATCGCAGCCCTGGGCGACCAGGGGGGCCGGGTGCGCACCTGGTTTCCCCGTGATCTCCCCCTGTTCCGGGCCGACGCCGGGCTGCTCGACCGGGTGCTGGCCAACGTCCTGGAGAACGCGGTGAGACACTCCCCCGGGCGACAGGAGATCGTCGTCAGCGGCAGCGTCATCGGCAACCGGCTCCAGATACGGGCGGTCGACCGTGGAACGGGAGTCCCGGATCACGCCAAGGAGCAGATCTTTGCCCCGTTCCGGCGCCTGGAGGAGAGCGGACGAGGCGACGGAGTGGGTCTGGGGCTTGCCGTAGCCCGCGGGCTCACCGAGGCCATGGACGGCACACTGGGTGCGGAGGACACCCCTGGCGGAGGGCTGACCATCGTCATCGACCTGCCACTGACCCCGGCAGCAGAGTCGCCGGTGGCACAGTCCCCCACACAGCAGCCACCAGCACAGCAGCCACCAGCACGGCAGTCAGTCCGCACCAACCCCGGTCAAGACTCTGGTGAGACCCAGAGGGTGAAAGGAAAGGGCCCCTCGTGACGCTCATCCTGGTGGTCGATGACGAGCCGCATATCGTGCGCACGCTGAGCATCAATCTGCGAGCCCGGGACTACGAGGTCGAGACGGCCGGTGACGGGCGTTCGGCCCTTCAGATCATGGCGGAGCACAGCCCGGACGTCGTAGTGCTCGACCTCGGCCTGCCGGACATGGATGGCGTCGAGGTGCTGCGCCGGATCCGCCAGACCTCCTCGGTCCCGGTGGTCGTCCTCTCGGCACGTCAGGAGTCCGACGACAAGATCGAGGCTCTGGACGCCGGAGCCGACGACTACGTCACCAAGCCCTTCGGTATGAGCGAGTTCCTGGCCCGTCTCCGGGCCGCCGCACGTCGTGGCGGCGGCGGCGCCGCGTCACTGCCCACCGTGAGCACCCCCGACTTCGTGCTGGACTTCGCCAACTATCGCGCGACACGGGCCGACGCAGAGATCCGGCTGACCCCGACCGAGTGGCGGCTGCTGGCGGCGCTGGCGGCCACGCCGGGCCAGCTGGTCACCCATACGGCCCTTCTGCACGCGGCCTGGGGTCCGTCCTACGGCCGGGAGTCCAACTACCTGCGGGTCTACGCCAACCAGCTGCGCCGCAAGCTCGAACC
>JBBRZQ010000104.1:0-16343 GCA_038236535.1 Actinomycetales bacterium
GACGGTCATGCCGCCACCTCCCGCTCGCGCCGGTCCGCGCACCACTCGCCGACCCACACGTGACCGGCACCGGCGTGTGGTGCCCGGTGGCAGCTGATGTGGCCGTTGGGTGAGAGTGCCCCGCACGTGCGACCCAAGGTCACTGCCGTTGCGGTCAGTGCCGACGTCCCGCCGTCGACCCATACTGCTGAATGTGTGTTCATGATGCCTCCCCGAATTCTTTCTCCATGGTGGCGTCACCGAGGGTTAGGCGGATCTCCCAGCAAGGGGGTTCAGCAGCCCCGAAGATTGGGGGTCGGAAACACGTATCAAATGGCAACTGCAAGTGGATCGGTGTGCTAGCAAACAGAATTCGTGGTCCTTCCGAGCGCCTGATGTCCGATTTGCATAGTCACTATGGGCTATGCCGCGCGTCTTACTGCCTAGTCATCGCCGTGATAGCCGGCGGTGGAAGTCTCGTGCGGTTTTCACCCCGCCGCAGTTTCTCTCGGAGCCGGAAAACCGCGGTGACCTTATGCGATGCTTGCATCTGTCGGATGCCCCCTCGGAGCGCGTTGGATCGAACTGTCGCAAGTCCAATCCTGCCGCCCCACAGGGGCATCCGCGCGTCACGACCCGCCGGATCCACCAGGCAATCGGTGGATCAGGGCTCAGGAAGACCAGGCTCCAGCTACGACTAGATGACACCCCTTTGTCCGGTCGGACCCTCCTGGAATCATGAGCACCGAGGGCCCCGCCGGCGGACCTGCGGCGGGGCCTCGGCTCGGTTCAATATGTCCTCGCCGGCGGTGCCGTTGTAGGTCCACATCGGGGTGGTCTTGCCTGGAATCACGGACAGGTTCGCCGGCTTCTCGGTGACCGTGTAGTAGTCCGTCGTCGCGTCCTGGCTCGTCGGTGACAGGGTCTGCGGGATCGGCAGCGGCACAGCAAACGGCGTCGTACAGCCGCTGTTCCCGCAGCCGGTCGACCCGCCGCCCCACGAGCTTGCCGACACCGGCGCCAGCGCGACCGCGGCCACCAGCCCGCCGACGACGACGGCCACGGCCCGCCCCAGACGGGCCGGTCGCAACAGGTTGCCGAAGATCTGCACGCCGTCGCCCCACATCCTGGCTATCGCGACCCGGCCCATAGAAGTAGTCCTTGTCCTGCCGGGGGTCATGTCTGTGTCAGTCATGGTTTCGCACGCCAATCTCCACGATGAGGTCTTGTTAAGGCCGCTCGCCTTCGCCAATGGTGGTTTGCGCTGCTTGGGGAATCCTCGGGGTCCTCAGGGGCACTTCGCCAGCCTCGACCAGCAAGACGACCGCCTGACCGAGCAGAGCCCACACGTCACCCGGGGAATGCGGGTCGAGATGACCGAGACAGTCCAAGGTGCAGCACGGCGGCAGTTCTGGGGATCCGACGGGCCGTCGAACACGAGCGGGGACAGGAAGGGCCCGCTGAGCCACGAGCTCGCAAGGCATCGCCAAGCTGGCCCTCGATTCACGCTCGGCGAATATCGCGCCACATCAACGGGGGCGTCGCTTGCCGGGCGGCCTCCGACGTTGCTCCATTGACCTCTATGGGATCAAGGGCGCGGCTGCGCCGCGCCTGGCCGCCCTCCGTGTCCCTCCGCCCTCCCGGCTCACGGCAGGGACCCCCGCGCTCCGGCGCTGGCGCGCCGCGCGCACCCCCACCTCTCGCCGTCCGGGCACGGCCGACCTGGACGAGAAGCAGCTCGTGGTTGAGCACCAAGGTCATGTCACCTGAGCCGCCGACCCGCCGCAGGAGCATCCGCCCGGCTACGGGCCACGTCAAGGGCGCTGTCGCGTCGCTGCGCGATGGCCTCCGGCCACCCGTGACCCGCCCACTCCGCCGGGCTCTGGTGCTCCGCTATGCGTTCGGCGCCTCTCTCTGGCCGGGAGTACGGACGGCCGGAGAGCAGATGAGTGCCTTCTAGCCCCGCTGGGAGGGAGCGATCGTTCTGCCCACCTGCACGATGCGGTGGTGGTCATGCGGCATGCCCTCGCGGCCATGCTCGCGGCCTGCTGCTGAGGTCAGACCAAGCCGACGCCGATTGGCACGTCCCGTTGCTTGCCGCAGTCGATACATTCTTGATATCGGGCCTCGCTCTTCGGGTACCGGTGGGCCCGCGCACGGTGCCAGACGTGCAGTCGGCAGGTCCATCGCCCTCGCCGTTGCTCTTCCTGCCCTGGTTCGCGGTGCTGTGACTGGGACATCAGCCATTCGCCGGTCAGTACGCCCCGAACCAGCGCCCCTCCGCCGCCGGCATCCTGCCACGGTCGTCAGGGCAGGGTGGGGGATTGCCCGAAACCGTTGTGGGAGGCTGGTGTTCACGGCAAGGGTATGCCGTGAGCGCCGGCGTCAGGGCACATGTTGCCGGTTAACGTCTCCCCCGAAGGAGCCGCACCGGGGTCAGGAAGCCGCGTGCGGTGACGACGATGAGCGTGGCGACCGAGTCCTTGCGGATTGTCGCGGTACGCGCCCACGAACGAGGACTGGGACACGTCGGCGTACAAGGCCCGGATGGTGGCCGAGTACGACGCGGCAACCGAGCGCGGCGGACAGGGTGCGTTGCTGCGCCGGGAGGGCCTGTTCGACTCGCACATCGGCAAGTGGCGCCCGTCCCAGCAAAGGCTGGCTGGGCGGCACACCGAGCGTCGGGACCGGCTCGGGCGGTGGGAGTCCGGGATCGCGGGAACCGGCCCTGACCGTGGAGAACGAGCGGCTGCGCTCGGCGAGACGCCACGTGGCTGCTCCCACGACCTGGGTCGCTGCGCCGTGCTCCGGCGGCCAGCTGAGGCCCCAGTGACCGTCGACGAATTTCCTTTGCGCCTGATGGCCGGCGGGTGTCTTCCCCCGATCGGGCGCGCCAACGCCCCCGGGGCCGAATATGACGGCGCCGGCGTCGCTGGCGGAACTGCTGAGTGCGTTCCGGGCGTGCTTCACGGCCCCACGTTCGCGGTGTTCTGCCCGCTTGGGCTGCAGGGCCGAGACCGGCCGGCGGATGGTCTGCGGGATGCTCTTCGGGGCCCGGCTGTCGCAGGTGTGGAAAGTCCATCGAGCGCATCCAAGTGTGTGGTCACGTTCTCTGGCCCCGGGTAGGTGTCTGATCGTCACGGATTTCGGCCCCACCCCGGTGGCCACGATGGCTCGGTCCTCGGGTGGGTGGGTCGTCGCGAATGTTGGGCCCGCCCGCGGTCAGGGTCTTCACGTCAAAACGCTTGTCGACGGGGAAGTTCCAGTGAGGCGACGGTCCAGGGTGGAAGTCTTCGAGGAGATCCGGCGCGAGGCCCGGACTCATCCGAGCATGTCGGTGCGTGAGCTCGCCCGCCGGTACGGGGTGCACCGAAGGGCGGAGGGTCAGGCGTTGGTGTCGCCCGTGCCGCCGCCGAGGCGGGAGTACCCGAACCGGCGCCAGCCGGCGATCGACCCGTGGCGAGAGATCATCGACGCCTGGTTGGTCGCGGACTAGGGTGCGCCACGTAAGCAGCGGCACACCGCCAGGCGGGTGTGGCAGCGGCTCGTCGCCGAGCACGGCCGGTCGTGGCGGAGGTGACGGTCTCGCGATACGCCGCCGGGTCGAGCTCGGAGTCGTGACGAGGGACGTCTTCCTCACGCCGGTGCACGAGTCCGGCGCGGAGGCGTTATGCGGAGTTCCGCATAACGCCTCCTCCGCCGGCGGATGAGTCTGAGGCACCATCACCTCCCGGCGGGTCAGCCCGACCTCGACCTCCAAGGCCGCGACCATCGCCCGCACGCTCGACTCCGCCACAGTCGCGCCCTGTTCCTCGAGCAGCCGCTGCCCCACGCTCCGGGCCCGTGTGACGCTGCTTGGGCGGCGCGTCAGATCCTCGGTCAACCAGCCCCACACGACCTCCTCGTACGGGCCCAGCACCGGCGCCGCCCGCTCGGGGACCTTCCGCACCGGCGGGACCGCGTCAAACAACGCCGACCGCACGCGGATCGCCTTCCCTTCTTGTCTTCAGATGTCACCCGCGCGGGCGGAGTCGACGTTGCGGGGTCCACCCGTCGGTACCTGGGTGGCGTGACCGGTTTGGTAGTTAGCGCGTCGCTGGCTTAGCGGCGTCCGCGATGACGCGTCTGAAGTGGCTCCGCTGGTGCGGCGAGGTGGGCGCATCGCCGCCGCCGCCGCCGTCGCCGTGCCGCTCGGCTGGTCTCCTCGCCGACTGATGGGGCACCGCGAGGACCCGTCACCCCAGCACAAGCCCGGTCCGGGATCGCCATCAGCCTCGGCGCCGGTGCCGTTACAGGCGTCGCCTGCGTTCCCGATGGGCCATGATCGTCAGTGTGAGCTCGCTGGGGTTTGCCCGGCGGCCGGCGGGACGACGATCTGGCTCTCGACCATGTCGCACAGAGCTGGTGATGGTTCTCGGTGGCGGGGGCGTCCCGGTCGACGCCGACGGTAAGTGTGACGGAGTGGATCTTGCCGGCGCGGTCGGCCTCGAAGACCTCGTGCAGGGTGCGGACCTCGACACTCCAGACGGCGCCGGCATACCGGTCCTTCCCCGTTTTGACCGGCAACGCTGTCGCGGCGATCTCGTCCTTGGCCTTCACGTACTTGTACTCCTTGACCGACGAGACGGTGGAGGGCTCCGGGGACGCGGACCTGCAGGGTCAGCTCACGGCTGGGCAGGTCGAACGTGTGGACGTGGGTGACGAGGAAACAGTCAGGGTAGGTTGAGTTCGACAGCACGATCCCGACGTATTCCTCGATAGCGTCCTGGACATGGAAGGCCAAGCCGTTGATCAGGTCGGCCAGCTCCTGGTTGCGCCCTTCGGCCTCGGCTTCCCGCTGCTGGCACTCCTGGTCGTAGACGGCTCGGGCGGCCGCGAGCCTTGCGACCCGCTCGGCATCGTCTCGCTGCCACCTGTCCTGTTCGGCCACGAAGTCCGAGTACATGCCTTGGCAGTGCTGATGCCACCGGTTAAGCACGTGCTGGTGGGTGGCCTGAGCGTGCTCGAGAGCGGCCTGTCTCTTCTTCTTGGCGGCCAGAGCGCCTAACGGGTTTCGGGGCCAGGAAGGCCGGCTGAAGGGGCTGGATCGGCTCGGGTGGGCGCGGACGGGCATGCGCGAGGCCGCCGGGTGCGAACGGCGGGTGCTCGACGGAGGTGACCTTGAGGGATCCCAGGTCGATGTAGTCATCGACCTCAAGGGTTCTGGTCAGTACTCGTCGATCTCTTCGTAATCACTGGCCAGGTCGCTGTTGCGCGAGGCGACTCGGCCAGTTGGGCTTCCACCTGAAGACGGGCCGCCTCCCTCTGGGCTGACTTCAGGTCGGCGACAGAGGCACGTGCTGCGGCAGCCCGGGCCCGGTCCGCAGCCCGCCGCGACGCCTCGGCTCGCCGTTCGGCGGCAGTCTGCGCCCGGAACGTGGCTACCTGTTGCTGCCGGCGCCGCTTCTCGGCCTGCTGAGACTGGTAGTTCAATTCGGCGAAGAAGCCCCGAGCCATGGATCCCCCCAAGTGATGGTGTCTGCACACGCCAACCGTGACGGGCACTACGACGTCCGTCGCGGCCGATCCTCTTCCACCACGGCCGTCTATCGGCCGTGGGCCCGGGTCGCCCTCCGGTTCTGTTCGTCGGCAGCTGATCTCTCGGAGGTGTCAAACGGCCCCCGGTGAGAGGGTGTGGTCCCACGTTTTTGAGCGGGCGTCATCGCTTGATCGTGAGAGGTGCACCGAGACAAAGCAACTCTGCCCGGCCCGAGACCCGCTCCGTCGCCGGTCTGACACCGGCTCGGGGCACCGACTTGGGGCACCGACCTTGGGCTATTCGTATCCCGCAGCCACCTCGTCGAGGATGGGCAGCACGAGCTCGGCGACGTCGGCCATGCCGTAGCGCTTCACCAAGAGACTCACGAGCTCATGGGGTGTCTGCCTCGTCTTCCAGCGACGACGTGACATCTCGCAAAGTGCGCGTGCCGCCCGTTCCGGGTCAACGTCGGCAGTGTTTGACGCGAACTCCCGCCCGGAGAGTATGTGGATGTGCCTGGGTACCAGGGCGGGCGGGAAGTCTTTGAGGTTGTCAGTCACAATCGCGCCGGCGCCGCCCACGACCGCGGTGGCGACCACGTGCTCGTCGTCGATGTCGGGTAGCCCGAACGACCCATCGAGCGGCTCCCAACCGGTCACCAAGGCATCGTCGAAGTTTCCGCGCAGGTTTCTCAGGAGCAGGTTGGCCTCGGCAAGCGCCGCCGTCTCCTCGCTCCCCCGGTCGATGAGCTTTCGTTGCTCATGGCGATGCAACTCTTCGAGAATTGCCTCGCTCCACAGCGGCCGATACAACCCCTCCACAGCCATCGACAGCAGGAAGTCGCGTTGCAGGCTCGGCCACAGCACACAGGTGTCGAGGACGGCGGCAAACATTCCGCCATCCTCTCAGTTGAGGCCCGCCGCTACTGGACCTTGGCGGTGCGAGCCCGACGCTCGGCCGCGACCTCCGCGCGCACGCGGCGGAATCGTTCCTCGGCGATCCCAGCGTCCTCCGGGCCCTCGTCGTAGTCCACCGACGACTCCAGCAGCGCCCGATACTGCGCGTCACGCCGACGACCGCGGTACTCCAGAAGGTCGTCCAGCTTCACCATGCGTCGTCGCTTGCCGGGAGTGTCACCCGGAAGCACCCCCTCGTCGATCAGCTTCACCACGGTGGGGCGGCTGACTCCCAGCAGATCCGCTGCCTGCTGCGTGGTGAGGAGCTTGCTTTGCGGCGTAACCGTCACGGCCTTGCCGGCCTTCATGGCCTCGAGCACCTGCAGCAGCACCTGGTGGACCGCCGCGGGGATCTCGACGTGATCGTGCTCGCCTGCCCCGGCCAAAAAGTATCGCGGCTCCGGCAGGGCACCCCCCACGTCTTCGTGCGCCCTGATGAAGCTGAGCACCTCGGCCACGTCACCGGCGGGCTCGGGTAGGTATGTCTGCTGTTCCAGCGGCTGGGTGGTCACGGGCCTCACTCCTTCGATTCGAAACTAACATACCCGCTTTCGTTTACTTCGTAAATACCCTTGATGGGCCGGTTTCGATCAGCCCTGACGCTCCCCCGACCAACCCGAGCGGCAGGCTCAGGCGGAACTGGGCCGGCTGGACCGGGGCGCCACCGGCACACCCGCACCCTCGAGATCGACCTGCCCGAACTGGTTGAGGACGTGTGCACCGTTTTGAAGCGGGAGCGCTCTGCCCTGGCCGTGTTCATCGACGAGCTGCAGGACCTCGACGTCGAGCTGATCAGCGCGCTGGTCTCGGCCCAGCACATGGCCAACCAGCCTGAGCTGCCGTTCTTTCCTGATCGTGGCCGGCCTGCCCACCCTGCCCGCCGTCCTCAGCTCGACCCGCTCCTACGCGGAGGGGCTCTTCACCGACGCCACCACCGGGCCCCTGTCCCCCAAGGACGCCGCCGACGCCCTGGCCGCCCGCGCTGCTACACGTCTACGAGAGCGTCAGCGAACGGCTCCAGGCGCTCAATGTCCCGAAGGAGCACTATTCCGTCCACCCAAAGACCTCTCCGCGCGGCAACCCGGCAGGCGCCCGCCGGCTGCCGTGCAAAGAGGCTAGCTGCCACCGCCGTGCCCGACCCTTGTGTCCAACCCCGCGCCGCCGCTCAGCTGGGTGACCTCGTCCCTTACTTCTTGCCCATTGGCGAACGGACCAGGTCCACACCCCGCGCAACGATCGAGTCATGGATGTCGCACGAAGGCCTTGGCCATCGGCTCCATCAACGCCGTCGAGACGTGCCCGTTCCGGCGGTGACCAACGAAGAAGCCGGACACCACCCCCGCGCCGTAGCCGAGCCGGGATCCCAGAGGTTCAGGTACATCCGGTCTAGATCCCGCCAACCGGAGTCCACGCCAAGGCCACCATCGCCGCATGCGCCAGGGGATGGGGCGAAGCCCGGCAAGTGCTTGATGGGGGCCATGTCGTCGGGGCCGCCGCCCATCATCGCCAGCATCGCTCGGCCACCGGTGGTGAAGAAACGCCAGGTGAGCGTGGCGGTGAGCAGCAGGAAGATGATGTTGAGCCAGGTGGTGTAGTTCCAGGTGGGGGTGGTTTGCCCGATGTTGGTGTGCCGGGTGGTGGGGACCAGTCCGAGGGGCTGGAACGCGAACTCGATGATGTAACCGGCGGCGACCATGCTGGCGTAGAAGGTCCCGAAGATGAACCATGCCATTCTGCGGCCGTAGTAGCGGCTGTAGATGACCAGGATGGGGATGATCAGCAGGTCGGCGAACATGAAGGACACGACGCCGCCGAAGCTGATGCCGCCGGCCCAGAGCACCGCCGCCAAGGGGGCGTTGCCGATGCTGCAGACGAAGCTCGCGATGGCGACCAGCGGGCCGATCAGCGGGCCCCACAGTTTCGCGGCGAGGGGGTGGTCGCTGAGAAACACCTGCTGCCAGAAGCTGTCGGGTATCCATGCCGCCGCGGCCCCGGCAATGAGCAAGCCGATGACGATGTCGCGGATGACGGCGGCCCACTCCATGACGAAGGTATGCGCGACGGCGGTGAACCCGTCAGGGCTTGCCAGCCGGGCCCAGAAGCTGCCGCTACCCGTGGCGGACAAGTCCATCGCGGCGTGGCCTTCCATGGAGCCCGGCACGGCATGGTCGGCCTGTTCGCGCGCGGCCTCGACCAGCTTGGTGGTCAGGAAGCGGCGGAACAGCAGCGCGATGAACACGATCATCAGCGGGCCGCCGACGAACTCGGCGAGGGTGAACTGCCAGCCGAGCAGCAGCGCCAGGATCAGACCGAGCTCGATGACCAGGTTCGTGGACGCGATCTCGAAGGCCATCGCCGCGGTGAAGTGGGCGCCCTTGCGAAACAGCGCCCGCGCCAACGCCACGGCGGCGTAGGAGCAGGAGGAGGAGGCCGCCCCGAGCCATGTGGCCGTGGACAGGCTCTTGGGGCTGTCATCGGTCAGGAGCCGGGCGATGGTCGATTTCTTCACCAGTGACTGCACGATGGCTGAGAGCGTGAAGCCGAGTATCAGAGACCACGTGACCTGCCAGGTCATGGACCCGGCGGCGCCGAGCGCGTCAAGCAACCCGTTCCAGATCCGGTTCATCACGCATCCTCTCCTCCGTGTGCTCCTGCCAGGTTCGGCCTCAGGACTGCACTTTACGGTCGCTTCCACGCCACATCGAGATGCAGATGCCGGTGATGAAGACGGCCAGCAGCAACAGCGCGGGGGTCAGGTCGCGGCCTGCGTCGGAGGAGAATCCGGTGTGGGCGGTCACGACGCCCCCGATGAGGAACGCGAGGCCGGCTAGGATTGCTGTCGCTCCCAGCCATCGTCGGTAGAGCCCGCCGATCGCGATGGACAGCCCAAGGGCGATCAGGGTGAGTCCGTTGTTGAGGTGGAAGAACCCGCTGAGACCCTTCTCGAGGCCGCGCAGGCCGTCGGCGACCTGGAAGGCGGAGGTCTTTTCCGGTCCGGGCGCGGCGCTCGTCCAGGTGTCGATGGCGGAGCGCAGAGCGACTCCGTCAACGGCCATCTGCACCGTGAAGACCGCTGCGACGATGAGGGCCGTGACGGCGCCGATCACGGCGAGGGCGCCGGCGAGCCCGCGTTGACGGGACAAACCTCGAGCGAGTGCCAGCAGAGCGATCACGAGGAGCAGCGTGCCGAGGAACTGACCCATGTGGACGACCGTCCACGGCCCGTAGTGGGAGTACTCGGTGAAGGCGGCTTGGGAGTCGTTCGGGTCAGCGTGCGCTGGGTGCAGCTGGTCCATGGCGACCTGCAGGAGTACCCCGGTGATGCCGGCGGCGGCACCGATGCGCGGTAGCGCCGAGCCGGTGACGGCGTCATCGAAGATGGGAGACTGTCGGTGCGGTTCGGCGGTTGGGGGTGTGCTGGCGGAGGTGGAGACGTTGAGCTTCATGTCGTTTCCCATCTGTTGTCGGCCCGTTCGGGCCTTTGGGTGAACCGCCGGGCGGATGCCTCGGACAGTGGTGCGGCGGCGGCGCTGGGCGCGGCGGGGGGAATCGGAATGAGCAGCGCGAGGCTCGGCGTCGAGCCTGCGCGCGGGCGGGTTCCGGGGACGGGCACCCTGGCCGCAGCCGAGGCGAGGATCGAACAGCGGCCTCGGCCCATGCGTCCAGGGGCGCGACCGCGGTGGTCGTCTTCACGGCCGCAGCTCTGGTGCCACGCTCTTGTTGCCGACGGGGACGGACCTGGGACCCTCGACGGCGCCCTGGCTGGGCCCCGCTCGGTGAAGGCGGCGGTGGACGACGACCAGTGCGGTGAGGACGATGAGCGCGGGGACGTACTGCCACCCGCCCGGTGTGACGGACAGGGCGCCCGAGGCGTTGAACGACGAGTGCAGCGCCGCGGCGGCGAGCACACTTCCTCGGGTGTCCACGAGGAGCACACCGATCAGATAGCGCAGGAATGGCAGCGCGCCCAGCAGGAAGGCCCAGTTGACCAAGGCCTCAGTCCAGCTCGTCCCCGCCCAGCCGTTGCCCTCGAAGGCGAGCGGCAGGTGGATCAGCCCGAACGGGATCGCCGTCAACAGTGAACCGACGAGCAACCCGTGGCGGTCCATCAGCCGCTGTTGGACGAACCCGGACCATGCGGTTTCCTCCCACAGACTGGCCGTCAGGAGGATGAGCACGAAGAGCATGAGGTGGGTGAGCCCTTCCTCGACCCAGCCGTGATCCCGGAGGTGCAAGGTGCCGGTGGCGGCAGCGACGCCGACGGTGAGCACCGGCATTGCCAGCAGGATCGTGGCCCAGCGCCCGACTCCGATGCGCCACCTGGTGATCCCACGCAAGAGTCGGCGTACGGCGACCCGACCACCGATCCAGGACGTGATCAGGGCTGCTGTGCCGGTGAGGAAGACGAGTTCGGCCACCTTGCCGGGGAACAGGTCCAGCCCGGCGACGAGGAGCCCCATCTGGAGGGGAACGCTGAGCCCGACGGCGAGCACACAGAGCGCGGTGATCGGGCGCTGGACGGCGTAATGCCTCATCGGACTTCCCTCCGCCCGCGGGTGCGCGCCGCGAGGGCGCAGAGCGTGAGCGCCCAGCCGAGGAGGGCGCTGAGCGCGCCGTACTTCGTGGTCAGTCCCCGCAGGTCGATGCCGGGCATGGCTACTCCTTGCTCTGGCGGGAGAGGGAGTCGTTACCGCTGGGGTGGTGTCCGGCGACGCCCGCGAGGACCCGGTGCACGCGGCGCAGGGCCGGCGCCTCGCGCTCGGACCAGGCCGAGACGACGAAGTCGGGCAGCGGTGCGAGCATGCGGGCCTGCTCGCCCTCGTCAGCGGCGGCGAGCATCATCGCCAGCACACGCAGCTCGTCGGCCGGCGGGATCTTCGCGCGGCTGCGCGCCATGCTGCCCGCCTGCTCCTCGGCAGTGATGTGCACGGCGAGCAGCGGCACCACCGAACGGTCCTCCTCCTCGAGGTGGGCCAGCACCACCTCGCTCAGCCGCGATAAGGCGAGGGACCGCTCGGGAGGGGACAGGGCGTGGTCACGGACCCGGTCGACGAGCGGGTCCATCTGCGCGTGCTCGGCCTCCAACAGCGCGAGCAGCCGGGCGGCGCCCGGGGCACGCGCCGCCAGGAGCGGCCAGTGGAACTCGTCCTCCTCCCGGTGGTGGCGCAGCAGGTGATCGGTGACCAGCCGCAGCTGCTCCTCGACGATCACCTCCTGCTCCGGTGTCATTCTCGAGCCGGCGAACGCGGCGGCCAGGCGGGGAAGCTCGTTGCGCAGCAGGGCGTGGGTGAGGGTGAAGCCGATCAGGTCGGCGCGGTCAGTGGTCTCTGGCATGGGTGGCTCCTTCGGAAGGGTTCTGCCTCTACCCTGCGCGGGTCGGCTTTCCGCACTGTTGCTGTTCGGGGGGTGGATCTTTCCGGCGTCTAAACGCGCGCCCGGTGCATACTGCGCTCATGGGCTCCGACCTGGTTTTGCGGCTCGGACCCCTGCGGCTCGAGCGGGGCGGGCAGGAGGTCGACGTCGGGGGTGCGCGGCAGCGGGAGGTCCTGGCGCGGCTCGCCGTCGCGGGTGGGCAGCCCGTCACGGCACAGGCGTTGCTCGCGGACGTCTGGGGTGCCGTGTCTGGGGACTCCGCAGCGGCGTCGTTGCACGTCAGTGTCTCCAAGCTGCGGCGTTCGATCGACCCGGGCCGCCACGCCCGGGGGTCCTCGCCGCTGGTCAGCACGACGGGCGGCTACGCGCTGGCCGTCGGCTCCGACGCAGACGAGGTTGAGGACCGGGCCCGACGGGCGGCGAGCCTGCTCCGCGCGGGTGACCTGCTCGGCGCGCACGACGCTCTGGTCGGAGTGCAGACGACCTGGCGCGGTGAGCCCTACGAGGAGATCGGCGAGCACGCGTGGCTGGTCCACGAACGCCGACGCTGCGATGAGCTGCGCGTCTACGTCGCCGAGCTGTACGCCGAGACCAGCCTGCGTCTGGGCAAAGACGCGGGCGAGATCGTGCTCGATCTGACCGGGCTCGTCTCGCGGCATCCGACCCACGAACGGCTGGCTGTGCTCCTCGCCGTAGCGCTCTACCGTCAGCAGCGCCAAGACGACGCGCTGTCGGTGCTCCGCTCGACCCGTGAGCACTTGCGCGACCGCTCCGGGCTCGACCCGGGGCCTCAGGTGCAGTCCATCGAGCACCTCATCCTGGCCCAGCAGCCCGACCCCTACGCTGCACCGGTCCAGGCCCAGACGAACCCCAGGGCAGTGGTACCCCGCGGCGCTGTCCCGAGGCCCTCCATGGTCGGACGCGGACATCCGCGAGCAGTCCTCGCGGCCGCGGCAGAGGCCGCCCACGCAGGAAGGCTCACGACGGTGCTCCTGGTCGGGGAGGCCGGCATCGGCAAGACCCGGTTCGCGCACGCCATCGTCGACGACCTCGACTCTCGCGGCTGGCGGTCGGTGTGGTCTAGCGGCACCGAGGACGACGGCGCACCAGCCCTGTGGCCGTGGCTCTCGCTCGTGCGCCAGGTCGGCCTGCTGGTCCCGATGGGGCGCGAGCTCGAAGCCCTGACCGAAGGTGCGGGTGCCATGGTCTCACCGCGCGATGCGGCCGCCGAGCGCTGGCGGCAGACCCGACGGATCGGTAAGCTACTGCGGGAGGCGGCCCAGCACAGCCCGTTGCTGGTGGTGATCGACGACCTGCACTGGACCGACGCCGCGTCCCAGGCGCTGCTCGCGGAGCTCACCGTCCACGCGGACGAAGGCCGCCTGCTGGTGCTCGTCACAGCCGCCCAGCACGCGCCCCCGACCTGACCGCCACATTCGCCCGCTTGGCCCGCTCGGGAGCGATCCGGCTAGCGCTCGAGGGACTCACCGAGGCCGACGTGCAAGCCCTGGCGGCCGGCGCCGGACTCGAGGTCGACGCGCGGGCCCTGCGGGAGCGCACAAGCGGGAACCCGTTCCTCCTGCAGGAAACCGTCGCCTTCGCGGCCGAGACCGGCGCATCGCCGCTGGATGTCGTGCCCGCCTCGGTGGCCGATGTCCTGGGCGCCCGCATGGCCCGGCTCGCGACTCCCGGCGAGGACGTGCTCATGGCGGCCTCCGTGATGGGCTCGGTCGCCGACGCCGACTCGATCGCCGCCCTGGCCGACCTCGAATCCGACCAGGTCGAGACCGGGCTGGAAGCGGCGCTGGAGGCGGAACTGCTGAGTATGGGACGCGACGGTGTCATCCGCTTCCGACACGACCTCGTCCGGGAGACGGCCTACGCGCGGCTCGGCGCGGTTCGCCGCTCCCGCCTGCATGCTCGGGCCCTGACGCGGCTCGCCGCAGCCGGTGGCCTCAACCCGGCTCTGCTCGCATCGCACGCACGCCACGCCGGGCCGGCCCACGCGCACGAGACGGTGCATTGGTCGATGGCCGCAGCCCGCGAGGCCGCCGCACGCCGGGCCCCCGACTCGGCGCTGCAGTGGTGGCTGGCGGCCTACGCGGCGGACGGGTCCGCCGTAGGCGGCGATCCCGCGCGGCGGATGGAGGTCCTGCTCGGGCTGGTACGCGCCCAGCTCGACGCGGGTGACGAAGTCGGTGCCATAGGCACTCGTACCGAGGCCGTGCGCGCTGCGGCCGAAATCGGCGACCCGGCCCTGATCGCGCGGGCGTTGACGTCGCTGGATCGGCCGCTGGTCTGGCTGCCGCGGCCGATGGGCCACGTCAACGAGGAGATGGTGCAGCACCTCGAGCAGGCCCTGACCACGGCACCGGACCCTGAAATGCGGATCATGCTGCTGGCCACGCTGGCGATCGAACTCTACGCGCCGGGACAGGAAGTCCGTTGCGACCAGCTCACCGCGGAAGCGGTGCGGCTCGCGGAAGACATCGGTGACGCGAGGAACATGGCATTCGCGGCCAACGCCCGCGTGGTCGCCACCGCCTTTCCCGGGCGCGAGCGGGAGCGAGCGCAGGGCGCCGACCAGCTCGTGGAACTCGGACGCACCGCGGCGCTGCCCAGCGTGCAGCTCGCAGGCCATCAGCTGGCGTGCCGGCTCCGCCTCCAGCTCTTCGAGGTAGGCAGCGCCGACGAGCATGCCCGTCACGCACGGCGGATGGCGGCCGAGCTGCGGTTGCCGTTGCCTGCCCTGCAGCAGCGGCTCTGGGACTGCTCCCGGAGGGCCCTCGACGGCGACGTGCCCGCCGCGTTGCGCGCGCTTGATGAGCTAGACGAGCTCGACTGGCCGTGGTGGGGCCGCGAAGCGATGCTCGCAACGACGCGGCTGACCCTGCTGCTGCACGCAGGCGCCTTCTCCGACGTCGGCCCGTTGCTCGAGGCCGCCGACCTTGTCCATCCGGGCATCGCCGCCGACGCCGCGACGCTCGCATCGCTCGGAATGGGCTCGACCCTCGCGGCGCCTCGCGCCACCGCCCAGCGCGACTGGACGTGGATGGCGGCAGGATGCATCCACGCGCAGGCAGCCCTCGCGGTTGGCGACCAGGACGCCATCCGGTCGACGTACGAATTGTTGCTGCCGGCATCTGGGATGATTGCTGCCACCGGCTCATTCCATGCAGGACCAGTCGACCGGTACCTGGCGGACCTCGCGGCCACACTCGGACGCCCCGACGATGAAAGGCGCCACCGCGAACTGCTCGCCGACCTCTCAGCACGAGAGGGCCTCCACGGCTGACGCCGACCCCCTCAAAGGGGCCCCGATCGTCACACTCGCTCGGTCATGCCCCCGCGAGCCTGTCCACCAATGGAGCCAACACGTCGATGTCCTCCTCCCAACACGTGGACTAGGTCAAGCCCCAGCGCTCACGCCGTTCCAGGAGCGCCGTTCGACCATCCGATCGGCGTCGCCGACCCGGGCGTCCGGGCTCGAAGAGATCTGGGGCCTAGGTCAGCCCTCCCCATCGGGGGGACGGCATCTCCGCCGCGAGCCCAACAAGAGTCAGCAGATGCCGGCAGCGCACGGACGCTCCGCCGCCCCGAGTCGCCAGCGCCGACAACGAGGACCCCTTCCTCGGGCAGTTGGGCCCGCGTAGGCTGCGCTCGACTGACGACCTCCCGCTGGCGGCGAGCGCCAGCGGCATGACAAACAGCACCACGGAGCACGGGGATCGGTCGTCGGGTTGTCGGCAGCGAAGGCGAGGACCGACGGGGACACACAACACGGTGACCACCATAGGAGGCCGGGCGAGCGATCACCGCTAGGGAAGGCCAGCGCCGGGAGGCCAGCTCGTGAAGGAGGCACTGTGGATGTGCCCGTCACGGCTCATCGTCGGCGAGGTGCGTCAGGCCGAACCGCACGACCTGCTCATCGGCCTTCACTCCGGGCTCCCGGATAATGCCCTGACGCACCTCAGGGGTGACTTCCAGACCCGCTCTTGTCTACAGCCGGATCAGCCAGGATCGCAACGGTGCTGGGCTGGGCGTCGAGCGTCAGCTCGAAGACTGCACCGCGCTTGCCGGCCGACTCAACAATGGGACGTCGTCGGCCACCACATGGACAACGATGTCAGCGCCTACTCCGGCAAACCCCGACTTGGACACATCGCGCGGATGTCTGACCTTGAGGCGAACTGATCCGGCACACCGTTCACGAGCCCCAGCCGGGCGCCTGACCGCTGGTGTCGGTGGCAGGCAGCTGCTCCGCCACCAGGCAGGTGGTCGGCTGAGGCTACTCGGGGAGACCGGCTTCGCGGGCACGCAGGACTGCTTGGGTCCGGTCGGCGACGTGAAGCTTGGCGAATACCGTCGAGAGCTGGTGTTGACCGCCAGGCTTCCTGAGGATGACGGCGTCATCGTGAGCTGATGTTGCTGCGGTTCGGGGACTGGGGTCGGCCGGTGGCTTGCCGTGGTTGGTGTGCGACGTCAGGGTGAGGACGTCGTGAATATGGGCGACGGCC
>JBBRZQ010000105.1:0-16132 GCA_038236535.1 Actinomycetales bacterium
CTGGGTGATGTCGAACTCAACCTTCTGGTTCTCGTCAAGCGAGCGGTATCCGCTGCTGGCGATGGCCGAGTAGTGCGCGAACACGTCGGCGCTGCCGTCCTCGGGAGCAATGAATCCGAAGCCCTTTTCAGCGTTGAACCACTTCACGGTGCCAGTTGCCATTATCTTTTTTCCTCCAAGAGCGCTTTGTCGATCCCGACTGCCGGGGCCGATCGTCGCGGTGTTCGTCGTCCGCTCCAGACTGGAACAAAGCGCACCCCCGGCACAAGGCCGCAAGCGTTCAAGACGTGCGATTCACAGCAACTACGAAATGGAGACTACCCCAAACAGGCCGAATACCTCATGTTGTGTGGCACTGATTTGGGCACAGTGTCTTATCACTCACCGGGGAGGCCTCGCACCATCGGCTGACAAAACCCTCAGCATCCCACCGGGCCACGCTCATATCGACCCGGTGACCGACCAGCGCACCCTGCACCATGGCGGTGCCCTCGGCACGCCAATGCCCACATGCCTCCTCCGCCAGAGCCTCCGTCACCTCGCCGCTCGCCCGGATGACCCGCCACCAGGGCACCGACGAGCCATAGCGCGACATCACCGACCCGACCTGCCGGGGACCTCCCCGGCCCAGCAGCTCGGCGACGTCGCCGTAGGCCAGAACCCGGCCCGACGGAATCTGGTCGACGATGTCGAGCACCGCCTCGGCGAAGTCCGGGAGCGTCTCGGGCCCGGTGAGCTCATCAGCCATCCCGCGGCTACCCGGCCTCAGTAGCCGGGCTGGGCCGGATCGACGTCGCGAACCCAGGCGAGCACGCCTCCCTGCAGGTTGCGCACATCGGGGTGTCCGGCCTCGATCAGGATCCGGGCCGCCTGTGCCGAGCGACTCCCCACCTTGCAGAAGATGACGACGGGCTGGTCGAACGGAATCTGCCGGAACGCGGCCCCCGTCAGAAACTCGTCCAGATGGATAGCCCGCGAACCCGGGATCCCGGCGATCTCCCGCTCCTCGCTCCCGCGGACATCGACCAGCAAGACACCTGACGCGCGGTCCCCGGCGGCGAGCAGATCTGCCAGCTCGAGAGCCGAGATCCCAGGGACCGCGGTGCCTGCGGCCTCCCGGGCCGAGCCACCCGGAACGCCCCCGGCGGTGGGCCGTCCCACCGAGCAGAACTCCTGGTAGTCGATCAGCCCGGTGACGCTCGGGGACCGACCGCACACGGCACAGTCAGGGTTCTTGCGCACTCTCAGGACATCCCAGCTCTGGCGCAGGGCATCGTGCACCATCAGCCGGCCCACAAGCGGATCCCCGATACCGACGATCAGCTTGACGGCCTCGGCCGCCTGGACGGATCCGATGGACGCACAGAGCACCCCGAGCACCCCGCCCTCCGCGCAGGACGGCACCATACCTGGCGGCGGGGGCTCTGGAAACACGCAGCGGTAGCAGGGGCCATGCCGGGCCCACCAGACGCTGGTCTGGCCGTCGAAACGGTAGATCGAGCCCCAGACGTCCGGCTTGCCCAGTAGGACGCAGGCGTCGTTGAGCAGGTACCGGGTCGGGAAGTTGTCTGTCGCGTCCACGACAAGGTCATAGCCGGCAATGACATCCAGGGCGTTGGCAGGGCCGATGGTGACGTCGTGCCGCAGCACGCGCACCTCAGGGTTGACCGATGCCAGCGTCTCCGCGGCGGACTCGGACTTCAGCCTGCCGATGTCGCCCGCTCCGTGAACCACCTGCCGCTGCAAGTTCGACAGCTCCACCACGTCGGGGTCGGCCACCCCGATGGTCCCCACGCCGGCGGCCGCAAGATAGATCAGCGCCGGGGACCCCAGACCGCCCGCGCCGACGACCAGGACGCGCGCGTTCCGCAGCCGCCGCTGGCCCAGCATGCCCACGCCGGGAATGAGCACGTGCCGGGCATACCGCTCGATCTCCTGCCTGGACAGTGGCGCAGATGGCTCGACGAGGGGTGGAAGGGCCATGCAGGCGAGGTTACTCCCGCGTAGGATGCGTTTTGGCGGTCCTATGGCCGTCCCGCCTGTCGGGTGGGAGCCGAGCCCGTCGGGGCCCGGCGTGAGACATCGGTCACCTGAACGGGCCTCCCCCCCGGCCATCCGTCAAACGAGAGGGACCTCACCAGTGTCGATGCGTTCTGACACCCGCAGCCGCGGCGTACGGCTACCTCGTTCTGCACGCCGGGCCCAGCTGCTCGAAGCCGCCCAGGAGGTCTTCGTCGAGTCGGGCTACCACGCGGCGGCCATGGACGACATCGCCGAGCGCGCCGGGGTCTCGAAACCCGTTCTTTACCAACACTTCCCGGGCAAGCTCGAGCTCTACCTGGCGCTGTTCGACCAGCGCTCCGGCGAGCTGCTGGAGCTGATCCGGGCAGCCTTGGCATCCACTACCGAGAACAAGCAGCGGGTGGCCGCCAGCATCGGTGCCTACTTCGAGTTCGTAGGCCGTGAAGGCGCACCGTTCCGTCTGGTCTTCGAGTCCGACCTGACCAACGAGGCTGCTGTCCGCGACCGCGTCGACCAGATGTCGCAGGACTCGGCCGAGGCCATCGCCGAGGTGATCAAGGAAGACACCGACCTGCCCGAGGCGGAGGCCCACCTGCTCGGCATGGCACTGTCCGGGATGGCCCAGATCTGCGCGCGGTTCTGGTTGTCACAGGGCTCGTCGATTCCCCGGGACGAGGCGGCCCGGCTGGTCGCGACCTTGTCCTGGCGGGGGTTGGGCGGCTTCCCGAAGATCGAGCGGGAAGGATCCGGCCCGGACGCCGGTTAGCCTTCGAAACAGGCTCGCCCCCGGCGCAGGCTAGCCTTCGAGCACGTGGCACCCTTCGAGCACTGTGGCACCTTCGGCACAGGACGAACACCAGCCATGGCATGAGCATCAGCCACAGAACATCAGCTGTGACATCACTACAAAATCAGTGGAAAGGCTTTCCCGTGGAGGTCAAGATCGGCGTGCAAAACGTCGCGCGCGAGATCGTGGTTGAGTCCAAGCAGTCCCCCGAAGAGATCGAGGCGCTGGTAACAGCCGCGCTGACCAGCGGCGGCCTGCTCAACCTGGTCGACGCCTCGGGTCGTCAGGTCATCATCCCGGTGGCCACGATCGGCTACGTCGACCTCGGCGCCGCCAAGAAGGGCTCCGTCGGGTTCGGCGCGATCTGAGCAGTCCCGGGCTCCGCAGGCTCTGCGGAGCCCGTCAGGGCGACACGTGCGGCCGCGTTCCAGATGCGTCTTCCGGCCGGCCAGTCGGCGCCTCAATGGGTCGTGACACAAAGAGCTGTCCTGGCGTACCGTTTTGGGAGTGGCACAGCCACTTCCAGAGATTCCCACCGCATGGCGGCCCGCCAGGAGCGGGCGGAGGAGGAATAACCGATGGGGACGATTCTCATGGCTCTTCTCGCGGGCATCATCATCGGCCCGCTGGCACGCTTGGTGCTTCCGGGTAAGCAGAACATCTCGCTCATCATGACCATCCTGCTTGGCGCTGTCGGTGCTCTCGCAGGCTCCTGGATCTACCGCCTGATCAGTGGCAATACCAACACCGCGGGTATCGACTGGACCGCCTTCTTCATCGGCATCCTCGTCGCGGCCCTCGCCATCGCGGGCTACGCCGCGCTGACCGGCCGACGCACGTCGGGCACCACAGGCACTCACCCCACCACCTAGCAAACAGCTCCCGGCACCACTCCGACGAGGACATCCGGCCCCTGGATCAGGCGCTCAGCCCAAGCCTGCCCATCCGCCGGATGTGCTCGTCGGTGAGCCTGGCGAACATCCGTCCCATCTCGGCCAGGTCCGCACCGCTGTGACTGATCCCGCCGACCAGCAGGCTGGCCAGGGCATCCCGTTCGACAGCCACGCGCTGCGACTGGGAGAGCGCCTCCCCGACCAGCCGCCGACCCCACAGCGCGAGGCGCCCGGCAACCCTTGGATCGGCCTCGATGGCCTCCCGGACCGCGTTGACGGCGAAATCACCCTGCCCGACGTCCTCGAGCACTGAACGAACCAGGGTCTGCGTCCAGGGATCGACGTAGGCCGAGATCTCCCGATAGAAGTCCGTGGCGATGCCATCACCCACGTAGGCCTTGACCAGGCCCTCGAGCCAGCCGGTGGGCCTGGTGCGGTCATGGAACCCGTCGATCGGCACGATGAAGGGGTCCATCGCCTGATCGGGATCGGCGCCCATCTCGGTGAGCCGGGCGGTCAGCGCGTCATAGTGGTGGAACTCGGCCACGGCAACCCTCGCCAGAGCCGCCTTGTCGGGCTGACTGGGCGCCATCTCGGCATCGGCGGCCAGCCGCGAGAAGGCTGTCAGCTCGCCGTAAGCCAGTGCCCCCAGCAGATCGATGACGGCGGCGCGATAGGTCGGATCCTGGTCGAACTGATGGCCTGCTGCAGCTGCGCTCCCGACCGGGGCAGTCTCACCCTCAGGTCCGTCGGCACGGGATTCCGGCTGCTGAAGTTCGTCCATGAACGCACACAGTAGTGCTCCCGGCTAGACTGGCCCTGACATCGGTGCCCGGTCGGCACAAATCAGCAGCCAGTGAGACTGCGCTGCACCCACGAAGAACTCCGATCGGCCCGCTTTGCAGCGTGGCCTGCGACCTGCCGAAACTCTCGGACACGTGTGGCCCTCGCCCGACCGAGAGATACTCATGACCACCGAAGAAGCCACGACAGTGCCCGACGCTGCCGAGACCCCTGATACCACCGCGGCGACGGCAGCCGTTCCCGCGGTGCCCGAGCCGACATTTGCCGACTTCGACGTTCACCCCGACATCGTCGCGGCGCTCGCGGAGGCCGGCATCATCCACCCCTTCCCGATCCAGTCGATGACGCTGGCCGTGGCCCTGGGTGGCCACGACATCATCGGCCAGGCCAAGACCGGCACCGGCAAGACCCTCGGTTTCGGCATTCCGATGATTCAGAACGTGATCAGCCCCAAGGACGAGGCCTTCGCGACGCTCCCGCACGCCGGCAAGCCGCAGGCTCTGGCGGTCGCCCCCACCCGTGAGCTCGCCGTTCAGGTCTCGGGCGACCTTGAGCGCGCCGGCAAGGCGCGCGGAGTCCGGGTCCTGACCATCTATGGCGGCCGCGCCTTCGAGCCGCAGATCCAGGGGCTCCAGCGCGGTGTCGAGATCGTCGTCGGCACCCCGGGCAGGCTCCTCGACCTCGCCAAGCAGGGCTACCTCGACCTCTCCTACGTCAAGAGCGTGGTGCTCGACGAGGCCGACGAGATGCTCGACCTCGGCTTCCTTCCGGACATCGAGAAGCTGCTCGCGCAGACCCCGGCGAGCCGCCAGACGATGCTCTTCTCCGCGACGATGCCGGGCGCGATCGTCGCGCTGGCCCGTCGGTACATGACCCAGCCGACCCACATCAGGGCGATGGGCGAGGAGCAGGACGGTCGCACCGTGAAAGCGGTGAAGCAGTTCGTCTACCGTGCGCATGCGATGGACAAGGTCGAGATGCTGGCCCGCATGCTCCAGGCCGAGAACCGCGGCCTCACCCTCATCTTCAGCCGGACCAAGCGCACCGCCGCGAAGGTCGCCGATGACCTCGCCGAGCGCGGCTTCGCCGCGGCCGCCATCCACGGAGACCTCGGCCAGGGTGCCCGCGAGCAGGCCATGCGGGCGTTCCGCAACGGCAAGGTCGATGTCCTGGTCGCCACAGACGTGGCCGCACGTGGCATAGACGTCGACAACGTCACCCACGTCATCAACTACCAGTGCCCCGAGGACGACAAGACGTACCTGCACCGCATCGGTCGCACGGCACGTGCTGGCAACGCCGGTGTCGCGGTCACCTTCGTCGACTGGGACGACCTGCACCGCTGGGGCATGATCAACAAGGCCCTCGATCTGGGCATCCCCGAGGCGGCCGAGACGTACTCGTCCTCGGAGCACTTCTACAAGGAGATGCACATCCCGGCGAACGCGACCGGTCGGCTGCCCAAGGCCAGCCGGACCCGCGAGGGGCTCTCTGCCGAAAAGGTCGAGGACCTGGGAGAGACCGGCAAGAGCCACCGGGGTGGATCCTCTGATCGCGGACGTTCCGCAGCCGGTCATGGCGGTGGCGGTCATGGCGGTGGCGGTCATGGCGGTGGCGGTCATGGCGGGGGTCGCTCCGGCGCCCCGTCCAGCCGGGGCAAGAGCTCAGGCAGCTCGGAAAGCACCTCAGGCAAGGGCTCGGGCAAGAGCCCGTCAGAGGGCCGGGAGCGGTTGCCCGCAGACCGGCCGAAGACCGATGAGTCCAAGCCTCGCCGCAGCCGCAACCGTCGCCGCACGCGCGGCGGTCAGGGCGACTCCGCAGGCGCCGGTGCGACCGCCGTCTGAGCGCTCAGGCGGGGCAGCAGACTGACAGCGACGTCGCGGTAGGCCTTTGCGCCCTTGGATGACCGTGACGTCGCAAGGATGGACCGACCCAGGGCCGGCGCCTCGGCAAACCGCACCGTCTTCGGGATGGGCGGGCTGAGCACCGGCAGGCCGTAACGCTCCCCCACATCGGCCAGCACGGCACGCGCGTGCTTGCTCCGGCCGTCATACAGCGTGGGCAGGATGCCGAAGACCTCGAGCGCCGGGTTGAGGATGGCTCTCACATCGGTGACGGTGTCGAGCAGCTGGCCGACACCACGGTGGCTGAGCATCTCGCACACCATCGGGATGATCACGCCCTGCGATGCGGTGAGCGCGTTGAGGGTCAGCACACCCAGCGACGGAGAACAGTCCAGCAGGATGACGTCGTAGTCGGGCCGCAGCGGCTCCAGGACAGAGCGCAGCACGAACTCGCGACCCGGCCGCGGCATCAGCTGGGACTCGGCGCCCGCAAGCTCGATCACGCTGGGGACCAGGTCCACCCCGTCGGTGCACTCCACGATGGCGTCCCGCGCCGAGATCCCCCGTCCAACCAGCACCTCGTTGATGCTCACCTGGACCTCCTCGGGGTCGACTCCGAGGCTGAAGGTCAGGCAGGCCTGCGCATCGAGGTCGACGAGCAGCACCCTCTTGCCAAGCTCGGCGAACGCCGCTCCGAGTGAGGCGACCGACGTCGTCTTGGCGACTCCGCCCTTCTGGTTGGCCACCGCCACGATCGTGCCCAGGCGCTTCACGCCGTCCTGCGGCGCCTGACCGCGGCCTTCACCCGATTTACGGGTTTTGTCTGTTTCACGGCTTTCATCCGATTCACCACCAATGTCCCGCTCGAGGTTCCGCGTTGCCTGAGTCACTGTCTTCGCCTCTCATACAGCCTCGGGATCGGGCACTGTCTCAGCGTGGCCAGGTCGGTGTGAGCGCCAGCACCCTCACCAGACACCCTATGGAGGCTGGCTAGTCCTTGCGCTCCGAGAGCGCGACACGCCCGGAGTCAGCGGCTTCCAGCCCCGCCCAGTCCGACTTCTCGGGGCCGAACAGCTGACCTTCGGGGCAGTGCGCCCGGAAGTCACACCAGCAGCAGATCGGCGAGACGCGGGGCTCGAACAGCCCCGACCCGGCCCCCAGCTCGGCGTGGTCGGCGTCCGCCCTGCGCAGGTCCGTGGCGATCGACTCAGCCTCGGCGACCTTGCGCTCCAGGCTCTCCGGGGTGTGCTCGTGGGCCAGCACCTCTCCGGTCGAGAGGTGGTGGAGCTCCACCCGCGTGCACGACCGGCGGAACATCCCGGCAGCGGCAACGGCATACAGGGCCAGGGGCAGGGACGTGCGGGCATCGTCGTCGGTCAGCGGCGCCCGGCCGGTCTTGTAGTCGACCACCACCAGCTCGCCGTCCCGGTCATCGAGACGGTCGAGGCGCCCGGTCACGGCCAGCGTCTCGGTGTGCAGCGAGACGGTGCGCTCGACTCCCAGCGGCTGCCGGTCCCGGTCGATACCCCGCAGGTACTCTGTGACCCGCATCGTCGTGCGCTCACGCCATCGCGCGGACTGCTCGGAGTCGCGGAAACCGACCTCGATCCAGGCCTGCCGTACCAGCTGGGCCACGGCAGCGGGGGTGCGCTCGGCCGGCACCAGGTCCCAGAAGTCCCGCAGGGCGCTGTGCGTGGCCACCCCCACCGACGTGTGCGCCCGGGGAGGCCTGGCAGCCGGCCGGGGTCTGTCGAGATACTGCATGCGGTAGCGCCGGGGGCAGTCGAGCCAGGCGAGCAGCTTGCTGGGGCTGGCCGAGTAGAGACGTCGCGGCATTCCGCTGAACTCCTGTTGCACCGGCACATCGCTCACCAGGAAAGGCTAGCCGCCGCAGGTGACACGCTCGGTGACACGCCCGGCCGGAAAGACGCTAGCTTCCTGTGACGGCAAAGGCCCGGACGCTGTCGGCGATCATCTGCACGGCGATGGCCGACAGCAACAGGCCGGCAATCCGGGTGACCAGCATCGTGCCGCTGTCCCGCAGCACCCGGTGCACCTGACCGGCGAACCTCAGGAACAGCCAGACGACGAGGATGGCTGCCAGGAGGCCGACCGCCACGGCCAGGAACCCGCCGATACCGTTGGCCTCCCGGACGGCCAGCATGGTGGCCACGATCGCCCCGGGGCCCGCCAGAATCGGCGTCCCCAGCGGCACCAGCGCCACGTTGACCCCGGCATCGGTGTTCACCCCTGACTCCTGGCCGATGAGCAGCTGTAGCGCCACCAGCAGCAGCAGCAGACCTCCGGCACCCTGAAGGGCAGGCAGGCTGATGTGCAGGTAGGTCAGGATCTGCTGCCCGAACACCGCGAAGGCGGCGATCACCCCCAGCGCCACCAGGGCAGCCCGGCGCGCCGCGATGTCACGATGCTTGTGGGTCAGCGAGGCCGTCAGCCCGAGAAAGATCGGCACCGCCCCGGGAGGGTTCATGATCACCATCAGGGTCACGAACACCGAGAGGAAGAGCTGGACGTCAAAGTAGGAGCTCACGGACGCAGCACCCGGGTACCTGTCGCCAGCTCCTCGATCAGCCCCAGCACCCCGGGCTGGGTGGTGTTCTCGCCGAGCCGGTTGCTCTTGCCCGCTCCGTGGTAGTCCGAGGAGCCGGTGACGAACAGCTCCAGCGAGGAGGCGAGATCCAGCCCGTGGCGCACCTGGGCACCGGTGTGATCCCGGTGATGGACCTCCAGACCGGCCATCCCGGCATCGGCCATCGCCTCGATCACCGAGTCATCCACCACGCGCCCACGACTGCTGGCGAACGGATGAGCCATCACCGCAACACCGCCGGCCTCCCTCACCAGGGTGACCGCACGCACCGGATCTGGCGCGTAGTGCGCGACGTAGTACGGCGACTTGTCACCCAGGTACGTGGCAAACGCAAGATCACGCGACTCCACGATGCCTCGTGCCACCAGGGCATCGGCGATGTGCGGGCGGCCGATGGTGGCCCCCACCCCGATCTGCTCGAGGACGTCATCCCAGCTCAGCGGCAGATCTGCGGACAACCGCTCGACGATACGCTGCGCCCGGGCCTCACGGGTCTGCCTCGAGCGGTCCAGCTCGGCCAGCAGGCCGGGCGAGGCCGGATCCTGGAGGTAACCCAGCAGATGGATGCTGACGTGCTCATAGCGGCAGGAGATCTCGATCCCGGGGACCAGGGCGATACCGTGATGCGTTGCCGCCGCGCCTGCCTCCTGCCAGCCCGAGGTCGTGTCGTGATCGGTCAGTGCGAGCACATCCAGACCGGCTTGGGCGGCTGAGCCCACGACCCCGGCCGGTGACTGGGTTCCGTCACTGGCCGTGGAGTGGGTATGGAGGTCGATACGCATGGCCCAAGGTTAGGCCAGCCCCTGTTTGCAGCTGATACCCGCAGCAAGGCAACCTTTGGGCCCATACCTCCGTGTTGGAGGTTGTGACGATGAGAAAGCTGACCCCATGAGGACGTCGAAGGCGGAGCGCGACGCGTCCTTCGCCGCCTTCATGGACCAGGCCGGGCCCGCCCTGCTACGGACCGCGTGGTTCCTCACCGGCGACACCGACCGCGCCCAGGAGCTGACCCAGGCGGCGCTGGTCAAGACCTACCTCGTCTGGCACCGGATCGACCACGGCAGGGCACAGGCCTACGCCCGGAAGTGTCTGGTGAACGCCAAGATCGATGGCTGGCGATCGACTCGCCGCGAGGTGGTGGCAGACGTCACCAGAGCAGGGTTCGAGCCCCGGTCCGCGTCTGTCGGGTCGCTCTGGCAGCGACCTGCCGAGGACGTGACCACGGCCGACCACCGCGACGACCTCGTATGGCGCCTGTCGCGGCTTCCAGCGCAGCAGCGCAAGGTCGTCGTGCTGCGCTACTACGCGGACCAGTCCGAGGCGGTCGTCGCCGACGCGCTCGGCATCTCCGTCGGCTCCGTCAAGAGCGCTGCCTCCAGGGGGCTGGCCGCTCTACGCCGGCAGGAAGAGGCTCAGCCGTCCACAGACGGAGAACGACGACGGACCCACGAGGCTCAGTTACCGCCCGAGGCGCCGCGCCGCGCCGCGGATACCAGCCCATCGACCGAAGGGAGCCTGCGATGACCACCAGCCTCGAGGCTGACCTACGCCGGGAGTTCGACGCCACCAGGCCACCCGGCATGCTGACCTTCAGCCCAGACTCCGTTCTGCACCAGGGCAGCCGGAGCATCCGTCGTCGCCGGATCATGGCCAGCGGCTCCGCTGCGGTCGCCGTCGGGCTCATCGCCGTCGGGACGGCCCTGGCCAGCCGACCCGATATCTCGGCCACGCCCCGCCCTGCTACGAGCACGGCCCCCAGCGGCATCGTCGCGGCCGAGGAGTTCCTGGGCAGCCTGAAAGCGCAGGTCGAGGTCAACCGCGACCCCGGCGTCTCCTCCAACGTGAGGATCTTCGTCACCCCCACGGGCACCACGGACAAAGGCCGTCGCCAACAAGTGGGCCTCCTCTCGACGGCCAGGCCCGGCCAGACGCCGCAGGCCTTGTGGAAGTCCGGGATGGTGGACGGACACCCGTTCACCATCGGTGTGATCCCCGGGACTGACTTCGACGTTAAGTTTGTCGGTGACGCCTCCTACGCCGTCGCTTCCGACCTGATGAAAGACACCGGCTACTCGATGTTTGCCGTGCAGTACCAGAACGGCAACGAGAAGGACGCAGCCCGACCTGTACAGATCGCCAGCATCTCGTGGTCCGGACCGAGCGGGATCGTCGACGGCTTCGCAGGCGACATCCGGCTCACCGGTCAGATCCTCAGGTTCAACACCGTTGCGTCGGAGAAGATCCTGCTGAGACCGGGCAAAGGCGGACGAACCATTGTTTCGGGGGAGGCTCGCATCAGAACCACCAGCGGGGGCTATGCCACGCCTCAGGCTGTCGCCACCACCGATGCCGCCGGAGTGGCCGTGGTGACCGGCTTCTACCCGCTCGAGCGGCGGATCACCGTGCGCGGCGTCAAGGCCTGGTACGTAGGCCCCGAGGGCGCTCCGATCGCGGCGGGGATCCTGCCGGCCGGCGCGTCGGGAATCGCGGTGATCCTGACGACCGACGAGGTCGCCCACGGGCTGCCTATCCAGGAGCTCCTGCCCGACGGCCGGGTGGTCTTCGCGATCACGGCCGAGAGCGCCCATCCGTCCAAGCCCAGCAAGGACCTGGTCAAAGCCATCACCTGGACCAACGCGGACGGCACCAAGGGCCGCAAGGACGTGATCCAGCAGCCGCGAGGCTGACCCTCCGCCTGATTCGTGCAACCACCCGCCAGCGGGGAATGTCTGGCGGGTGGCTGGTGCCGCAACCGGTCTCAGCCCTTGGCTGGAGGCTCCACCAGGATCGGCCGGCCCGGCTGGTCTCCGCCGCGCGCCTGCAGATAACTGTCTTTGGGGACCATCACCTTGCGCCGGAAGATGCAGACCAGGGTGCCGTCCTGCTTGTAGCCCTTGGTCTCGACATGCACCACGCCACGGTCGTCCTTGGAGGTGGACTCCCACTTGTCCAGGACAGTGGTCTCGCCATAGATGGTGTCCCCGTGGAAAGTCGGCGCCACGTGCCGAAGCGACTCCACCTCGAGGTTGGCGATGGCCTTGCCGGAGACGTCGGCCACACTCATCCCCAGCAGCAACGAGTAGATGTAGTTGCCGACCACGACGTTCTGCCCGAACTGCGTGGTCTCCTCGGCATAGTGCGAGTCCAGGTGCAGCGGATGGTGGTTCATCGTCAGCAGGCAGAACAGGTGGTCGTCGTACTCGGTGACCGTCTTCCCGGGCCAGTGCTTATAGACCGCGCCGACCTCGAACTCCTCATAACTGCGCCCGAATTGCATACCGGCTATCGTGCCCGACCAGCGGCCATCCCGGCAGGGGCCCGAAGAGTGCGCTATCTCACTTCGGCTCCGGCCCGACGTGCCTGAGGTCTGGGCTACTCGCGGGCGTCGCCGGCCGAGCGTCGCAGCGCCCGTCGCTGGCCACGATCGTGTCCGGCGCGCAGCGGCCGGGCCAGGAAGGTGCCCATGCTGACGCCTGCGGCGAGCCCCATCCCGATGCCGGCAGCACCCAGCAGAGTCGTCAGGCCGGTCGACAGCCCCACCCCCGACGTGCGACGCACGATCTCGAAAAGGCCCTGGTAGACCACCAGACCCGGCAACAAAGGCACGATGCCGGCGGTGGTCAGCGCGAGAGCCGGCACCCTGAGGCGTCTGGCGACCAGCTGCGAGAGGAAACCAGCGACGAGCGCACCCAGCGCATTGGCGCCCGCTGCGCCCAGGCCCAGGTGGATCGCGCCAAGGTAGGCCAGCCAGGCGAGCCCACCGGTCAGCGTGGAGTAGAAGGCAGCCCGGGGACCGGCATAGGCCGACACGGCGAACGCCCCCGAGACCATCATCGCGGCGAGTACCTGCACGACGATGTTCGTGGACAGCTGCGCGCTGGCGGTGATCTGCATCGGGACCCCGGCGCGCTGGGCGAGTGCCAGGATTCCGCCGATACCCACCACGATGCCGAGCGTCAGCACGAGGACCTCGAAGCCGCGCGCGCCCGCAGTGACGTAGTAGCCGTCGATCGCGTCCTGGGCGGCGCCGACCACGGACAACCCGGCGAGCAGCACCACGACCCCTGAGGCAACGACGAGCGACGGCGAGATCCCCTGCAGACCGGGAACCCCGGCCGAGATGGCGGCAAGCAGCCCCACCGCCACAAGGGTGGGGATCGCGCCTCCGACCATCTGGGTGAAGAAAGCGGCAATTCCGCGATGCGCCAGCCAGCGCTGGACCCGGTCGGCGGCTGCCGTGGTCACGAAGCTCAGCGCCATGACGAGCCACCCGCCGCCGAACAGCGCGGCCACCGCCGCCGCCACGACGGCCAGGGAGCCGGTCACCACCCAGCGCCGGTAGGGATGCGGCGCCCTGAGCACCGAGCGGAAGCGGAGTCTGGCCTCGTCGATGTCGACCGCCTCGGCGGCGATGTCCCGGACCAGAGTCTGGAGGCGTTCGAGCCGGGTCAGGTCCATCGAGCGCACCTTGATCCCGCGCATCACGGTCATCGGGTCGGCGTCCAGACCTCGGTGGTAGGAGACCGAGATCGACGTGAAGGTCACATCGACGTGGACCGAGCGCAGGTCATAGGCGTCGGTGAGCCGCAGCACGGTCGCCACCACGTCCGAGGCAGAGGCCCCGGTGGACAGCAACGTCTCGCCGACTCGCATGGCCAGGTCGATGACGGACCGGGCCGTCCGCTGGTCGACCCCGTCTGTGCCCAGCCACGGCGACAGCACATCGGTGGGCGGGTCGATGGCGCGCACGGCCAGCCCCGCTCGCTCACGTAGCGAGCGTCCCGCCAGCTGGGAGGACAGCGGCGGACGCGAGGTCGGGGTGGGCATTGACACGTGACAACTGTCGCAGAGCGGTGGCGCGACGCCGAATGCACCGTGGCACGATGTGGGAATGAGCGAAGAACAGCACAAGGCAGAGCACCGCGGCCGCCCCAGCAACGACGAGTTCCGCGCGTTCGTCGCCGACGGCTGGGCTCCCCGCTCAACGGACAAGCCCGCCCAGGCAGAGGTGGCGCAGTATGCCGCGCTGCGCCGGGCCGAGGTGTCCGCCGCCTTCCCGGGTGAACGGCTCGTCATACCTGCCGGGGGCCTGAAGGTGCGCAGCAACGACTGCGACTACATCTTCCGCCCGCACAGCGCCTTCGCCCACCTGACCGGGCTGGGCAGCGATCGCGAGCCGGACGCCGTGCTGGTGCTCGAGCCGCGAGAGGACGGCACGCACGAGTCAGTCCTGTACTTCCGTCCGCTGGCCGGCCGGGACACCGAGGAGTTCTTCGGGGACTCACGTTATGGCGAGTTCTGGGTCGGCGTCCGCCCCGGCCTGGCTGACATCGAGGCCGAGCTGGCTCTGTCCGCCCGGCACATCGACGAGCTGACCGGGAGCCTCGGCAAGGACATCGGCAGCACCCCGGTCCGCATCGTGCGCGACGCGGACCGAGACCCGACGGCGGCCGTTGAGGCCCTTCGTGAAGGCGCCGGCCCGACCGGCGAGGACACCGGGTCACCCTCCCCGGGCGAGGCCGACGAGGAGCTAGCGCACTTCCTGTCCACCATGCGGCTTGTCAAGGACGAGTGGGAGATCGGGCAGATGCGGGACGCCATTCGGGCGACAGCAGTGGGCTTCGACGCGGTCATCGCGGACCTGCCCGAGGCGCTCAGCCGCGGTCGCGGTGAGCGGTGGGTCGAGGGCGTCTTCGGCCTGCATGCCCGTCACCAGGGCAACGGCATCGGGTATGACTCGATCTGTGCTTCCGGGGACCATGCCAACACGTTGCACTGGATCAAGAACACCGGCGACATCACCGACGGTGACCTGTTGCTGCTGGACGCCGGCGTCGAGGTCGACTCACTCTTCACCGCCGACGTCACCCGGACGCTGCCGGTCAACGGCAGCTTCACCAGCGCCCAGCGCAGGGTCTACGACGCCGTCTACGCCGCTCAGCAGGCCGGGATCGCCGCGGTCAGGCCGGGGGCGAAGTTCTCCGACGTCCACGACGCTGCCATCCGGGTCATTGCCGAGCACCTGCATGGCTGGGGACTGCTGCCAGAGGGCGTCGACGTCGAGGCGACCCTCGACAAGGACCACGGTCATTTCCACCGGCGCTGGATGGTCCACGGCACCAGCCACCACCTGGGCCTGGACGTGCACGACTGCGCGCTGGCGCTGCGCGAGGAGTACATGGGCGCCGAGCTGAAACCCGGGATGATCCTGACCGTCGAGCCCGGTCTCTACTTCAAGGCCGACGACCTCCTGGTGCCCGCCGAGCTGCGCGGCATCGGGGTGCGCATCGAGGACGACGTCCTGGTCACCCAGGACGGTTGCGAGAACCTCTCGGCAGCCATGCCCCGCACGTCGACCGATGTCGAAGCCTGGATCGCTCGCGTCCAGAAGGGCTGAGCACCGGCGGGTCGCCGCCAGACGGTTCCCCGCGCGACGCCGGGAACCGTCACCGGCCCCGGCAGCTCGCGACACGGAGCGCCGTGCCCGAGCGGACCGGACCGGCCAGCCGGCAGTCTAGGCGGTGAGCGGCTGAGCGCCGGGCATCCTCGCCAGCAGCTCGCGACCCTGCTCGGCGAGCTTGTGCTCAACGAGCACCTCATAGCGGGTGGCCACCACCTGGCTCACCGAGGTGAAGTCTCTGCGCCCCTTGGTCGCGGCATACCCCAGCATCGCCCAGATGATGCCGAACGCCGCACCGAAGGCCACCGTCGCAGCCACCGTCAGCGTGGTGCTGGTCTTGGGATCGAACAGGGCGAAGATCAGCCCGACGAACAGCCCCATCCACATGCCCGACAGCGCGCCTGCCCCGGCGACCCGCCCACGGGTCAGGCGCCCGGTCACCCGCTCGACCTGTCGCAGGTCGGTCCCGACGATCATGCAGTTCTCCACGGCAAACTGGTGGTCGGACAGGTAGTCGACAGCCTTCTGGGCGTCCTCGTACTTGTCATAGGCCCCGAGCGACATCGGATACGCGAGGGTGAGGCCACCGATCGGGATCCGGGACCGCCCGGACATGCTGGGTTGCGAGCTCATGGAGACATTCTGGCGCATTTCGGGCCTTCCGCGATACGCCCGGAGCTAGCGACCCGTGGCACACCCGGCTCAGCCGCGCAGCTCGTAGTCCTTGAGCAGCCGGCGGCCGATGATCATCTTCTGGATGTCCGCCGTGCCCTC
>JBBRZQ010000106.1:0-15512 GCA_038236535.1 Actinomycetales bacterium
AGCTTTCCTTCGATGCTGCGAAGGTGCTCACGACTGCACCGGTCACAGGTCCAGACCTGCCGGCCCTGCTCCACCCCGAGCGCCCAGGTGAGCCGGGCAACGGACTCGTCCTCCGCCGCGCGTCCGCACGTCGAGCACACCAGTGTCGTCTCTTCGTTCATCAGTCCAGTGTCCCTGCGGACTGGGTCGGGTCCGGAAGGAGGTAGATGAAGCCCGGGCCCTCGTCCCGGAACGGGATATCGAGGGCCTCCAGAGCCGGCCGCCACGAACCTGTGACGTCGGGGTCCGACCCCTCAAAACCGTGGTCAGCGGTGAGCAGGAAGGTCACCTGGTCGGTGATGCCCAGCCCATCGAGGTGGTCCAGAAACGAGACCAGACGTGAGTCGGAGTCACGCAGCGAGTCCCGGGCGATGTCGCTTCGCGGACCGCCGGCATGATGACCGGCGTCAGTGACGATATTGGCCCACCAGGTCAGCGTGGGCGCCGACTCCAGGCTTCCCCAGAGTTGCCGCATCTGATCCAGCCCGAGGTCGTCGACCTGGCTGCACCAGGAGAAGTACGAGTCCTCGAGGTGGGCCCTCTGACGCACATGCACGGACGCGTGGGCATCGGGCAGCTGGTCATCGAGTCCGGCCGCCCCCGATGAGCTTCCGCTGTCACGGATCATCGCCATCGTGGAGTAGTCCGCGCCCCGGTCGACGGCCTCGTCCACGCACGCGGTCCGCGCCACATCTGCGCCCGGAACAAGGTCGTTGACCATCTCGAAGACGGTCCGGACCGCGGGACGCAGCCACTCGGCGCTGCGATGCCAGGTCGAGGCGTTGTTGGGCACGACCCGCTCACCGGTCCCCCGGTCGAAGAAGACATTGCCCAGGACGCCGTGCCGCCCCGGCCCGAGACCGGTCAGGATCGACGTGTGGTTGGTCAGGGTGACACTCGGGAACTGCGCCACCGCCCCGCCGCTCAGCGCCACCCCGTTCGCGATGAGCCGTGCGATACCGGGCAGCTCGCCAGTCCGGGCCAGCTGCAACAGGTCACCACAGTGCGCGCCATCCCAGAGGATGCCGATCACCTTGGGCCGGGCCGGCCGCTGACCATCGAGGTATGCCGTGAGGACACGGCCGTCCAGCGGGTCACCCCCGGCGTCGGACAAGCCTGCCTCGGGGACGCCGCAGAGCCAGGCCAGAGTCGGGCACACATCGACGAGCCTGGCATGGGCCTCCACGACGCCCCGGGCGACGACTCCCCTGCCCGACAAGAGCAACGGTGCCCTGGACTGGATCACGTCCAGTGATCCGTGCTCGCCGACGTGGCCGCCCTGATCGGGGAAGAAGTGACGAGGCGTGTGCATCACGGCCACGTCCGGACTGCGGGTGGGGTCGGCGAAGAGCGAGAGGATCCGGGACGCGGCATACGGATAGGCGTTCTCTGCGGAGGTGCGCGGTGCCGGGCTGACGCACTCGCGCTCATACGGCAGGAACGCCATCGGGTCCTCGCTGGCGATGGGGTCAAGTCCCTCCAGAACCTGATGGCTCCCGTCGGGCCGCAGCCTGACCCGACCGAGATGACTGGCAGCCATCGCCACCGGACCGGCAGACGGCGTGTCGGCCGGCACCTCGGCCCAGACCACCAGGTCAACAACGGCGGCGAGGTCGGGCGTGGTCAGCGCCCTGACCACGGACTCGCGTCTGACGGACACCTGCGCCGGGGAGAGGATGCTCACGACAACCGACCTTATCCGGCGCCGGAGTCTGCCGGTTGTCGCGAGCCTCGTTCCGGCCTCAGCCCACCGGACCCTGCCGACGCGCCCGTCGGGCATCGAGCTTGATCCGCAGCGCACCGCGGCTCCTGGCCGGTGACCGACGCGCGACTGCTGGCTCACACGAACGCGTGACCTCCTCCATTCGCGCTCGGGCGAGGATCACGCTTTGCAGTAAGAACATGGGGAACTCCTTGCAGACATAGCCTTCTGGCAGACAGAGGCGCCTGGCAGACGATGGTTTCCGGCAGGCAGAGGCGCCTGGTAAAAGATGGCGTGTAACGGTCAGCGCACCGTGGCCAAAGCCCACGCCAGCACGGACCGAACTGATCTGTGACCTATCGGGATCAGGCGGCGACAGGGTTCTTGCGCGGCCGGCCACGCGGACGCTTGACAGCGACGATCACGCCATGGACGAAGAGGGCGCCACCCCAGACGCCCCACGGCTCCTCGCGGTCGAGTGCGCCGGCCAGACAGGCGGCACGAGCGGGGCACCCCATGCACAGGGACTTGGCGAACTCGATCTCGACAGGGCTCTCGGCAAACCACAACGCTGCGTCGAGCTCCAGGCACGGGATGTCAGCACGAGCGTCCCGGACCTGCGCGCCCAGGTCAGTCAGTGCGATGAGCTGCATCTGGTTCTTCTCCTTGGTGTCTTTCCCCCGGTCAGGGGGCCTACTCGATCTGTGTGTCTGGGTGAACAGACGGTGGGACAACGCAAAAGCCGCGGATCCCGGATGTCGGGTTCCGCGGCCTGGAGGTGACCTGATCTCAGAAAAAGCTAGACCGGTGGTCTCCCGGAACGGAAGTGCGCGACATCACTTGCGATGGACTTGGGGGCGTAGAACCCGACAGCAACGTCAGCTCCGCCACGAACGCCCGCAACGACCGCAGAGAGGTTGCGGTCGGCAACCAGCGGGAACGTCGAGCGGACGCGAGCGATCTGCGTCGGGCTCGTCATGGTGATGTTCTTCATCGGGCCAGCCTCCTCATCTGATCTCGTTGCTACTGGCTCCGGCACCTGAACCGGCGGGACTTGACCGGCAGGTCGGGGACGTGGCTTCAGGTTAGGCCAACCCCGGCGTGCAAGCAAAGCATTTAATCCGGACCGTGCGAATCAGGGCGGCCGCCGGCGCTTTCGGTAGCCGAAACCGATACCGCTGAGGGCTTCTCAGCGGTCGATGGCACCTCTTCGCCAGCCAGGATCGCCAGCACGTCCGCACCGTAGCGCTCGATCTTGCGCGCGCCGACTCCTGAGATCCTGGCCAGCTCGGCAGCGCTGGCCGGCCGTCGCTCGGCGATCACGGTCAGCGTGGCATCGGTGAAGACCACGTAGGCCGGAACCTTTGCCTCGCCGGAGACCCTGAGCCGCCAGCCGAGCAGGGCCTCGAACGTCACCTGGTCGTAGGTGGGCGGGCAGTCCTCGCAGCGCCCCACCTTCCGGGAGGCACCAGTGATCAGGTCCTGGCCACACCCCCGGCACCGGGAGGGCTTTGCCGCCTTCGCCGGCCTGGCCGCCTTGCCTGCCCCTGCTCCATCGCCCTTCACCCGGGCAGAGGACCGGGCACCCTCGCCGAGGATGCCGGCAGCCTCGTCAAGGAAGCGCGACGGCCGCCGTCCGGCCCGGCCGCCGGGGTTGCGAGCACCGGCCCAGGACAGCCGCAGCTCGCGCCTGGCGCGGGTGAGTCCGACATACAGAAGCCGGCGTTCCTCCTGGATGGCCTCGGGCCCCTCGGCCATGCTGATGGGGATCAGTCCGTCGCTACAGCCGACCATGAAGACGCAGTCCCACTCAAGGCCCTTGGCAGCGTGCAGCGAGGCCAGCGTGACGCCCTCGACGGTCGGCGCGTGCTGGGCCGCGGCCCGTTCGTCGAGCTCGCGGACCACGGTGGTCAGCCTCGCAGACGGGTCAGCGGCGACCACGTTGTCAGCCAGCCCCGCCAGAGCCTGAAGGGACTCCCAGCGCTCACGCATCGCCCCGCCGGAGACCGGCGGCGCCACCGTCCAGCCGGCTCCGGCGATCACGTCACGGACCAGCTCACCGAGCGGCTTGGCGCCGTCGTCGGCCCTGGCCGCCCCGCGCATCAGCAGGATCGCCCCGCGAACCTCCTTGCGGGCAAAGAACCGCTCCCCGCCACGGACCAGGTAGGCGACCTGGGCGTCTGCGAGCGCAGACTCGTAGGCCTCGGACTGGGCGTTGGTGCGAAAGAGCACGGCGATCTGGCTGGCCGGGGTGCCGCGGGTGACCAGGTGCTTGATCGCCGCGGCGACCCCGAACGCCTCTGCGGAGTCATCGGGGTATGCCGTGAGAGTAGGCGACGGCCCTTCCTGCCCCTGGGCGCGCAGCTGGAGCGCCTCGGTTCCGGGGGGGCCGGCCGTCTGCCCACCCTGCGAGTGACCGGCCCGCACCAGGACGTTGGCAAGAGCGACGATCTGCGGCGTCGACCGGTAGTTGCGGACCAGCCGGATCACCTGGGACTTGGGGTAGCGACGCGGGAACTCCAGCAGGTGCCGGGGCGTGGCACCGGTGAAGGAGTAGATCGTCTGGGCGGGGTCCCCGACCACGCACACGTCGGCGCGCGCCCCCACCCAGAGGTCCAGCAGCCGTTGCTGGAGGCCGTTGACGTCCTGGTACTCATCCACCACGAAGTGGCGGTACTGCGAGCGCACGACGCGGGCGATGTCCTCGCGCTCGGCCAGGATCCCGACGGTCAGCAGCAGCACGTCCTCGAAGTCGATGACCCCCCGCTGGGTCTTGACCTCCTCGTATGTCTGCAGCACCCGCGCCATCGCGGTGGCGTCCAGCCCGGCAGCCCCGTCTCGGCCTGCGCGATGCGCTGCGGCGGCATACGTCTCGGGCGTGAGCATGCTCACCTTGGCCCATTCGACCTCGGCAGCAAGGTCGCGGATGGCGACCCGGTCGAGGTCCAGACGCAGTCGCGAGCAGGCCTCGGCGACCACGGCGGCCTTGTGCGGCAACACCTCCGGGGACGCGCCGCCGATCGCCTGCGGCCAGAAGTAGTGGAGCTGCCGCAGGGCGGCGGCGTGAAAGGTCCGGGTCTGAACGCCCGGGACACCGAGCTCTCTCAGCCGGGTGCGCATCTCACCGGCCGCCCGCGCCGTGAACGTCACGGCCAGAACGCGCTGTGGCTGGTAGGCCCCGCTGAGCACGCCGTAGGCGATGCGGTGGGTGATCGCCCGGGTCTTGCCGGTGCCGGCGCCGGCCAGAACACACATGGGTCCGTTCGGTGAGGCGGCCACCTGGCGCTGCTCGGGGTCCAGGGCATCGAGAACGTCGTCTGCCGTCGGGGGGCCGCTGGCTCGGTCGCGTGGGAGGGACATTGCCTCAGATCCTCTCAGACGGCGGTGTCAGGTCCGCAGAATTATCCCCCGTGAAGGACTGGCGGTCCCACCCGCACGGCCGGATTCCTGCCCTCCGGCACGACCTCGCGCGCCGGCCCGGGAAGGATTGCCGGCTGGTTGCCGTTGATGGGGTCAGCCACCACCTGACGTCTGAGGAGATCCTTTATGTCCGCGGTATCCGCCTTGCCCCCTGCCGACACGATCACCTTGTTCAGCACCCCGTGGTGCGGGTACTGCGGCAGGCTCAAGAGCGCGCTGGACCGCGAGGGAATCGTCTACGGCGAGGTGGACATCGAACGGGATCAGGGTGCCGCCGACTTCGTGATGAGCGTCAACGGTGGCAATCAGACCGTGCCGACGGTGGTGTTCCCGGACGGTTCCTCAGCCACCAACCCGTCGCTGTTCGAGGTCCGGCGCCGGCTCGCCTGACGCCGGAACCCGACGCCCTGCCCTCATCCCGCTGGTCACCGTGGTCAGCCAGCAGGGCCCCGGTCAGCCGGAGAGTCACCTTGAGCCAGCCGGTGATGGTGAGCTACCCGGTGCTGGAGTACTGCGGCCGGTCAAGGCCGTACACGCTCTCGACGCGCAAACGGGCAACCAGGCGCGCGTCGGTCACCATGGCGGCCCGGTAGACGTCCCAGTCGGGATGGTCCTCACCCCGGATCGCGCGAAAGACCTCGACAAGCTCTTCTACGGTCTCGTCGTCGGGGACCAGCGCCACCGGTGAGAGCTCAACGGTTCCTTCAAGAACGGCATACGTCCAGCCGTCCGGGCTGCCGACAAAGATCGAGGCACGCGGATCGCGACGCAGGTTCTGCACGATGGCCTGGCCGTCGACCACGGAGATCCGGGCCATCGTCGTCTGGGGGTCGAGGGTGAAGTTCACGGTGGAGAGCTGCGGCCGGCCATCGCCCTTGATCGTGGCCAGCGCGCCGATGTTGCGCGCGGAGGTCAGCGCGACAAGCTTCGGGTCAAGTGCCATGGCGCGCTCCCTTCCGCTGCGGGGTGCAGAGAAGATGCGGAACCTGTAATGACTTGATCATTTTCTCAACACGAAATTTAATGATTTACTAACACAATTACCGTACCATCGACGAGCGCAAGCCGAACCGGCTTTGGGAGTCAGATCACGCCGTGGATCAGGCCTTAGCCAAGCCTTACCCGGGCCTTACCCGGGCCTCAGCCAGGCCATAGCCAGGCCTTACCTGAGCCGTGGTCGAGCCGACGGTCAGGCCGGGATGATCGGCCCGCCGTACCAGTGCTCGATCATCCGCCGGGCGATCGACACACTGGACGAGATACCGAATCGCCCCTCCTGCACCATCGACGTCAGGTCCTCGCGGCTGACCCACACTGCTTCGACAATCTCCTCCATGTCGAGGTGAAGGGTCGGGTCGGCGGTGCGCGCGCTGAAGCCCACCATCAACGAGGACGGGAACGGCCACGGCTGGTTACCCAGGTAGTGCATCTGCTCGACCACCAGACCCACCTCTTCGAGAACCTCCCTCGCCACGGCCGCCTCAAGGGACTCCCCCGGCTCAACGAAACCGGCCAACACCGACAGCCGCCCCTCCGGCCAGCTGGGGCTCCGGGCGAGCAACAGGCGGTCGGCCGGATCGGTCACCGCCATGATCACGGCCGGGTCGGTGCGGGGGTAGTGCTCGGTCTCATCCCGCGTGCAGCGGCGGATCCAGCCCGCCTGGTCGGGCTGCGTTGTCGCGCCGCACCGCGCGCAGTGGGTGTGCAGAGCGTGCCAGTTGGCCAGCCCGAGGGTGGTGACGAACAAGCCTGCGTCCCGGTCCGAGAGCAGGGCGCCCACGTCGCGCAGAGACCGCCACTGTGCGCTCTCAGACGCCTTCTCAGCCTCTCCGACCACCCCCACGTAGGCAATGCCGTTACCGTCCTGACCTAGGAAGGCCGCCAGGCGGTTCATGTCCCGCTCGCCCGGTGAACGCAGGGAAAGGACGCAGTCACCCTCAGACTCGACGATCTGGGCCCGGCCCGCGACCAGCTCAACGACCCTCGTCAAGGGGTCCTTGAGCAGAAGCGCCAGCAGATCCGGGTCCCTGCGACGGAGACTGGCGCGGTCCAGAGTGCCCCGCGCGAGGGACAGATCACTCAAAGTTTCCGAAGAACCGCTCACGCCTCACAGCCTAGGGCCCGCTCTCGACATACGGTGTGAGAGTGACCCGAACTCCCCTTGCCCTCGCCGCCATCGCCAGCGTCGCAGTGCCAGGACTCGACCCTGCCACCGTCAAAGGTGTCGCTCAGCTACCGGGACACCAGTTCGAGGTGGCATTCGTCGAGGACACTCAGCGTCGCCGCTGGGTGGTTCGTGCGCCGATCTCGGCGGCGGCCGGGGCACAGATGGACGTGGCAGTCGCCCTGCTCGGGCTGCTCGCCCGGCGGCTGCCGTTCTCGGTGCCGGCCCCCAAGGGCTTCGTGACCCTCAAGGAGGGCGGTCGGGCGGTGGTGTACCCCTTCATCGCCGGGCGTCCGCTGGATTTTGCGAACCTGCCGGCAGGCCCGGGGATCGCGGCCGAGCTGGGCAAGGCGCTGGCCGCGCTGCATAACATCGATCTGGCCTTGTGCGAGGAGGCCGGCCTGACGTCCTACGACCCCGACACCTATCGCACCCGACGGCTCTCGGACCTCGACCGCGCTGCGGCGACCGGGCATGTGCCGACAGCTCTGCTGTCCCGCTGGGAACGCTCGCTCGAGGAGGTCTCGCTGTGGCGTTTCGCCCCGACGCCGACCCACGGCGACCTGACCGGCGATGAGGTGCTCGCGGTCTTCGACGACAACGACGACGCCACGACCGGACACGTGCGGGGGCTGACCGGCTGGGAGAACGCCAAGGTCGCCGACCCCGCCGATGACTTCGCGACACTGGTCACCCAGACATCCCCGGCGGCGTTCGACTCCGTGCTCGAGGCCTACTCACATGCCAGGGTGGACCGGCCGGACAAGTATCTGGAGCGCCGGGCAAGACTCGCTGGTGAGCTCAAGCTGGTATCGGAGCTGCTGATCGCTGTGGGCTCGAAGGACAAGCGAGGCATCGATGCCTCGGCGGAGAAGCTGCGGAAGCTGAATGCCACCACTGCCGAGCGCGATATCGACGAGCAGGTAGTGCTGGGCACAACAGCCCAGGCGCCCCCGATCGACCCCTTCGTGGGCCAGCACGCGGATGCGGCCGATCAACCGGCGATCACGGAGCCCCCGGGCCCGGCTGACCAGACGGTCAGCGTTGACGCGGATCAGACGGTCAGCGTTGACGCGGATCAGACCGTCACTCTTGAGTACCCGGACGACATAGAGCACCCTGACGGCGAGCACCCTGACGATCAGAGACCGGATGAGGACCGGAGAGGGGATCAGGCCCGCAGGCAGGATCAGGACGCCGTGCCGGGCGGCCAGCCGCCGACGACCCGACGATGACCCCGCGCCCCTGACGCCCAAGACCAACGCAGGGCCCTCGACGCTCCGACTAGGTCGGGATCGACCCCAGCAAGGTCGCCAGGGGTTCGCCGTCCTGCAGATCCGGAAAGACCGTCTCCCCGGTGCCTGCGTAGTAGAACGCCGCATCCACCTGATCCAGGGCCAGCCCGCGAAGCCGCGCAAATGCCAGGCGATACGCCTCCAGCTGCAGGGCGCGGGTCCTGGCCTTGTCACCTGTTGGTCTGGCGCCGGTCTTCCAGTCCACGACCGTGAACCCACCACCGGGCCGCGCGAAGACAGCGTCGATCCGACCCCTGACTGCAATGTCCGCCACGGTCGTCTCGATCGCGATCTCGATGGCCTCAGGGCTGCGCCGGGCCCAGTCGCTGGCCAGGAAGAGCTCCTTCATCCGGGGTAGCTCACCGTCGTCCGCGGGGTCGTTGTCAGCGCTTCCGGGCAGGTCCAGCAGATCGACAAAGGCAGCCCGCGCATAGTGCTGTTCCACCCAGGCATGAAAGGCAGTTCCGCGACGTGCCGCAAGTGCGGGCGGAGCCGGCATCGGCCGGCGAAGGTCTCGAGCGAACGCCTCGGGGTCACCTGCCAGTGAGACGACGGCGGACGCAGACAGGTGACGAGGGACTCGGACCTGGATGTCGCGGGTGCGGACCACCGAGTCCCGCTCGGCCAGCAGCATCGCCATCTCACGCTCGCGACCCACCAGCCCGGCCCCGGCTGGCGCCGTCGCGGCCGGGCCCTCCGTCGCGGCCGGGTCCTCCGTCGCCGTCAGGTCCGCCATCGCGGCGACCACCAGCTGCACGGCATCGCCGAGCCGCTCCCGCCGGGCGGGCATCGGATCGGCCGGCCAGATCGCGCTCACCGGCTCGCTCTGGCGAGGGTTGGACGGCTTGCTTTCACCATCCGGTTCGGGCAGCGGCTCCCAGACCTGGGGCTGGAGTCCGAGGGCCGGGTGCTCCACCAGCTCGCTCAGGAAACGCGAAGTGATCCTCGGCGTCGTGGGATCGGCCCACACCGGCGCGCTGAGGAGCAGCTCCCGTCGGGCCCGGGTGAAGGCAACGTAGGCCAGCCGGCGCTCCTCGTCGATGCCGTGCTCGCCGCCGGAACTGACGAAGTCACTGATCTCGGTCTCCAGCGCCAGCAGGTCCGGGGCCGACCTCCAGCGCAGCACGGGCAGACCGTCGCAGTCACCTCGAAGGTCGTATGGCACGCCAGTCAGCCCCCCGATCCACCCTTTGTCGGCGGGCGGGCTCATCGTCCATTGACCGTCCCTGAACGACGTGGTCGAGCTCGTGCGTGCCGGGAAAGAGCCCTCGACCAGCCCGGGGACGGCCACCACGTCCCACTCCAACCCCTTGGCGGCGTGGACGGTGAGAACCTGCACCGCATCGGCGGACACCTCGACGTACCCCTTGTCTAGGCCGCGTTCCTGCGCCTGCGCCGCGTCGAGCCAGGACAGGAAGCCGCCCAGCGTCGGCCGGTCCGCGGAGCCGGAGAAGTCGGCTGCCACGTCCGCGAAAGCGTCGAGATGGGCGCGAGCCGTCGTCGGCGCGTGCTCCGGCCGCGAGAGCACCTCGATGTCCAGGCCCAGAACCCGTTCAGCCTCACCGGCCAGGTCGGCAAGAGGCAGCCCTGTCATCGAGCGCAGCCCCCGGATCGCGTCTCGCAGTCTTTGCAGGCGCCGCAGCGCGAGTGCCGAGATGCGGGAGCCGCCAGGGCCCAGCCAGCGCGTGGACGGCAGATCGTCGAGGGCTTCAACGATGCTCAGGCGGTCGGCGCTGTCCGGGGCCTGATCCGTCGCCGCCCGCGGCAGCGCAGTGGGCTGAGCCGGTAGTGAAGGGACCACCTGGCCCTGTGCCTGTGCTTGCGCATGGCGTGATGGGGCCGTGTGGCGACGTTGCAGGACCCGAGACCACACAGCAAGCCCCTCGAGGTCCGCGGCGCCCAGCCGGCACCAAGGCCCGGTCAGCAACCGCATCAGCTGGTCTCCCCGGGTGGGATCCTGAACCACCCAGAGCAAGGCGATGATGTCGGACACCTCGGGGGTGCTGAGCAGTCCGCCCAGACCCACGACCTCCACCGGCAGACCGGCCAGCTCGAGGGCATCGATCACGGAGCCGAACTGCGAACGCTTGCGACACAGAACCGCCGCCGAGACCCCGGTTGGCCGGCCCTGGGCGTCCAGCCAGTGCTGGGCGATCCACCCGGCCAGGTGGGCGGCCTCCGACTCGGTGGTCAGCAGCCTGGCCGCGAGGACCCTTCCGGCGCCTGCATCGGCGCGAGGACGGAGCACCTCCACGTCGACCGTCGACTTGGCCCGTAGCGGGCCGGAGGTGATGTTGGCTGCTAGCAGGATGGCGCTGTCGTTGCGCCAGCTCGTCGACAGTGGCAGCACATCCGCGTGGCCTGCACCATCGGCGAACTCACCCGGAAAGCGGGTCAGCGTGGTGGCACTTGCCCCGCGCCAGCCGTAGATGGACTGGTTGGGGTCGCCGACCGCGGTGACCGGGACCAGCTCACCCCGGGCCACGAACAGGTGCCTCAGCAGCACCAGCTGCGCCTCGCTGGTGTCCTGGAACTCGTCGAGCAGGACTGCCCGGAACCGCTGTCGCTCCATCGAGCCGATATCAGGGAACCGCTGAGCCAGGGTGGCCGCGAGAGCCATCTGATCCGCGAAGTCGAGCGCATCCCGGCTGCGCTTGAGGGTGATGTACGCCTCGACCAGCGGAAGCACCTGCCGACGGGCCTTCAGCGAGCTCACTGCGTCGGCCACCACCCTGGGCAGGGCGCGAGCCCGGCTGGCTCCCTTGGGCAACCCGGCGACCCTGGCCTCGAACAGGTCGATCAGACGGTGCAGGTCTGCCGGCACGAGCAGGTGCTCGGCCATCTCGCCGGCCAGGTCGACGACGGCATGGATGATCGTCGATGCAGCAAACGGCACCTCGTCCATCGGCCCGTCGTGGCGCTCGACCACCTCCGCGGCGAACTGCCAGGCTGCGGCCTCGGACAGCAACCGGGACTCGGGTTCCACCCCCAGCCGCAAGGCGTGCTCACGAACCAGCCGACCGGCATACGAATGGTAGGTGGAGACGGTCGGCGTTCCGCCCAGCACCTCGGCGTCATCCTGTTCCTGAACAGGGGTCCACATGCCGACGTGCCGCAGCCGGCGCAGGCGTCGCCCGATCCGCTCGGCAAGCTCGGTGGCTGCCTTGCGGGTGAAGGTCAGCCCGAGGATCTGGTCGGGCTCGACGTATCCGTTGGCGACCAGCCAGACGACCCGGGAGGCCATGGTCTCGGTCTTGCCCGATCCAGCGCCGGCGACCACCAGCAAGGGGCGCATCGGTGCCTCGATGACGGCGCGCTGCTCGGCGGTGGGTGACGGGTTGCCGAGGGCCTCAGCAATCGCCTGAGCCGAGTGCTGGCTGGGCTGACCAGGCACTCAGATCACTCTCCCCTCGGGCCGGACCGGACAGCTGGACCTGACCGCGCAGAACGTGCACACCGGGCCGACGGTAGCCCTGAAGTCGCTGCCGGCCATGCCTTCTGCAGCGTCCTGCACCAGCAGGTGCGCCCATTTCGGGTCGTCGTCGGCCGATAGCGGCTCCTGCTGCTGCAGCGTGGTCCTGACGCCGGCAGCCTTGCCGACCTGCAGGAGCGCAGCCCCGGCGGAGACAGTGCCATGGTCCGCGAACGCCCCGTTCTCGACGGCCGCCTGGTAGGCGCCGAGCTGGGCGTTGCGAAGCAGCTCACCACGTGTCGGCTTGCCGGCGCCGGTCTTGAGGTCCACCACCCGCAGCCCACCACGGCCATCACGCTCCAGGCGGTCGACCCTGCCCTTCAGCACGGCGCGTCCGAGCTCGACCTGAAAGTCGAGCTCGACGCCGATCCGCTCCCAGCCGCCGGCAGCCGACTCCTCGAAGTACCGGGCCAGCCTGGCCACCATGGTCTGCGCCTCGGCCCGCTGGCGGCGAGACAGCCAGCCCGCAGGAAGCCCCAGCCGACCCCATCGACGGTCGACCTCGGCCCTCAGGCTGGCCTCGTCGACGTCGCCGAGTTCTGCCGCGATGTCGTGAACCAGAGTGCCGATGTTGGCGGCGCCGACCCCGGGGCCGTCCCCGCCGCACGAGGACAGCAGCCAGCGAAGGCTGCAGTCTCCGTAGCTCTCGATCCGGGAGGGCGACACCGAGACGCTCTGGCCGGCGGCTCGCAGAGGCCGGTCATCGCTGAGCAGCGTCAGCGCCCACCACGAGGACGGGTCGGCGCCGGCCACCCGGGCCACAGCCAGCCTGGCCAGCTGTCCCGCCGCGGTCTGCCGTTCGCTCTTTGTCGCTGCCAGCACCACCTCACGACGCAGCTCGGCCACCAGCCCGGTCAGCGCCATCGGCCGAGGCACCTCACTGAACGCCCTGAGCTCCTCGAGGTCATCCGACTCGTCCGGGGGGTCGACGATATCCAGGTAGGCCGACGGCTGCTCGTCGTCACTTCGCACCGCGGTGACCAGGAGCCGCTCCGAGGCGCGGCTGACGGCAACAAGGAAGAGCCGCGTCTCGTCATAGCGGACCGCAGCCTGGGCCGCGCGTAGCGACTGCCCGCGACCGGTGAGGACATCGACCAGCCTCTCGGAGCCCAGCAGCGACCCCCGAAGCCGCAGATCGGGCCAGACCCCCTCCTGGACCCCCGCGACCACCACAAAGCGCCACTGCCGCCCGGCCGCTCCGGCCGGGGTGAGCAGCGAGACGGTGTCGTCGCTGGGGGCGCCGGCCACCAGGGTGTCGGCTGCGACGTCTTGCCCGCGGACGTGCTCCAGGAACCCGTGAGGGCCCATCTGGGGCAATCGGTCGACATACTTGGCCGCAACGTCGAACAGGGCAACGACAGCGTCCAGGTGACGGTCTGCGCGAGCCCCGGACAGACCACCCCCGAGGGCCACCCGGCGCCAGCTCGCCGCCAGCCCGGTGGCATCCCACACCGCCCACAGCACGCTCTCTGCGGTCACTCCCGGGGCAAAGCGCGCGGTTCCGGCGACATCCCGGCCGCTGACCGTGCGCGCCGCGCGGACCCCGGCGGCAATCGCGGCGGCCACCCTGCGGGCCGGCGCCCCCTCTGCACCCAGCAGCCCCAGCGTCTCCGGGGCCACCAGGCCCTCAGCCAGCAGCTGATCACTGGTGCGCCCCCCGCCGCTGTCAAGCTCGGCCCGGCGAAGCGCCCGGCGCAGTCGCCGCAGTCCGACCGCGTCAGCTCCACCGATCGGGGAGAGCACCACCTCGACCGCGGTCTGGGCGTCGATCGGGTCCGGCTCTCCGGAGGCAACCCGCAGAGCGACCTCGAGCAACGCGAGCAGCGGGCGCACGGCGACCTCGTCCCGGACCGGGACCTCGGCGGAAGGCACCGCCACCGGCACGCCCGCAGACGTCAAGACCCTGCGCAGGGTACTGGTTCGTCCCTGCCCGCGGACGATCACGGCCATCTGCGACCACGGCGTGCCGCCAAGCAGGTGCGCGGATCGCAGCTCTGCGGCGATCAAGGCAGCTTCCTGCGACGTTGAGCGGAGCAGGCGAACGTCCGCGCGGCCACCATCCGGGAGGTGCTCGAGCCCGCGATGGGCTCCCCCGGCGAGGGCCCCGATCCGTCTCGTCACCCGCGCGCTCACCTCGCGCAACGCCAGCGGCTGCCGGTGTGAGGTCGCGAGCCTGATCGTGGGACCGTCGCCAAAACAGGAGTGGCCCCCACCCAGGATGGCCGGGTCGGCGCCGCGGAAGGTCTGCACGGCCGCGTCAGGGTCACCGATGAGCACGAGGTCGATGTGCGGTTGTCGCAGGACTCGAAGGAGCCGGGCCGCGGCCGGGGTCAGCTCCTGGGCGTCATCGACCACGATCAGGCGAAGCCCGCAGGCAGGTCCGGCCAGCCGACGGGCGGTCTCGGGATCCGACTCGAGCAGGTCGGCAGCCGCGCCCAGGATCGATGCAGGGTCGTACGACCCCGGACGGGACAAGGCCGTCACCTCGTCGTACTCGGCCAGGACATCAGCGGCGGCAACCCAGTCCGGCCGATCATGGGCACGTCCCAGAGCGGCTAGCCCGGCGGAGTCAAGGCCGCGCTCGACCGTCCGCATGAGCAGATCCCGAAGCTCGGTGCGGAACCCTCTGGTTGCCAGGGCAGCCTCCATCTGGGCTGGCCACCGCGGAGCCTTGCCCTCGCTGCAGGCGTGGCCCGCAAGGAGCTCTCGCAGAATCACATCCTGCTCGGGCCCGCTGAGGAGCTTGGGCGTGGCATCTCCGCGCAGGGCTGCGGCCTGGCGCAGGATGCCGAATCCCAGTGCCTGGTGGGTCCGCGCGAGCGGTTCGGTGGTGGTGCCCCCGATGCGGGCCGTGATGCGTTCGCGCAGCTCTGCGGCCGCGGTCCTGGACGCCGTCAGCACCAGACACTGCTCAGGGGCGACTCCGTCACGGCGGACCCGGTCGACCACGACCTCGATGGCAGTTGACGTCTTGCCCGTGCCTGGGGCGCCCAGGACACGCAGCACCGATCCGGCCACGGGGCCATGGGGCTGCCGGACAGATGAGCGGTAGCTGACCACTGCAGCCTGCGCCTCGTCAAGACTGGGCGCCCTGGTGACCAGACTCGGGGCCCTTCGCAACGTCAGCACCGGCAGAGTCCATCACGGCGCGCCGACAGTGCCCCCGGCGGCTGGCAGAAGTGGCTCGGACGCACGCATGCCCCGGCTCGAGAGCCGGGGCATGCGTGGTGCAGAACTAGTTCTGCGGAATCAGATCAAGCGAGTTCCGTTGGAACCCATCAAGATCAGAGCGGGCGGATGTTCTCCGCCTGCGGGCCCTTCGGGCCCTGGGTGATGTCGAACTCAACCTTCTGGTTCTCGTCAAGCGAGCGGTATCCGCTGCTGGCGATGGCCGAGTAGTGCGCGAACACGTCGGCGCTG
>JBBRZQ010000107.1:0-15437 GCA_038236535.1 Actinomycetales bacterium
ACGAGGGCTATGACCGAAACAGCGGTAGTCGAAGCCACCAGCGAACAGGTCGAGGTCAAGACAAGGAAGACGATCATCGTGTTCAGCGGTGAGTTCGACAAGGTGACGGCGGCCTTCATCATCGCCAACGGGGCAGCGGCGATGGACGACGAGGTCACGATGTTCTTCACGTTCTGGGGCCTTAACGCCCTGCGGCGCACCGAGAACGTGCGGACCAGCGGAAAGAGCCTCCTGCAGAAGGCATTCTCGATGATGATGCCCCAGGGCCCGGAACACCTGCGGCTCTCTCACATGAACTTCGCCGGAGTCGGTCCCAAGCTCATGCAGAAGATGATGCGCGAGGAGAGGGTCATGTCTCTTCCAGACCTCATCGAGTCGGCACAGGAGCAGGGCGTCAAGATGGTCGCCTGCGCCATGTCGATGGACATCATGGGGCTGAAGAAGGAAGAGCTCATCGACGGGCTCGAGTACGCCGGGGTCGCGGCTTACCTGGGCGATACGGACGAGGCGAACGTCAACCTCTTCATCTAGGACCTGGCCGCGCCCACGGGGCGGCAGCGAGCTTTGCCGCGCCTGCGGGGCGGCTCCCAAGATTCAATGAACTGGAGTGACTGATGGATTACGACGTCATGGTGATCGGCAGCGGGATAGGCGGGATGGAGTCGTCGATCAAGCTCGGCGACATGGGTTACAAGGTCCTGCTGGTCGAGAAGGAGGCCAGCGTCGGCGGCCGGATGATCTTGCTCAGCAAGGTCTTCCCGACCCTTGACTGCGCCAGCTGTATCTCTGGCCCGAAGATGTCCTCGACCATCAACCACCCCAACATCACGACCAAGCTGTACAGCGAGGTCAAGGGGATCAAGCGGGACAGCTTTGGCACCTTCCACGCGACTGTGCAGGAGAACTCCACGTTCGTCGACTGGTCGGCCTGCACCGGCTGCAACGAGTGCCAGACCGCCTGCACGGTGGCGGTTCCCGATGAGTTCAATGCCGGGCTGGTCGCCCGCCGCGCCGCCTACATCGCTTTCCCGCAGGCCGTTCCGAAGAAGGCCGTGATCCAGCGGGCCGGCACCTCACCGTGCATCGACGGTTGTCCCGCGGGCATCAAGGCGCACGGTTACGTGTCCCTGATCCGCAGCGGCAAGTACGAAGAGGCGTTCCAGCTGATCCTGGATGCGACGCCGCTGGTCGGCACCCTCGGGCGCGCCTGCTACGCGCCGTGCGAGAGCGAGTGCACCCGCGGAGATCTCGAGGCATCGATCCCCATCCGCCGGCTCAAGCGCTTCGTTGCCGACCGCCACTACGACACCATGGACGGCCCGGGCATTGAGCGCCCCGCCTCCAACGGCAAGAGCGTCGCGATCGTCGGATCAGGTCCGGCCGGGCTGACCGCAGCCTGGCAGCTGGCGCGCCAGGGGTACGCCGTCCGGATCCTCGAGGCGGAGGAGCGGGCCGGCGGCTTCCTGCGCCACGCCCTGCCCGCCTACCGGCTGCCCCAGGAGGTCGTCGAGCAGGACATCGCCAACGTGACGGCGCTGGGTGTCGAGATCGTCACCTCCACCACCGTCAACGACCTCGAGGGGCTCAAGGCCCAGGGGTATGACGCCGTGCTGCTGGCGACCGGGACCCCGCGGGCCACCTCGCTCGGAGTGCCTGGTGAGGAGTCCGACGGCGTGCTCGCCGGCCTGGACTTCCTGCGTCAGGTGCGGCTGGGCCAGGCCCCCGACCTGGCCGGAAAGCGCGTGGTGGTCGTCGGTGGCGGCAACGTCGCGATGGACACCGCCCGGACCGCTCGCCGGCTCGGCGCGGCAGAGGTCAAGGTCGCCTACCGCCGCGGTCGTGACGAGATGCCGGCCCACGTCGCCGAGGTCGACGACGCGCAGACCGAAGGCGTCACCTTTGAGTTCCTCGTCGCCCCGGTCTCCGTGGTGGCAGGCCAGGGCGGCGTGGTTACCGGTCTGCGCTGCCAGAAGATGCAGCTCGGTGAGCCCGACGCGTCCGGGAGGCGCCGGCCCGAGCCGGTCTCGGGCAGCGGATTCGTGATCGAGTGCGACGCGGTGATCTCGGCGATCGGGATGGCGCCCGACAAGGCGCCGTACGAGTCGCTGACCGGAGTCGCGGGCGGAAGCAGGATCGAGGTCGACCCGGTCACCCTGCAGACCGAGGTCCCGTACCTGTTCGCAGCGGGCGACGTCACCACTGGCGCGTCCGACATCACTCGCGCGGTGGGTGCCGGCCGGCGCGCCGCGTACATGATCGACAACTGGGTCCAAGGCCGCCCGCTGGAGAGCTTCCCCGCCCTCGACGACTTGCTCGGAGTGGTGGACAAGAAGGAGGTCATGGCGCGGCAGAAGACCTACAGCCGCCGTGAGCCCGTGGTTGCCGACATCGCGTTCTCACCTGCGCCGGATGGATTCGGCGAGCTCGAGCCGCCGATGACCGAGGCTGAGGCGGTGGCCGGTTCCGGTGGCTGCCTGGACTGCGGCATCTGCTCGGAGTGCCAGGAATGCGTCACCGCGTGCCCGGGTGAGGCCATCCGGTTCGACAAGCGTGCCCAGACCACCGAGGTCAACGTGGGGGCTGTCGTGGTCTCGACCGGCTACAAGCTGTTCGCCGCGGACCTGAAACCGGAGTACGGCTACGGCACTTACGCCAACGTGATCACCGGCATGCAGATGGACCGCCTGCTCGCCCCGACCCGTCCGTTCAACACGGTCCTGCGCCCCGGCGACGGCAAGGTGCCCGACCGTATCGCGTACGTCTCGTGCACCGGGTCGCGCGACAAGACGACCGGCAACCCGCTGTGCTCGAAGGTCTGCTGCATGTACTCGGTCAAGCAGAACCAGCTCATCATGGGCACCCTGCCGCTGGCCGACGTGACCATGCACTACATGGATATCCGTGCGGCCGGCAAGCGCTACAACGAGTTCTACGAGCAGGCCAAGGACATGGGCGCCGCCTACATCAAGGGGCGCGTCGCCAAGATCACCGAGAAGGACGACGGTGACCTGATCGTTCGCTACGAGGACGTCGAGAACGGCGGCCAGATCGTCGAGGCCGAGTACGACCTCGTGGTCCTGGCAGTGGGCATCCAGCCGAACCGCGACGTGGAGAAGCTCTTCACCGGCGAGAAGCTGGGACTGGACGAGTACTTCTACGTCGCCGAGCCCGACGAGGACCTCGAGCCCGGCAAGACGGACATCCCCGGAGTCTTCGTTGCCGGCACCGCCGCCGGGGTCAAGGACATCGTGGACTCGATCCTGCACGCCGGTGCCGCATCGGCCCAGGTCGCTGCTCACCTGGAGGCTGAGCACCGCAAGCACGGTCACACCGAAGACTTGACGATCAAGACGGAGGCACTGGTATGAGCGAGCAGCCAGACGCTGGTATCAGCGCGGAGACAGACGCCGGAGTCGGTGCGGAGACAGACGCCGGAGTCAGCGCGGATCGACGCATCGGGGTGTACATCTGCCACTGCGGCGGGAACATCTCCGACTATGTCGACGTGGCCGCGGTGCGCGACGCCCTCAAGGACCAGCCCGACGTCGTGGTCTCGGAGACCCGGCTGTTCGCGTGCTCGGACGGCACCCAGCACGAGATGATCGCCGACATCAAGGAGAAGAAGCTGGACGGCCTCGTCGTGGCGTCCTGCTCACCGAAGCTCCACCAGATCACCTTCCGCGGTGTGGCCAAGCGGGCCGACCTCAACCCGTACACCTACACCCAGGTGAATGTCCGCGAGCAGGCTTCCTGGGCCCACACCAACGACCACGAGGGCGCGACCGCGAAGGCGATCGGCCTGGTCAAGGCGGGTATCGCCAAGACGAGGTTGTCGACTCCGCTGGAGCCACTGGTCGTCAAGACCCTGCCCAGGACGATGGTGGTCGGCGGCGGGGTCGCCGGCCTGAGGGCAGCCATCGGGCTGGCCGACATCGGGCTCGGTGTCTACATCGTCGAGCGTGAGTCCAAGCTCGGCGGGTGGGTCGGCGAGCTCGGTGCGATGTTCCCCAACGACCGCAACGGCCACGAGCAGATCGCCTTCCTGGTGGCGGAGGTCGCGAAGCGGCCCTCGATCACCGTGCTGACCGACGCCGAGCTGGTGTCCAAGTCCGGCAGTTTCGGCAACTACATCGCAGAGGTCCGCATCCACGGCCAGGAAGAGCTGGTCACTACCGAGGTCGGCACGATCGTGGTGGCCACCGGGTTCGACACCTACGAGCCTGCGGCCGGTGAGTTCGGCTACGGCATCAAGGGTGTCCTGACGCTGCCGGAGTTCACCAAGCTCATGGACAGCACGCAGGGCCCGCTGATCTACCAGGGCAAGAAGGTCGGCACCATCGCCTACATCTACTGCGTCGGCAACCGGCAGCCGACCGGCGGCAACGAGTACTGCTCGAAGTTCTGCTGCACCGCAACGGTGAACGCCTCGATACAGATCTCCAAGCGTGACTCCGCAATCCACCAGTACCACCTGCACCGCGACGTCCGGACCTATGGCAAGTACGAGCTGAAGTACACAGAGTCGCGCGAGCTGGGCTCTGTGTACATGAGGTTCCCGGACCAGACCCCGCCCTCGGTCACCACGATGCCCGACGGAAAGCTGGCAGTCACCGTCGTCGACGCGCTGACCGGCAACGAGGAGCTCACCCTCCCGGCCGACCTGGTGGTGCTGGTGACCGGCATGGTGCCGCGCGAGAACGCCGGCCTGACCAGCGTGCTGAAGCTCCCGGTCGGCGTCGACGGGTTCTACAACGAGATCCATCCCAAGCTGCGCCCGGTCGAGACCGTCGTGGCCGGGGTGATGATCGCCGGCGCCTGCCAGAGCCCGAAGACCTCTTCGGAGGCCGTCGCCTCCGGCCTGGCCGCGGTCACCCAGAGTGCCGGGATCCTCCTGAAGGGGTTCGCCGAGCTGGACCCGCTGGTGGCCACCGTGGACACCGCAGCCTGCGCCGGGTGCACCGAGAAGTGCCTGCCCAGCTGCCCGTATGACGCCATCACCGCCATCGAGGCCGACGGTCGAAACGTGGCAGAGATCAGCGCGGCTGTCTGTAAGGGCTGCGGCGGGTGTGTCCCGATCTGCCCGGAGAACGCGATCGACCTGCTCGGATACACGGACGCCCAGATGCTCGCATCCATCGAAGCCCTGGCAAAGGAGCCGGTCGCATGAGTACCACGCTGAGGGACCCCCGCGAGATCATCCGCGAGGAACCAACGATGCACGACCCGATCCACTGGGCTCTTCGGGCGGGACCGCTCACCGTCCCCGAGATCGCCGAGCACATCGGCCATCCTGCCGACGAGGTGCTCTTCTGGGTGATGGGGATGCGGCGCTACGGCCATCTGGTCGAGGTCGAGGACCCCACCGATGAGGGCTACTTCCGCTACGCAAGCGTTCGCCAGGAGGCGACCTCATGAGCACGATCGTCGACACCGAGCTTCTTTCTGACATCAAGCTCTTCGGGGCGGCCGACGTATCGGCCTGCTTCAGCTGCGGCACCTGCACGGCGATCTGTCCGCTGGTGGACAACGACAGCACCTTCCCGCGCCGGATCATCCGGTACGCCCAGGTGGGGATGAAAGATGAGCTGCTCTCCAGCAAGGAGCTGTGGACCTGCTACCAGTGCGGTCTGTGCTCCGACAGCTGCCCGACGGAGGCTGATCCCAGCGAGTTCATGGCAGCTGCCCGGCGTTACGCGATCTCGAGCTACGAGCCCACCGGGCTTGCCAGGATCCTGTACACCCGACCGGTCGTCGGGTCGCTCATCGCCACAGCGGTCGCTGCCTTCTTCGCGGTATTCATGTATGCCTCGCACGGTCCGCAGGACAGCGCTTCGCTCGCGCTCTTCACGTTCATCCCAGAAGGGCTGATCCACTGGACCGGCGTCGCGGTGATGGGTGTGCTGGTAGTGGCCGGGCTCTTCGGTCTGACCACGATGGCCAGGGGAGTCGCCCGAAGTGAAGGCGTCAGCCTGCCGACCTTGTTCGGCGGCCGTGCCCAGCTGGCCGGGGCCGGCAAGGCATTGTGGGCGGCCCTCGGAGTCGAGTCGCTGGGCCAGCGCCGATACCGCCAGGACTGCAAGGACGACAACCCGATCGAGCCGTTGTACCGCCGCCGCTGGCTGATCCACGCGCTGACCATCTGGGGCTTCCTGGGCCTGTTCAGTGCGACCATCCTCGACTGGGGCCTCGCCCTCATCGGGGTAAAGGAGACCGGCACACCGATCCCGCTGTGGTACCCGTCCCGCTTGATCGGGACGATCGCCGGCCTCTCCCTGCTGTATGGCGTGACCATGTTCATGGTCAACCGCAAGCGCGAGATCAACCGGGCGGCGCAGCACTCCACCGCCTCGGACTGGCTCCTGCTCGTGATGCTCTGGATCACCGGTGCCACCGGCTTCTTCATCGAGGTCGCGCTCTACCTGCCAAACGCGCCCGTCTGGGGATACTGGGTGTTCCTGTTCCACGTCGCCGTGGCCATGGAGCTCATGCTCCTGCTGCCGTTCACCAAGTTTGCCCACGCGATGTACCGGCCCGTGGCGCTGTTCTTCTACGCCCTGGCCTCGGACAAGTCGAAGCAGGCCGTCTGACCCCAGGACGACTGGCCGACGGGTGGACCTGACTGAACCGACGGGTGGACCTGACTGAACCGACGGGTGGACCTGACTGAACCGATGTGGTCGCAGACACGTGTCCTATCGACGACGGGGGCCTCGAACCGGGGCCTCCGCAGCGTCGCGAGAAGGAGCAGCTCATGCCCACCACCCGAACCTGTCGCGCACTATCGACCTCAGCCCTGTTGACCTCAGCCGCCGTCGCCTTGGCGATCACCGCCTTAACCGCTGCACCCGCCCTAGCTGACGGATCCGGTTCGAGCGGACATTCTGTGCTGCGGGGCCAGCTCGTCGGGAGCAACCCGGCGCCGGCCAGCCCGGTGATCGCCGGCATCAAGCCCGGCGGGGCGCCCTGGGTGACCGGGCGGACCGAGGTGCGAGTCGGCGAAGACGGCCGGACCGAGGTCGAGATCAACGGCCTGGTCATCCCGCCACCGCGCGGCACCGGCGTCAACCCCATCGCACAGGTAGTGGCCACTCTGGTCTGCAACCAGACGGTCGGTTCCTCCACCGCGGCGTTCGCTCTGAGCCCGGCCGGCGACGGGTCCACCAACGACATGATCGCGGTCCCCAGCCGGTGCGCTGACCCCACCGTGCTCATCCAGCCCGCGGCCAACCGGACCGTGTACATCGCCTCGGCCGTCAATGGGGACGAGTCCGAGGGCTGAGCCAGGAGCCGAGCAGCAGTTCGGCCCGGGCCAGAGCGATAGGCCATCCCCGCAGTTTGCGGGGATGGCCTATCGTCCCTCTGGGGTGGCGGTCAGGACCCGCCGGTCATCATGGGTCCGCCCATGTTCTGCCAGGCGCCGATCCCGTCCGCGAGGTCGTACACGTGAGTGAAGCCGGCAGCGGCCATCTGCTGCAGAGCCACGCCCGACCGGTTCCCGCTGCGGCAGTAGACGGCATACGGCACGTTCTTGTCGAGGGTGGCGATCCTGGTCGCGAAGTCCGGGGCCTCGATGTCGATGTTCCGTGCCGCCGGGAGGTGCCCGCTGGTGTACTCAGCAGGTGTGCGCACGTCGAGCACGATGGTGCCCGGTGCCTTCATGGCAGTCGCGAAGTCGCTGGCGGCCACGTGCTGTCCGGTCGCTGAAGACGACGAGCTGCTGGCGGGGGTGCCGGACGAGCAGGCGCTGACTCCGGTGATCGTCGCCACCGCCAGTGCAGCTGAGGCGATCCCGCGGGACCAGGATCGGGTGGGGTGAACTCGCATGCTGTTGGCTCCTTGAGTGGTAAGGGGATCAGATGTCGGGGTGGACGGCCTTGAGCGTGAGCCACCCTCCGGAGAGGTTGCGGGCCTCGAACCCTTTGCTGAGCAGCACCCGGGTGGCGAGGTAGGAGCGGACGCCGCTGGCGCAGTGCACGCTCACCGGGCGTCCGCCGGCCGACGCGGCGACCTCGTCCAGCCGATCACGAAGCTCGAGGTGGGAGATGTTGAGGGCGCCGTCGAGGTGGCCCTCGGCGTACTCCGATGGCGACCGCACGTCCAGGATGAGGGTGTTGGCCATGGCGTCGCCCAGATCCTGGGCCTGCCACTGGGGCATGGTGCCGTCCAGCACGTTCTGGGCGACGAACCCGAGCATGTTCACCGGGTCCTTGGCCGAGCCGTACGGCGGGGCGTAGGCGAGCTCCAGCTCGGCCAGGTCGTCCGCCGACATGCCGGCCCGGATGGCCACCGCGAGGATGTCGATGCGTTTGTCGACACCTGCCCGGCCGACGCCCTGGGCGCCGAGGAGGGTGCCGTCGGGGGCGAAGCTCGCGACGAGGTGCACCTGCTCGGATCCCGGGTAGTAACCAGCGTGGTCGCCCGGGTGGATGTGCATCACCTCGTGGGCGATACCTGCCTTGCGCAACGCTGCCTGGTTGGCGCCGGTGGTGGCCGCAGTCAGCCCGAAGACCCGCACGATGGCGGTCGCAAGCACTGCCGCCTGGGGCGTCGTCCGGTGTCCGCAGATCGAGTCGGCTGCCCGGCGTCCCTGCCGGTTCGCCGGGCCGGCCAGCGGCACGGGCATCCGGGTCCCGGTCACGGACTGGGTGACCTCAACGGCGTCGCCGACCGCCCAGATGTGGGGGTCGGAGGTGTGCTGGTCGCCGTCGACCCGGATCGCGCCGGTCGGGCCCAGATCGAGGCCGGCTTCGACCGCGAGTGCGCTGGCCGGTCGAACCCCGACGTTGACGATGACCAGGTCGGCGGCCAGGGTGGCACCGTCGGAGAGGGTGACCGTCACGGCGCCGTGGTCGCGGCCCGACCCTGACTCGGGGCTGGGACCGCCCAGCGTCGCGGGGATCCTGCCGCGCGACGTCACGGCCTGGGCGGACACGCCCAGGCGCAGGTCCACCCCGTGCGCGGAAAGCTCCTCGGCCAGCAGAGGTGCCAGCTCGGCGTCCAGCGGGGGCAGGACGTGGTCGGCCAGCTCGACGAGGTGGACTGTCAGGCCGCGGGCGGTGAGGGCCTCGACCGCCTCCAGGCCGATGAACCCGGCGCCGATGACGACAGCGCTGGGGGCCTGCCCATTCTGCAGCTGGTGCGCCAGCAGCTCGTCGATGCGCTCACGCAGGGCGTCGACGTCGGGGACGGTGCGCAGGCTGTGCACGGCGGGGTGGTCCAGGCCCGAGATGGGTGGCCGCACGGCCACCGCCCCGGGGGAGAGCAGCAGGGCGTCATACGGGAGGACGTAGGTGTCCTCACCGGCCGAGATGGTGACCTTGCGGGCGTGCCGGTCGATGCTGGTGACCCGATGGCCGGTGCGGACATCCAGGTTCAGGGACTCGGCGAGGGACTCCGGGGTGTGTAGCAGCAGGTCATCGCGCTGGGCTATTTCGCCGGAGAGGTGGTACGGCAGGCCACAGTTGGCGAAGGAGACGTAGGCACCCTGCTCGAGAACGACGATCTCGGCATGCTCATCGAGGCGACGGGCGCGAGCGGCGGCACTCATCCCGCCGGCGACGCCTCCGACGATGACGATCCTCAAGGCGTCCTGGGTGGGGGAGAGTCCGGTGCTGGTGGTCATCAGCGGATCTCACCGCCGGCGCGCTGCCAGGCTCCGATGCCGCCGGACAGGCTTGCCGCGTCCCAGCCGAGCGAGCGCAGGTGTTTGGCCGCGGTGCGTGAGCGCATCCCGCTGGCACACATCACCACGACCGGACGCCCCTGGCGCAGTCGCCGCGGGGCCTTGTCGATGTCGCCGAGGGGGATGTGGATGGCCCCGGGCGCATGACCGGACTTCCATTCGCTGCCCTCCCGAACGTCGAGCAGGGTCGCGCCACCGCGGACCACCTCCAGGGCATGCTCCGCCTTGATCTTCGACCCGAGGCTGCCGTCGGCCGGTTGCCTGCTGAACACTCCTCGCAGCCGGTCGAGCACAGAACGGGTGGGAGAGGGCGTGGATAAGTTGGTCGCAGTGGGCTCCATGTGTCTGACTATACCCGAGGGGGTATAGCGGGCGCACTGTGGGGCGTGTCTCCCCTTGGTCGTGGCTTGCCGGTGTTCCCCTGGGCCCTAGATACCCACTGGGGTATCATGGATCCAGCAACGGATCGCCCGGCCTCCACCGGCTGATCAGCCGGTGGAGTGGACACCCTGGAAGGGATGATCGGCGATGGAGGACTTGATGCGTTCGACGCCCAGCACTGATCCGGCGACTGAGCGGGCCGCGGACAGTGCACCGGTGGATCGCCGAAGATGGGCTGATGCCCTGGGTGCCTGGCCACATAGAAGGCGCGTGGCCGTCGCCGTTCTGAGCCCGGTGATGTTCATCGTGTCGCTCGCCGCGACCGGGGGGTGGGCCGTGGCCAGCGCGCCGGGCTGGACGGCCCTGGTCGCCTTGGTCGCCCTCGCCTCGGCCACCACGCTGGCGACGTACCTCCCGCTCCCCGGAGCAGGTCTCAAGCTCGAGTTCGGCTGCACGCCCTGCGCCGCGGTCGCGGCCGTGAGCGTCCTGGCCTCACTGGGACTGCTGAACTCCGCACCGCACGAGGTACCCACGGCGGTCCTGGCGCTGGGCGTCGTGGGTTTCGGTCTGCGCCAGCGGCTGGCCAACCCGGGTACCTGCCCTGCCTAGGTTGCTGCCGGGTGGCTGGCTATCTTGGTGAGTGACCCGGGCTACTTGGCCCCTTGTTCCTCCAGCCAGGTGCGCAAGGTGGGGACGTCGATGCTGTTGCCCTTCTCCACCAGGGTCTTCAGCTGGGCGGAGACCGGCGTGTCCGGCGGCGCGCCGAGCCTGGCCAGGATCTGCGCGGCGGTGATCGGCGGGAAGGCATCGACGACCTGCTTCACCGTCATCGAGCCCTTGACATCGGCCGCGGTTGCCGGAGCCTCGAGGTCCGCGCCACCTTCCCCTGACCCTGACGTCGTGCCTGCCAGGGCGCCCTGAGCGGTGGTTGAGCTCTCGGCGCTGGCCCACAGGCCGGCGCTGAAGAAGCCGCCGATGATCAGCGTGGGCAGCAGGAGCAGTGCAGCGATGTACGCCGCGACTGGGATGCGGCGGGTGTGCAGGTTGGTGTGGGTCGGCACCGGGCGCCGTCCGCGGGGGATGACGAGTTCCTGCGCGGGCGCCCTTGTGGCGCCATGGGGGCTTGTTCGCAGTGGGCTTCTCATGTCAGGATCTCCGTTGCAGAGGCGCTCTGGCGGTCAGGTTCTGTGGTGGCCGGTGACGTGCGACCGGCGCGGAAGGTGGGTATGGCCAGGGTCACCGTCAGGCCGTTCTGGCTGGGGCAGGCGCTGACACACTCGAGGCAGCCGATGCAGGACGCGTCGGTGACCCGGGTGCGGGTGTTGACCGGGATTGCCATCGGGCAGGCCTGGTTGCACAGGTCGCAGCCCAGGCAGGCCGAGTCGTCACGCTGGACGGCGATCGGGCTGAGCTTGCCGGCGAGCGACTGGATCGCTCCGAGCGGGCACGCGTAACGGCAGAACGGCCGCTCGACGAAGAGCGCCAGAACGAGTGTCGCGACCAGCACGACGAACGCGAGGCTGACCTCGAACTGGGCCACCATGAGCAGCGCGATCCACGGGTCGGCAACCCGGAAGACCATCGTCCCGGTGACGGCCGCGCCGATGATCGCCCAGGCCAGTACCAGCCAGCGGCCCCAGCGCAGGACCCGGTCGATGCGTTGCCAGCCCTTGGCGCCGGCGCGCTGGCTCAGCGTGCGGCGTAGCCGTCGCAGCGGTGGCACCTTGTCGGTGACGGCGCGCCCGGCTGCGTGCACCATCTCCTGAAGGGAGCCCAGCGGGCAGAGCCACCCGCAGAAGAACCCCCGACCGACCATTGCCAGCGCCAGCACGGCGCCGGCCAGCACCAGGCTCGAGGTGTGCACGTGTGCCACTGTTCGCCCGGTGGTCATCATGGTCCAGGCGCCCTCGAAGCCTCCGAGCGGGCACCAGGCTTCGGCGGACTCCCCGCCGGAGGTCACATGGAGGACCGCCTGCCAGCCCACGACGGCGATGACGGCGCCCTGGGTCGCCCGGCGGGCCCAGCGCACTTCGCGCCCCCAGGCTGGGCGACGGCGCGGAACCCGGACTCGATCGTCAGCGGTGGGATGGTCACCCTTCGTCCTCTCGTCTTGCATGGTCATCGGTGTCTCCTCCTGGTCGGCGGCCAAGAAGGCTCGCCCGGGATCTGCATTACCGGGTCAGGCTGGCCGTTGGGTCGGGAGGACCGGTGGATCGCAGATGGAGAAGGTGTGGAGGTGCTCGTGCCGCGCTGTGACGGTTGTCACATACCCGGGGAGGTATCCCTTTTCGGGTCTGCTGCGTCTATGAGATGTACCAGATCCACGAGGTACCAGATCCCCTCTGAAGGAGAACACCGTGAAGATCAATGTTGGTTCAGCCGACCGGAAGCTTCGTGCGTTCGTGGTGGCCCCTGTGCTCATCGTCGCGGGCCTGCTGGCCGGCCCCGGTGGCTGGCTCGCGGTCATCCTCTACGCCCTGGCCGCCGTGATGCTGGCGACGTCCGCGCTCAGCTTCTGCCCGCTGTATGCCGTGTTCGGGTTCCGCACCAGTCCACTCCAGAAGGACGCGACCACTGCTGCGTAGCGCACCCTCTAGGGCTAGCGTCGCCTTTGTGGCCGACCCCGACGTTCGTGACCGACTCGCTGCCGAGGTCCCCGGCCTGCTCAGATACGCCCGCACGATGGTGGCGGACGATCAGCTGGCCGAGGACCTCGTGCAGGAGACCATGGTGCGCGCCCTGCAACGAGCCGGGTCTTTTCGGGGCGAAGCGTCGCTGGTCACCTGGCTTCACCGCATCCTTCACAACCTTGCCGTTGACCGGGTCCGTCGAGATCGCGAGGACACCACCCAGGACGTGGAGCGCGAGGTGGAGCAGCGCTGGCGTGACGAGGCCTACACCGTGGACGCGGCCACGGTGGTCGAGCGAGCCGAGACCCGCGAGGAGCTGGAGGACGCGCTGGTCCGGCTTCCGGTCATCTACCGGACCGTGGTGGTCCTGCACGACGCTGAAGGGATGACCGTGGCGCAGATCGCAGACGTCCAGGGCGTGGGGCTGCCCGCTGCCAAGCAGCGACTACGTCGGGGTCGGATGATGATGGTGGACGCGCTGGCCCAGGGGCGCCAGAGACGGGAGGCCAGGCGCGGGGTCCCGATGCGCTGCTGGGACGCCCGGAGCAAGGTCTCGGACTATCTCGACGATGGCCTCCCGACGTCCGACAGGGTGCTGGTGGAGCGCCACCTCGAAGCGTGTCCGACGTGCCCACCGTTGTATGCCGCCCTGGTGGGAGCGCGGGCTGCCCTGGGCGCCTTACGTGACGCCGATACGGTCGTCCCGCCGTCACTGGCCGCGCGCATCAAGGAGCTGCTCGCCCACGAGTGACCCGGCCTGCCCGGATCTACGGGGCTTTGGGTGCCCTGCCGGTTTTGTCCACAGGGCTGTGGGCAGTGGCGCCTCTAGAGGTGGGTAGTCACGCCGCTAGAGGCGCGGACCCGTCGCAGGTACGTCAGCTTCGGCTCCACGGAAACCGCTTCACAGGTGTCTCGACGGGGGCGCAGGTGCATCGCTGGGCGGGGGTGACTCTGGCCATGACGGAGTCGACGTGCATGCCGCACCCGCTCCAGGTGGTCTTTCCGCAGCGGTGGCAACGGGCGGGACTACACATCTTTGGTGCTCCTTTGTGGGTGGGACGAATGGTTGACTGTGAGCCCACTATACCCCCATGGGTATTATTCAGGGGCTTCGAGGCCGGGTTCTTCTGCGAGCACCCCGGCCCTGTGCCGATTCGGCGCCTTCTCCGGGGCCGGTGTTCCGGGCGGGTTCTTCGTGCGCGAGGGACGTGAGTTCTGGGTGTGCAGGCAACCGCGAAGGGCCACAGACAGGCTGACCCCCTTTGCCATCAGCCTCGCGGCCTGCTGGTAGCAACGGGTCTGGTTGAGCGCGAAGCTGGTATCCATCCGAGATCCTCCTGGCTGGTCAACTCGTTTGGTGCGGCTGTCGGGGGAGTGGAAAGAGGATACCCCTAGGGGTATCAACAACGCGAGCGTCGGGGGTTATTCCGGCCGGGTCTGCCCGTGGGCGTGTGGGGCGGTGTGGGGCCGCGGGGGGGGGGTGGCTGGTGGTGTCAATGACCGCTAGGGGAGTCAGCCGACAGGTCGGCGGGCCAGGACCAGCGCATCGAGGGCCTCAGCCGGCTGGCCCTGGCCGTCGGTCAGTGAGCGGACGGCCGTTTCGTCACGGAGAATGACCAGCTGCGCTGGCTCGATGTCGGTCACGATGTCGATCGGGCGATACAAGACCAGGGGATCCTGTGGTCCCCCGTGCCCGGAGGTCAGGTTCTCTAGGTCGTGTCCCACGATCAGGAGTGTCCCGCCCGGGGCGACGGCCTCGGCAGCGGCCAGCATGACGGCGCTGCGCCGCTGCTGGGGCAGGTGCAGGTACACCACCAGAACCAGATCGTAGGAACGAGTGGGCGGAACCCAGGTCTGCACGTCCGCCTCGAGGGTCTCCACCGTTCCGGCATCGTCGCCGAGCTGCTCCTTGGCCAGCGAGCGAGCCCGTTGCAGCGCTACCGCGGAGAAGTCCACCGCGGTGGCATGCCATCCGCGGGTGGCGAGCCACAGGGCGTTGCGGCCCTCCCCGGCGGCAATGTCCAGTGCCTTTCCGGGCGGAAGGTCCTGGGTCAGCTGTTCGACCCAGGTATTCGGTGCGGCGGACCACACCAGCTCACTGTCCGCATACCGCTGGTTCCATGCTGTCTGGTCGGTGCGGTCCATGTCGTCTTCCTTTGATGGCCGGAGATGATGACGGCGGGTCCTGGAACTGCTGCGGCAATACCAGGAGGTGTGTCTTCGGGGTGTGGCGTCAGGGCGTGACGAGCCGTTCAGGAGCGTAGACGGGCTCGGCCACTGGCCTGTCGTGCGCAGGGGTGGGGCCGAGGTCGCGCAGATAGTGCCCGGCGTCCAGGGCGGCAGCGCAGCCTGAGCCTGCGGCGGTGATCGCCTGCCGGTAGGTGTGGTCGACCAGGTCCCCGGCGGCGAACACGCCCGCGATGTTGGTGGCCGTGCCTCGTCCCTGGACTGTGACGTAGCCCTGCTCATCCAGGTCTACGACATCCTTGATGAGCTCGTTTCGCGGGTCGTGTCCGATGGCGACGAAGACGCCGGTGACGGGCAGGAGGCGGCTTGCGCCGGTGACCGTGTCATGAAGGGTCACCCCGGTGACCTTGTCCTGGCCGTGGATCGCCTCGACTGCGCTGTTCCAGGCGAAGTGGATCTTGGGGTTGGCCATCGCGCGGTCGGCCATGATCTTGGAGGCGCGCAGCTCGTCGCGGCGGTGCACGATCGTGACCGAGGCGGCGAACTTGGTCAGGAAG